>NZ_KV827224.1:0-57991 GCF_001836075.1 Staphylococcus sp. HMSC035D11
ATATCCTTATTTCATAAATATTTAACTTATTATTTGTCTACCCTTTAAAAAAGCATAATAACCATTATACAGTAATGGTTATTAAATATAAATACTATATTAAAAGTTTAATATTTGTTTATATTCCTTTAATTTAAATATTCATTTACATGCGTTGCTTGTTTTTATTAACTATCATTTGTAAATAATACTTTTGAGATTCTACGTCACCAATTCTAAGTGCTTCTTTTAATTTATGATTAAGTTCTTCAATAGAATCTTCATATTTGTTTTCATTTAAAGTTGAGATATATTCTTCAATTTCTAAATCATAAGGTTCTCGATTTAATTCATAATCATCAAGTTGTATGATTGCTTCTCTAATATCTTTATCTTCAATGTATAATATTAAATCACTAATCGAATAATAATCATTTTCAGAATAATAATCGGTTAGCGCTTTAAAAATACTTTGGAAATATTTATTCGTAAAATCATTTGCTTCAAGTTGTCGATTATAATTTAGAAATACATCTTTATCCATCATAAAATGTTTTAATAAAGCTCTTTGTGCTTTTTCACTTTTGTTTAAATGTGTAAAAACAATGTTTAAATTTTGAGAATTTAAATTCGAGTTATCATTGGTATTTCCAATATAATCTTCTTCATATGAGATAAATTCAGGTTGCTGATGTACATTGGACATAATAGTATTGGCATCAATATTGAAAATGTCAGCCACGTCATTCACAATTTTATTTTTTAATATTGAAGATCTGACAAATGAAAGATCTTCAGTAATCTCTTTAAAGTGACGCTCATAAGCTAAATCATTATTTTCAATTTCATCTCGATAGAATTGAACTTTGTAAATAATAAACGATTTCTTCTCATTATTTATAAATTCTATAAATTTTTCTTTACCGAATTTAACTATATATTCATCGGGATCCATGTTTTTTGGTAATTGTACTACAAATACATTCAATCCATGTTTAAGTAAATGTTCTCCAGTTTTTAAAATGGCCTCTTGACCAGCAAAGTCTCCATCAAACATTAAAGTTATATTAGAAGTTAATTTTTTTAAAACTGTAATGTGATCTTCTGATAATGCTGTACCCATACTCGCTACTACTGTTTTTAATCCAGCGTAATCAGCTTTAATTACATCCATGAATCCTTCTAACAACATTACTTCATCATTTTTTCTAATTGACTTTCTTGCGCTATCAAGATTATAAAGTAATCGTCTCTTTTGAAAAATCGGTGTCTCAGGACTATTTAAATACTTAGGTTCTTGATTGTTATAAGTTCTACCAGAAAAACCGACAATTCTTCCTTGAGCGTTTTTTAAAGGAAACATAATGCGATCTCTAAAACGATCGTAGTAACTAAAATTTTCTTCGTTACGTGATAACAAACCAGCTTCATAAGCTAGTTCTATGTCATATCCTTTTTGTTGTAAAAAGTCATGACAAAAGTGAGCGTTATTAGGGGCATACCCAATTCCACGAGATTTTATTAATTCTTCGGTGAAACCACGATTTACGAGATAATTTAAAGCTTCTTCACCTTCTACTGATTTCATTAATGCATACATATAATATTCATTAATTAATTCATGCATTTCAATCATTTTTAAGTCTTCAGATGCTATTTGCGTTGTAGATGGATTAGAATGACCAATATCTACTTTTATATTAACGCGTTCTCCAAGTTCTTGTACTGCTTCTACGAATGAAATGTCCTTAATGTCTTGAATAAATTGAAAAACATTTCCACCTTTTTTACAACCAAAGCAATGGCATATTTGTTTATCTTCAGAAACTGTAAACGAAGGTGTTTTTTCATCATGAAAAGGACACAAACCAATGTAATTGCGTCCTCTTTTTTCTAATTTCACATATTCACTTACTAAATCTAAAATATCTGTTTTTTCCTTTATTTCGTTGATTACAGACTGTTCTATACGCAATATATATCACCTATTAAATAGTAGTCATAGTATTATACACTTTTATAGAAGGTTTTTAAATATTTATGCTTTACTTTCAATGATTTGTATAACATCATTTGCTGTTTCTTCAATAGCCTTATCAGATACATCAATAACAGGACATCCTATTTTTTCGACAATTTTTTCAAAATATTGAAGTTCTTCTTTAATTCTATCTTCAGTCGCATATCTAGCATGTTCACCTAATCCTAATTGTTTAAGTCGTTGTTTTCTTATTAAATTAAGTTTATCTTCACTAATCTTTAATGCTATACATTTATTTGGATTAATTTTAAACAATTCGTCTGGTGGCGTTACCTCTGGAACTAGAGGAATGTTCATTACTTTATAGCTTTTGTGCGCTAAATACTGAGATAGAGGTGTCTTAGAAGTTCTTGAAATGCCAATTAAAACAATATCTGCCTTAGGTAATCCTTTCGCATCTTTACCATCATCATATTTTACCGCAAATTCAATTGCATCTATTTTTTTGAAATAGGCATCGTCTAATTTATGAACTCTGCCCGGCTGATTATACGGCTCCTCATCGTGCGTTTGATTAAGTAGTGTCATTAGAGGACCCATTATATCAACAGCTTTTAAGGAGAAAGCGTCTACTTTTTTCTTCATATATGCTTTGATTTCTGGTTCTACTAACGTATATACAATAATTGCATTTTTATCTATAGCGACCTGTATAACTTCATCTATATCCTTAAAGGTTTCTATATAAGGATATCTCAAAAAACCATGTTTACAAGCTTTAGGATTAAATTGAGAGACGCAAGCACTAGCAACCAACTCAGCTGTATCTCCTATTGAATCAGATGCAATGATTATCTTTATATTTTCCATTGTTTATCACCTATTCTTTAAATAATGAAACAAATAACTTTGTTATTGTTGTTTTAGATATTCTACCTACAACTTTATATTTACTATTTTCTTTTTTTCTAACAACGGGAATTGAATCAATTTCCTTATCTATCATTTGACTTGCTGCATATATGACGAGGTCTTCTTCTTCTAAATAAACAATATTAGGCATACGTGACATGATGACACTTATAGGCATGGTATGAATATCTTGACCAATCATAGAGGCACGTAACAAATCTTTTCGCGAGCTCACACCAATCAATTCATCTTTTTGATTAGTAATAAATAATGTTCCTGTATCTTCTAAAAATATAGTACATATAGCATCATAGATTGTCATATTTTCTTTAACGATAACAGGTAGAGACATATGATCTTTTATTATATATTGACGTAAATGATCACTGACTAATTTATTCTTAGATTTACCTGAATAATAATAACCCACACGTGGTCTAGCTTCGATAAAACCAGACATAGTTAAAATAGCTAAATCAGGACGTAAAGTAGCACGAGTTAAATTAAGTTTATCTGCTATATGCTCACCTGTTATCGGGCCACCATCTTTAACTATTTCAATTATTTGTTCTTGTCTTTTACTTAATTCTATAGGTCTTCACCCCTTTTAATTTCATTTTTATTATACCTATTTATATATATACCTACAAATACATATAAATCCTTGCTATTAAATTTTCTATGAATTAAAATATGATTAAGCGAGTTAAGGTCGGTGGAAGCTTAACATTTCAAAAATTGGCTTATCAATATCATTACATAAAAGCGAGTGTCTACACTAATTTGGGTGGAACCGCGGGTTATTTTGTTAACACTATATATTTATATAGATGAATTATTAACTCGTCCCAAGATAATAATAAGTATTGTTTTATATTTATTTATTGTCTTGGGACGTTTTTATTTTAAAAGGAGAGATAATATGGTTAAAGATATGGATACTATTGTATCACTAGCTAAGCATAGAGGATTTGTATTCCCAGGTAGTGATATTTACGGTGGTTTATCTAATACATGGGATTATGGTCCATTAGGTGTTGAATTAAAAAATAATATTAAAAAAGCATGGTGGCAAAAATTCATTACTCAATCACCATACAATGTTGGGATTGATGCTGCCATTTTAATGAATCCAAAAACTTGGGAAGCATCTGGTCATTTAGGTAATTTTAACGACCCAATGATTGATAATAAAGATAGTAAAATTCGCTATCGTGCAGATAAATTAATCGAAGACTATATGCAAAATGAAAAAGGTGACGAAAATTTCATTGCTGATGGCTTAAGTTTTGAGGAAATGAAACGTATTATCGATGATGAAGGCATTGTGTGTCCTGTAAGTGGTACTGCTAATTGGACAGATATTCGTCAATTTAACTTAATGTTTAAAACATTCCAAGGTGTTACTGAGGATTCTACTAATGAACTATTTTTACGTCCAGAAACTGCTCAAGGTATTTTCGTAAACTATAAAAATGTTCAACGTTCAATGCGTAAAAAATTACCATTTGGTATTGGTCAAATCGGTAAATCATTCCGTAATGAAATCACGCCTGGTAACTTTATTTTTAGAACAAGAGAATTTGAACAAATGGAATTAGAATTCTTCTGTAAACCTGGTGAAGAAATTGAATGGCAAAATTACTGGAAAACATTTGCAAGTCAATGGTTAAAAGATTTAAACATCAATGAAGAAAATATGAGATTACGTGATCATGATGAAGAAGAATTATCTCACTATTCTAATGCGACTACAGATATTGAATATAAATTCCCATTTGGTTGGGGCGAATTATGGGGTATTGCAAGCCGTACTGATTTTGACTTGAAAAAGCACAGTGAACATTCTGGTGAAGATTTCAGATATCATGATCCAGAAACAAATGAGAAATATATTCCATATTGTATTGAACCTTCTTTAGGGGCAGATCGTGTTACATTAGCTTTCTTATGCGATGCTTATGATGAAGAAGGCGTTGAAGGTAGTAAAGATGCTCGTACAGTAATGCATTTCCACCCTGCTTTAGCGCCATATAAAGCTGCTGTTTTACCATTAAGTAAAAAATTATCTGAAGAAGCAATTAAAATCTTTGAACAATTAAGTGCTAAGTTTTCTGTTGATTTTGATGAATCACAATCAATTGGTAAGCGTTATCGTCGTCAAGATGAGATCGGTACTCCTTACTGTATTACATTTGATTTTGATTCATTAGAAGATAATCAAGTTACAGTACGTGATAGAGATTCTATGGAACAAGTTCGTATGCCAATCTCAGAATTAGAAACATTCTTAGCTGAAAAAGTTAAGTTTTAATATAACAAGAACCCACTTATTACTTGCTATGAGTAATAAGTGGGTTCTTTTAATTAATTTAAACATTTTATATTATTCTAATCGCTTAAGTTGATTAATTAATTTTTGACCTTTAAAGTACATGCCAGCATATTCTCTATACAGCATTATCATTAATTCTGACATTTCATCTAATAAAGCTTGGTTAATATTAAAATGATTCATTTTATCAATTGGCAACTTTTGTAAAATATCCAATAAATAAAATGTTTTATTGGATAGCTTTAATGCATAAGGATCATTATTTAATACAGTTTCTGAGATTGTTCCATCATATTTAAAACTGTAAGCAATAAGCTTAGATTGATCAGTATCACCAGTAATTGCACAATAATCGAAAAATGCGCCAAAACCAAATTTATTCATACATTTCAATAATACGATAATCGACATTAATTGAGCAGAATTACCTTCTGAAATTTTATTGAGTACAAATTCTAATAACTTATAATGATATAAAGAAACTTCATCTGGTTCTAATGATCGATCTATTGCTTCGACGCATAAAGTCGCATAACTACTATCAAAAATATCTAATCGTAATTGATAATATTGGTTTATGACATCAATAGAACTGAGCGTTCCCATACCTTTCCATTTATTATAAATAAATAAGCCATACACAAAGAGTTGTGTATGAGCTTGCAAGCCGGTTTTAGATTTCTTAGCACGTCTTACCATAATAGGAATTTTAGCACCATGCTCGTTTAATATTGTAATAATTTTATCGGATTCACCATAATCTACTGATTTTATGATAATTCCTTTTTGTTTTTCTAACAATGCATCTCACCGGCTTTCCTATTAATTTAAACGTTAATCTTGATCTTCAACATATCCCATTTGACGAATAAAATTTACTTTATTTCTCCAATCTTTCTGAACTTTTACCCATAATTCGAGGTAAACTTTTGATCCGAGAAGCATTTCAATATCACGTCGAGCTCTTTTACCAACTTCTTTAAGTTTTTTCCCACCTTTACCTATAACAATTCCTTTTTGAGAATCACGTTCAACAAAAATAGTTGCTTCAATTCTTACTCTCTCTTCACTTTCCTTAATCATTCTATCTACATTTACCCCTATTGCATGGGGGATTTCTTCACTTGTTAGATGTAAGATTTTTTCTCTAATAATCTCGCCTACTACAAATTGTTCTGGATGATCCGATATTTGATCATCAGGGTAATATTTTGGACCTTCAGGTAAATAATCTTTAAGTACATCGATAAAGTGATCGACATTCAATCCTTCAAGTGCCGAAATGGGCACAATTTCAGTAAAATCCATATAGGTTTTATATTTTTCAATCTTAGGCATAAGTGCATCTGGATGAACTAAATCAATTTTATTTAACACTAGAAATACTGGTGTTTTAACATTTTTTAGCATTTCCATTATATATTCGTCACCACGACCAATATCTTCATTTACATTTACCATAAACATAATAGCATCAATTTCTGATAGTGTATTTTTAGCTACACGCATCATATAATCTCCTAATTTATGCTTAGGTTTATGAATACCTGGTGTATCTAAGAAAATGATTTGAGCATCTTCTCTTGTCATTACTCCCTGAATTTTATTTCTTGTTGTTTGAGCTTTATCTGACATAATTGCAATTTTATGTCCAATGACTCTATTCATAAACGTGGATTTTCCCACATTCGGTCTCCCTATAATAGATACAAATCCTGATTTGTGTTCTGTCATTTATTCTAAATCCTTTCCCGAAAAGCCGTGAGGTAATAGTTCTGCTACAGTTGATTTAATCATCTCACCTTTATGATTTGTCATATACACAGGCATGTCGTCATCACAGAGTTCTTTTAATACTTGACGACATGTTCCACAAGGTGATGACGGATGTTCAGCGTCAACGGTAACTGTTATTGATTCAAAATCTCCTGGTCGATAGCCTTCTGAAATTGCAGCTACTAAACTAGATCGTTCTGCGCAAATCGTTGCTGGATAAGCTGCATTTTCAACATTTGCTCCATAAAAATGGCGACCGTCTTTTGTTTTTAAATATGCACCTACTTTAAAATGACTATACGGTACATAAGCACGTTGTTGAGCTTTTCTAACTTCTTGAAAATAATGTGATTGATAACTCATTGTATTGTCCCCTTTAAAAAAAGATGTGAGGTATAAAAATCATTAAACCCATAATTAGTGCAAAGATTGAAACAACCATAACACTAAAGGCGGCAATATCTTTAGCTTGTTTAGCTAATTCGTGATAGTCAGAAGTAACTAAATCTACGACGCATTCTATAGCTGTATTCACAGCTTCAAGCGTAAGTACCAAAGTGATGCTTAACAAAATAAACAACCATTCTACAGTTGAAAGTCTTACGATAATTCCTAAAATGATAGCTATGAATGCGAATATTAAGTGTATTAGATAATTGTGATCTTTTTGAAGAAGTGTTTTTAAACCATCAAAAGTGTATTTAAATCGTTTTAAAAATTTAATCTCTAGTCAATCCATATGCGTTTAAAATTTCTTTTTGGCGTCCAAACATTTCTTTTTCATCTTCTTCATTCATATGATCATATCCTAATAAGTGTAAAAAACCATGTAAAGCTAAAAAACCAAGTTCTCTTTCAAATGAATGATTATAAGATTCAGCTTGTTCCTTAGCTACATCAGTACAAATAATAATGTCTCCTAACACTCTAGGAATATCTAAACCAATAATATCTGGTTCATCTTCTTCAAGTGCAAAAGAAATAACATCAGTCACTCTATCTTTATCTCGATAATTTTTATTTATTTCTTGAATTTCATCTTTATCTACAAAAGTAACTGACAATTCAGCATCTTCATGAATGTTTTCTTTTTCTTTAGCAAAGTTAATTAAGTCTTCGATTTGATGATACCATTCATCTTTAACTAAGTTTGTATGATCATTGAAATCAATCGTAAACATTTAATTGTCTCCTTCATAACGTTCGATAATTTTACTTACTAATGGGTGTCGTACTACATCACTTTGATCTAGTTCCATAATATTTATTCCTTTAACACCACGAAGGTTCTTAATAGCTTCTTTTAATCCACTTTTAACACCTTTTGGTAAGTCAATTTGAGTTTGGTCTCCAGTTACAACCATTTTTGAACCAAATCCTAGACGAGTTAAAAACATTTTCATTTGTGCATGTGTTGTATTTTGAGCTTCATCTAAAATGACAAATGCATCATCTAGAGTTCTACCCCTCATATACGCTAAGGGAGCAATTTCAATTGTACCTCGTTCAATAAAACGTGCTGTTTGTTCTCTACCTAGGACAGTATTTAAACCATCATAAAGAGGTCTTAAATATGGATCAACTTTTTCTTTTAAGTCTCCTGGTAAGAAACCTAATGATTCACCAGCTTCTACAGCTGGTCTTGTTAAAACAATTCTTTTTACATTTCCTTTTCTTAATTGTTTTGCAGCATAAACAACTGCAAGGAAAGTTTTACCTGTTCCAGCAGGACCTATACCAAACACTAAATCATTACGTTTCATAGCATTAATATAAAGACGTTGCCCCATTGTTTTTGCACGAATTGTTTTACCAAAGGCATCTTTAGTAATCTCTTCATCATATAAATCCAATAGATATTGAATAGTGTCATTTTTAGCCATCTTTATGGCAGCCTCAACATCTTTTAATGTAATTGAATGTCCTAACTCAATTACCTTTAATAAATTTTTAAGAACTAATTCTGCTTTTTCAACATGCTCTAATACTTGACCTTTTACTGCAATTTCTTGCCCACGAGCATGTATGATAACATCAAATGCTTCTTCAATCGATTTTAAGTGTTCATCATTATTACCAATTAAAGCTTGAGAATGGTTGATGTTATCTATTTGAATTATTCCTGGCATAAAAGCGCTCCTTTTCACATAAAACATATTCATTAATAATTAATCTTTCATATAAATTTTACTAAACAATGATAAAGTATACAAATTTAAATGTTTTGAATGAATAATTAACCTAAGATAATATATCATAATAAAAAGTACCAAGAACAATATGTGTTTTAGGCGCATCTTAACATATTAGGAGCATAAATAAAGAGACTTTCACATAGAAAGTCTCTTGTAAAGGTCAGAATGAAACAATGAATGTTGTCTTATTCTTTTATTTATAACCCCTTATAATTTTTTAGGTTTATTTAATATTTCTTGCCAAATAATTCCATCAACTATCGGATCATTGTCAAATTGAAACGTTTGATGTGTCATATTTTTCTCAATAGATTTACTATTGAGTAATTGATTCAATTTATAACGTTTCGTTTTTTCAGATAAGTACTTATCATTAATAATTTCTTTAGCTTTCTTTTCAATTAAAGAAAGTTGTTTTTCTTTTTCCTTGTCAATTTCAGATCTCACATTAAATAATTCTTTTGATAGCGAGTCTTCTAACTGTTTTTTAATATCTTTTTCACTTTGAGCTCTCTCTCGTGAAGTTGAATCACTATCTTTAGAAGGCACTTTTTCGGTATGAGATTGTTTAGTTTCAAACCGTTTTAATTCTCCACGATGATGTTCAGTCTTAACTTCTTTTTTAAGATTTTTATCACTGTGAACCGTTTCTTTTGTAGAAGATGGTTTTGGTGATGATGTTTTTTTATTTTGTTCTTCTTCATCAAATTCTGATGCCATCTCATTAAAAGCTTCTTCAATCTGTTCAAAAATACCTTTTTTTCTTGGTGTGTTTTGCGTAGGTCTTTGTGTATTTTTTGGTGGAGGCGTTTGATTTTTTCGTTGTTCATGACTTTTATCTCTCATTGCACTAATACCAGTAACAATCACAGAAATAACGAATATAAGAATTCCAATATTCATTTAATCACCCCTCTATTTAATTTGGTGATTCATCGTCATTTTGTTCGGTACGTTTATTAATAGCGTTTCTCATACCTGTATCTGCTTCTACATTTTTTAAATTATAGTAATCTTTTACTCCAATATTACCTTTACGTAAAGCTTCAGCCATTGCTAGTGGTACTTCTGATTCAGCTTCTACTACCTTAGCACGCATTTCTTGAACACGTGCTTTCATTTCTTGTTCAGAGGCAACAGCCATAGCACGTCGTTCCTCAGCTTTAGCTTGAGCAATATTTTTATCTGCGAGTGCTTGTTCCGTTTGTAAATCAGCGCCGATATTTTTACCGATATCTACATCTGCAATATCAATTGATAAAATTTCGAATGCTGTTCCTGAATCCAATCCTTTACTTAATACTGTTTTAGAAATATTATCAGGATTTTCTAGTACTTGTGTATGATGTTCACTAGAACCAATTGTGGAAACAATACCTTCACCAACTCGTGCAATAATTGTTTCTTCTCCAGAACCACCTACAAGTCTAGAAATATTAGCTCTTACTGTAATTCTAGCTTTAGCTTTAACTTCGATACCGTTCATCGCAACACCGGCAATAAAGGGAGTTTCGATTACTTTGGGATTAACAGACATTTGAACAGCTTCTAAGACATCGCGTCCTGCTAAGTCTATTGCGGCACCTCTTTCAAAAGGTAAATTGATATCTGCACGTTGAGCTGCTATGTTGGCATCCACTACTCTATCTACATTACCACCAGCTAGATAATGAGATTCCAATTGATTTGTTGTTAAATTTAGTCCTGCTTTATGAGCTTTAATAAGAGGACCTATCACTTTACGAGGAGATACTCTACGAAGTCGCATTCCTACAAGTGTAGCAATACTAACTTTTACACCTGCAGCAATAGCGGAAATCCATAATCCGACTGGTACAAATGAAAATAATAATAATAAAGCAACTATTATAATAATCGCAATAATTATAATTCCAATATTTAACATTGACTTTACTCCTTTTATATTTTTATTTCTCTTACAACTACTCTACTACCTTCTACCTCTAAAATTTTTACTTTTTTATTTCTCAAGATAAATGTACCGTCAGAAACAGCATCAATTCTTTTGTCATCTAAAGTTATGATTCCAGCAGGTCTTAAATCAGTAGTAGTATACGCAGTTTTTCCCACTAAGTAAGAACGATCATCATGAGATCTATAACCAGCTTCTGTACTCGTTGAATCATTCAATATCACTTTATCAAAAAATGGTATTTTACGATTAAACACTTTCACCAAAATCACCCATTCTATAATAGAAAGTATTAAAGCGACAATAACATTAAAGAGCATAACTAAAATATTATCTCCTAACATAATCATACTAACAATAATAAGCACTATTCCTATAATTCCAATTACTGCTCCAACAATGAATAGTTCTATTATTACTAAGATGATACCTATGAAAAACAATAAAATTGAAATCAAATTGACATCGCCACTAATTAAAAATCCTAGAAATAGAATAAGCAATGCTAGAGAAGCTAAAATACCTAAAAGATTTATCCTTTTAGAATAAAGTTGATATAAAAAACCTAAAAAGATAATACATGTAAGAATTAATAAAACAATAGGATTAACAATGATATTTGACATATCACTCAACCAAGAATGATTCAATGAAGCAAAAGTATTCTCGATATGTATCAAATTTATACTTATCATTATCTCACCTCGCTCTCAATTAAATTATACATGAAATAAATACTATATTATAGTATTACAATGATATAAAAAAACTCTCAATTAGTTAAACTAATTGAGAGAATATATATATAATTAACATTCATGTTGAGGGAGTCAACAGAGCTATTAATTATTTGAATTTACGTTTACGTGCAGCTTCTGATTTTTTCTTACGTCTTACACTTGGTTTTTCGTAAAATTCACGTTTACGTACTTCTTGGATTGTACCACTTTTAGATACTGAACGTTTAAATCTACGTAATGCATCTTCTAGTGATTCGTTTTTACGTACTACTGTTTTAGACATCTGTATTTCCCTCCCTCCAAATATCAACGAAACTTAAAGTCAATAATTGCATAGAAATAATTAACTATGCTTTATTTAGTATAATATATGAAATAATTATGGTCAATTATAAATCTTTATAATTTCAAAAATTTATAATAATACGCCTTCTTCAGTTTTATTAGTAGCATGATTAACGATTCTAACTGCACTACCAATGTTAATTGGATAATCAGCTTTATTAATTTTAACTTTAACAATCTCACCGATTAAATCCTCACTACCCTCAAATTCAACTTTCATATAATTATCTGCGTAACCTACTAATGTATCTTTTGTTTCTCCTACTTCTTCTGGAATCACTTCTAAAACTTCATTTTCAAATTTTGATGCGTATTCTTTAGCAAGTTGATCACTTAAAGCAATAAGTTTATGTACACGTTCATTTTTAATTGACTCATCAATTTGATCATCCATACGTGCAGCAGGTGTACCAATACGTTGTGAATATGGAAAAACATGTAACTCTGAGAATTTATGTTTAACTATAAAATCATATGTTTCTTGAAATTCTTCTGCAGTTTCTCCTGGGAAACCTACTATAACATCACTTGTAACTGCTAAATCAGGTAATGCATCATGTAATTTTGTTAGTCTTTCAGAAAAATGTTCCATAGTATATTTGCGGCGCATACGTTTTAATACTGTATCTGAACCTGATTGTAATGGTACATGTAAATGTCTAACCACTTTATTAGAATTTTTTAGAACATCAATGACTTCATCAGTAAGTTGACTGGCTTCAATTGAAGAAATTCTAATTCTTTCTAAACCATCAATTTCCTCAAGATCTCTGAGTAATTGAGCTAAATTATAATTTTTTAAATCTTGACCGTATCCACCGGTATGAATACCAGTTAATACAATCTCTTTATATCCAGATTGAACTAATTGTGTTGCTTGTTCAACTACTTTTTCAGGATCTCTAGAGCGCATTAAACCACGTGCCCATGGAATAATACAAAACGTACAAAAGTTATTACAACCTTCTTGGATTTTTAGAGATGCACGAGTTCTATCCGTAAAATAAGGTACATCTAATTCTTCATATGTACGATTTTTCATAATATTTCCAACACCATTAATTGGTTGACGTTCTTCTCTAAATTGATCAATATAACTAAGTAATTTATGTCTGTCTTGAGTACCAACAACGACATCTACGCCTGGAATCTCCATAATCTCAGCAGAAGATGTTTGTGCATAACAACCTGTAACACATACTACTGCATCAGGATTACGACGTATTGCTCTTCTAATGACTTGTCTACTTTTTTTATCACCTGTATTTGTCACGGTGCAAGTATTAATGACATATACATCTGCATTAGTTTCAAAATCTACTCTTTCATAATTAGCATCTTTAAATAATTGCCATATTGCTTCAGTTTCATAATGGTTTACTTTACAACCTAAAGTATGAAACGCTACTGTTGCCATTTAATTCACCCCATTAATTCTTTCTCAAAACTTATAGCACTAAGTGCATATAGTGGCGCAGTTTCTGCTCTTAATATTCTAGGGCCTAAACCAATGTTTAAGCTTACCTCCCTAAAGAGATCGATTTCCTTATCGGAAAAACCACCTTCAGGTCCGAATATGATTAACACACGATCATTCGTTTGAAAGTTGTTTAAAATATTTTTAAATCGACTTTTTTCACCATGCTTGGCTTCGTCTTCATATGCTATTAACACATAGTCATAATTATTTATGGTATCATAAATTACTTTTAAATTCGACTGAAATTTAACATCTGGAATAACAAGTCTATAACTTTGTTCAGCAGCTTCTTTTACAATCTTTTGCCATCTATCTATTTTCTTTTGTACCTTGTTCTCTTGTAATTTAACTACAGATCGATCCATACCCACTGAAATAAAATGATTGGCACCCAATTCTGTACTTTTTTGAAGCAACCATTCATATTTATCAGCTTTTATTAAACCACTACAAATCGTTACATCAACTGGTAATTCAGTGTCGATATCTAATTGGTTTACTGGTAAAACTTCAATTTGATTAGAACTTATATGTGTGATTTCAGTAATAAATACTTTTTTATCATTAAAATTAATTATAATTTTGTTACCAATCGTATTTCTCATTACATTTTTGATATGATGTATATCTTCTTCATTGGTAATAAAAAAACGCTGATTCTCATCAGCGTTTTGATTGATAAAGTATCGTTGCAAATTATTCACTCACTTTCTGACCAACAATGCAAACCCATCCATTGTCATGATTGATTGATACAATATTAAATCCAACACGCTTCATATGCGACAGTATATCTTCATGCTTTTCTTCTATAATACCTGAAGTTATAAAATAACCATCTTCATTTAGTGTATTATAAGCATCTTCAATCATTTCATCAATAATATGAGCTAAAATATTTGCGATAACTACATCAAATTTTTCATTTTCTTCTTTTAATAAATTACCAGGAATTGCTTCAATAGCATTTTCGCAATGATTTTTTCTAAAATTTTCCTTAGCCACACCAACAGCCATTTCGTCTATATCTAAGGCTTTAATTCTTTTAACACCTAATAAGTGACTAGCGATACTTAATATACCAGAACCTGTACCTACATCAATGACTGAAGAATCTGGTGTTACATAAGTTTCAATCGCTTTTAGACACATACTTGTTGTTGGATGATCTCCAGTACCAAAAGCCATTCCAGGATCTAATTCTATACACAATTCATCTTCTGATTCTTTTGAATAATCTTCCCAACTTGGAACAATCGTAAATCTCTCAGAAGCTCTAAAAGGATGAAAATAGTTTTTCCATTCATTAGCCCAATCTACTTCAGCAATAGTCTTTACTGAAAACTCAACTACTGAATCATCTATAAGGTCCAAATTTAATATTTCACTTTTTAATTTATTTTTAAATTGAGTGTTATATTTCAATTCGTTAAAGTATGCTTTTAATCTCACACCTTGTTCAGGGTAATCTTCTTTTTTTAATTCGTAGATTTCACCAAATTTATCAGTAGGTTGATTAATTAAATCATTTGAATCTTCTATAACTACTCCATTTGAACCATAGTTTTCTAATATGTTAGTGACTAAAGGTTCAACTTCATGATTTACAGTGACTGCAAATTCTGTCCAGTTCATGACTATTCACCTCTAAAGAATTTACGAGCTTTGTCTTTAAAATTAGCAGGTTGTTCTTCCGGATTTTCACCACTGATTTCCGCAAATTCTCTCATTAATTCTTTTTGTCTATCAGTTAGTTTATTTGGTGTGACAACTTTTATATTAACAAATAAATCACCATGTCCATATCCATGAACATTTTTAACGCCTTTCTCTTTAAGACGGAATTGTTTACCAGTTTGAGTACCAGCAGGAATTGTAAGCATAACATTACTGTTTAGAGTTGGTACTTTGATTTCATCGCCAAGTGATGCTTGTGGGAAGCTAATGTTAAGTTCATAGAATAAATCATCGCCATCTCTTCTAAATTTATCAGAAGGTTTAACACGGAATACTACATAAAGATCACCATGAGGACCGCCATTTTCACCAGGTGCACCTTCACCAGCAAGACGGATTTGTTGTTCATTGTCTACACCTTCAGGTACAGTTACTTCTAATTTTACTGTTTTATTTTCAGTCCCTTTACCATGACAAGTTGGACATGGTTCTTCAAATTCTTGACCACTACCCTCACACTTAGGACAAGTTTGCTCAGTTCTTACGCGTCCTAAAATTGTATTTTGTTCAACAGATACATGTCCTGAACCATGACAATAGCTACATGTTTTTTTACTTGTGCCTGGTTTAGCACCATCACCATGACATGTATGACAGGTAACATCTTTTCGAATAGAAATTTCTTTTTTAGTACCAAAAACAGCTTCATCGAATTCTAAAGTCATAGTGTATTGTAAGTCGTCACCTTTTCTAGGTGCATTTGGATCTCTTTGACGTGAACCACCAAAGAATGAGCTAAATATATCTTCAAAGCCTCCACCGAAGCCACTGAAGTCTTGTCCACCAAATCCTTGACTACCAAATCCACCTTGGGCACCGCTATGTCCAAATTGATCATAATTTGCACGTTTATTGTCATCACTTAGAACTTCGTATGCTTCAGAAATTTCTTTAAACTTTTCATCGGCGCCTTCTTCTTTATTGATGTCCGGATGATATTTTTTTGATAATTTACGATATGCTTTTTTTATTTCATCTTTTGAAGCATCTTTACTTACGCCAAGAACTTCATAATAATCTCTTTTAGCCACAAGTATCTCTCCCTTTCTAAATTTTATAATTTAAACACATACTCAAGTATCTTAACTATAAAAGAAAAAGTCAAAGCCAATGTTCAATTGACTTTGACTTTTTGGCTTACATTTATAAATGTTTACATAGTAAACGTTATAAACGATTAGCTTTATTTTTTATCTTCGTCGTCTTTAACTTCTTTGAACTCAGCGTCTTCAACATTGCTATCATTTGATTGTTGTGAACTACCTTGTGCTTGTTGTTGAGCTTGTTGAGCTTGTTGATATACTTTAGCAGATAATTCTTGAATTACTTGTTCTAATTCTTCTTTTTTAGCTTTAATATCATCTAAATCTTGACCTTCTAATGCTGATTTAAGTGCATCTTTTTTGCTTTCAGCATTTGATTTGTCTTCTTCACTGATATTTTCACCTAAGTCTTTAATTGTTTTTTCAACTTGGAATACTAAGCTATCTGCTTCGTTTCTTAAGTCTACTTCTTCACGACGTTGTTTATCTGCTTCAGCATTTTCTTCAGCATCTTTAACCATACGATCAATTTCTTCATCAGATAATGCAGAACTTGATTGAATAGTGATATTTTGTTCTTTATTTGTACCTAAGTCTTTTGCAGTAACGTTTACGATACCGTTTTTATCAATATCAAATGTTACTTCAATTTGAGGTACACCACGTGGAGCTGGTGGAATATCAGTTAATTGGAATCTACCTAATGTTTTATTATCTGAAGCCATTGGACGTTCACCTTGTAATACGTGAATGTCTACAGCTGGTTGATTGTCAGCTGCTGTTGAATATACTTGAGATTTTGATGTTGGAATTGTTGTATTACGTTCAATTAACGTATTCATACGACCACCCATAATTTCGATACCTAATGATAATGGAGTTACGTCTAATAATACAACGTCTTTAACATCACCAGTAATTACGCCACCTTGGATAGCAGCACCCATTGCAACAACTTCATCTGGGTTTACACCTTTATGAGGTTCTTTACCAATTTCTTTTTTAACTGCTTCTTGTACTGCAGGAATACGAGTTGAACCACCAACTAGGATAACTTCATCAATTTCAGAAGTAGATAAGCCAGCATCTTTAAGTGCTTGACGAGTTGGTTCCATTGTTCTTCTGATTAATGAATCAGCTAATTCTTCAAATTTAGAACGAGTTAAGTTGATTTCTAAGTGTAATGGACCATTTTCTCCAGCTGAAATGAATGGTAATGAGATTTGTGTTTGAGATACACCAGATAAATCTTTTTTAGCTTTTTCTGCAGCGTCTTTAAGACGTTGTAACGCCATTTTATCTTGTGATAAGTCAACACCATTTTCTTTTTTGAATTCTGATACTAAATAGTCGATGATTACTTGGTCAAAGTCGTCCCCTCCAAGTTTGTTATCCCCTGCAGTTGATAATACTTCGAATACACCATCGCCTAATTCAAGAATAGAAACGTCGAAAGTACCGCCGCCTAAGTCAAATACTAAAACTTTTTGATCTTGTTCAGTTTTATCTAAACCATAAGCTAATGCTGCAGCTGTTGGTTCGTTAATGATACGTTCTACTTCTAAACCAGCAATTTTACCAGCATCTTTAGTAGCTTGACGTTCAGCATCATTGAAATAAGCAGGTACAGTAATTACTGCTTTATCCACTTTATCTCCTAAATAACTTTCAGCAGTGTTTTTTAAATTTTGTAAAATCATTGCTGAAAGTTCTTGTGGTGTATATGATTTGCCGTCAATATCTACTTTATAATCTGTACCCATATGACGTTTAATTGATTGTACAGTATTTGGGTTTGTAATTGCTTGACGTTTAGCAACTTCACCTACTTGAGTTTCTCCATTTTTAAATGCCACAACTGATGGAGTTGTTCTAGCACCTTCAGGATTTTGAATTACTTTAGGTTCGTCTCCTTCTAATACAGATACGCAAGAATTTGTAGTACCTAAGTCAATACCTATTACTTTACTCATAATAAAATTCCTCCAATTTTAAAAATTTTTCAAATTTAAATCTTATTGATTAACTTTGACCATAGATGGTCTTAAAACTCTATCTTTTAATTTATACCCTTTTTGTAATTCTTGAGTGATTTCACCAGAATTGAAATCAGGATTGTCATCTTGAACAACAGCTTGATGGAAGTTTGGATCGAATTCTTGACCTTCAGATTCAATTTCTTCTAAGCCATTGTCTTTTAATGCTCTTAATAAGCTTTCATGAATCATTTGAACGCCTTTTTTGAGAGATTTAAATGATTCGTCATCACCCTCAATTTGAAGTGCACGTTCAATGTTATCGATAGTAGGTAAAATATCAGTAAGCACGGGTTGAGCTTGATATTTTTTATTTGTTTCATTTTCATTTCGAATTCGACGCTTATAATTTTCGAATTCAGCATATAATCTTAAATATTTTTCTTCATTTTCATTTGCTTTTAATTGTAATTGTTGAATTTCTTCGTCTTTAGATTGATCATTTTTATCTTCATTATCATGTTCAGATGTAGATTCATTATTTAATTCTTCTTCAGAAGGATTATTTTCTACATCATTTGAAGACGACGCTTCGTTTTTAACGTTTTCATTTTCTTCAGTATGTTCAGTGTTATTTTTCACTGATTCGTCTTTTTCTGTCATTTTATGCCCTCCAATATAATTACAATTAGATTCACCATATTTGATTAAGTAATTGAATCACATTTTGATAATGCATCGCAGTTGGTCCGATAACCGCAATTTGTCCTTTTAGTGCATCATCAAAATGGTACTGGCTCGTTATAATTGAAATATCACTTAACCCTTCATCTATTTCGTGGCCAATTTTAACATTAATTTCAGAAGTGGAAATATCTTCTAGTAACTCGATAATTTTTTCTGATTCTAGATATTGTAAAATTGGCTGAATAGAAGAAACATTGGTTTCGTTCAGTGCATCAATAAGTTTAACCTTTCCACCCATAAAAATGCTATTACTTTGTTTATGGAGATGAGAAGTTAGCATGATAGTTAATTCATTTATAAAGGATTGTTCCGCAATAGAATTTGTAAATTGTTTTAATTTCTTATTAAAATCAAATTGACTTTTATAATAATTATCAGTCAGAAAATTTGAAATCCTTGTTAACCTTTCATCGTCAAACTCCATTGATTCACTTAAATGTAAATGTTCTACATGTCCAGAATTATAGATGATGACCATTATAATTATAGACGAATTTGCACGAATCAAATGAACATTATTTATAATATCTATTTTGTGATTAGGTCGAACAACCAACGTTGCATATTGAGATTTTATTGATAATTCATCAGCAAAATAACTAAGGGCTGAAGAAATATCATAATGATTCTCAATCAAAAGTTGATTTAAACGTTGAACTTTATTTTGTTTTTGATGAGATGTTTGTTTTAACAATTGATTGACGTATAATCTAAAACCTTGTTCAGAAGGTGCACGCCCTGAAGATGAATGTATTTTTTCTAAAAAATTCAACTCTTCCAAATACTTCATTTCATTTCTAATAGTAGCTGGGCTTACATTTAAGTTATGTCTATCAATTAAGGTTTTAGAACCTATCGGTTGTCCTAAATCAACATAATCTTCAACAATTGCATTTAAAATGCTTAATTGCCTATTTGTAATCATGTCTTCACCTCATTAGCACTCCTTTGTCTCAAGTGCTAATTATAATTTAACAAATTGGTCAAAGTAAGTCAACGTTAAAGCTCTTATTTTTCAAAAAAATTTATTAATTTAATAGAAATGCTTCAAAAACTTCATTTCCAATGATTTTTCCCCTATTGGTCAATGAAATATGGTTATCTCTTTCATAA
The DNA here is from genome assembly GCF_001836075.1 of Staphylococcus sp. HMSC035D11. NCBI lineage: Bacteria > Bacillati > Bacillota > Bacilli > Caryophanales > Staphylococcaceae > Staphylococcus > Staphylococcus sp. HMSC035D11. The sequence continues at coordinate 20,293 of NZ_KV827224.1, forward strand.
AGTAAATTTTTCTTTTTCAGATTATTTATTGTCTCACCAAATACTTTATCCATTGAGGTACCAAATTTTGAAAGAAATTTAACTTTATCGACACCTTTATTCATTCTTAATCCTAAAAACATTTCTTCTTCCATTCTTTCTGATTGAGTAGGAAAATTGGAAGTTAAAATAGGACGTTGATGATTATTAATAGCATTGATGTAATGATTAACAGGATTGAGATTCGAATAGCGTTCCCCATTTACATATCCACTTGCGCCTGCTCCAAAACCATAATATTCTTCATTTAGCCAGTAAGTCTTATTATGCCTTGATTCATGATGAGACTTAGCGAAATTTGAGATTTCATATTGTTTAAATGAGGTTTCTCCTAAAACATTCATTAAATATTGGTACATTTCAGCTCCTAGATCTTCGTTTGGCAATTTTAATTTGCCTTTTCGATACATATTATAAAATTGAGTTTTAGGTTCTAAAATTAATCCATAACTTGAAATATGATCTATATCCATTTGCATTGCTCTATTAAGACTATCTGAAAAATCTTCTAATGTTTGAGTTGGTAAATGATACATTAGGTCTAAACTAATCGATTCAATATTTGCTTTTCTAGCATACTCTACAGCATTATATATATCTTGAGTTTTATGTGTTCTACCTAGAATTTTTAGTAATTCTGGTTTAAATGTTTGTACGCCCATAGAAATTCTATTTACACCATATGAGTGTAGTAATTTCACTTTATCTAAGGTTAATTCATCGGGATTTGCTTCAAATGTATATTCACCTTTAATTGAAAAAGTTGACTGTATTGCTTTTAAAAGTCTTTCAAGTTGCTTGAGATTTAAAGCTGTAGGCGTACCTCCTCCAACGTACATTGTTTCAAGATTTCTAATTTCACTTATTTTCATTTCTTTAATTAATGCAGAAATATACTCATCTACTGGTTGTTTGTTAATAAAGTACTTATTAAAATCACAATATGTACAAATCCTAACGCAAAAAGGTATATGAATATATGCACTTTTTATTGACATCGTTACACCCTCATTTTTAAATTTTTAAAACACAAACGAGGTTGGAACACAATGATTCTGGGTTCCAGCCTCGCATTAATAACCTATTCATCATCCATTTTAAGAACAGCTAAGAAAGCATCTTGTGGTATGTCTACGTTACCAACAGCTTTCATTTTTGCTTTACCAGCTTTTTGTTTTTCAAGTAATTTACGTTTACGGCTGATATCTCCACCATAACACTTAGACAACACGTTTTTACCCATAGATTTAATATTAGTTCGAGCCACGATTTTTTGACCTATTGCAGCTTGAACTGGAACTTCGAATTGTTGTCTAGGAATAAGTGTTTTTAATTTTTCAACAAGAGCTTTACCTCGTTCATATGCAAAATCTCTGTGAACGATAAAACTAAGTGCATCTACTTTGTCACCATTTAATAAAATATCCATTTTAACTAAATTACTTTCTTTATTTTCAATAAATTCATAATCAAATGAAGCATAGCCTTTAGTATTAGATTTTAATTGGTCAAAGAAATCAAATACAACTTCTGACAATGGAATTTCATAAACAATATTCACACGGATATCATCTAAGTAATCCATGTTTATAAATTGGCCACGTTTACGTTGACACAGTTCCATAACTGCTCCAACATAGTCATTTGGCACCATCATTGTCGCTTTTACATATGGTTCATAAATCGCTTTAATTCTATCACGTTCAGGCATTTGAGATGGATTATCAACTGTAACTTCTGAACCATCATTCATTTCACATTTATATATAACTGAAGGTGCAGTCGCAATTAATTCTATTCCAAATTCTCGTTCAATTCTCTCTTGAATAATTTCCATATGTAGCATACCTAGGAATCCTGTTCTAAATCCAAATCCCAGTGCTTGTGATGATTCTGGTTCAAATTCTAATGATGCATCATTTAATTGAAGTTTTTCAAGAGCTTCTCTTAAATCGTTATAATCTTTATTATCAATTGGGAACAATCCACAATAAACCATTGGATTCATCTTTTTATACCCTTTTAACGGAGCATCTGCTGGTCTATCTACATGAGTGATAGTATCCCCAACACGTGAATCGTCGACATTTTTAATACTTGCAATAATATATCCAACATCGCCTACTGTAAGTTCTTCAATTGGTAGTTGTTTAGGAGTATTAATCCCAACCTCAGTAACTTCAAACTCTTTTCCTGTTGCCATCATTTTGATACGATCTCCAGCTTTTACAACACCTTCCATTACTCGAATAGAAGAAATAACGCCTCGATAAGGATCGTACTCTGAATCAAAAATAAGAGCTTTAAGCGGTGCACTAGGATCTCCTTCTGGTGGAGGAACAACTTCAACAATTTTTTCTAAGATTTCATCGATACCAATATTTGATTTGGCACTTGCTAACACAACTTCATCTTTATCTAAGCCAATAACGTCTTCTAATTCTTGTTTTACTCTTTCTGGTTCAGCTGCGGGTAGATCTATTTTATTTACTACCGGTAAGAGTTCTAAATCATTATCTAGTGCTAAGTAAACATTAGCAAGGGTTTGAGCCTCGATGCCTTGTGCAGCGTCAACTACTAAAATAGCGCCTTCACATGCAGCTAATGAACGAGAAACTTCATATGAGAAATCGACGTGCCCTGGAGTATCGATTAAATGAAACGTATAAGTCTGTCCATCTTTAGATTCATATTTTAATCTAACAGCATTTAATTTAATTGTAATACCGCGCTCTCTTTCAAGATCCATTGAATCAAGCAATTGATTTTGCATTTCTCTAGTTTCTACAGATTTAGTATTTTCTAAAATTCTATCTGCTAACGTTGATTTACCATGATCAATATGAGCAATTATAGAAAAGTTTCTTATATTATCTCTTCGGTTATAGCGTTCTTGCATATCCATAACTTATCATTCTCGCTTTCGTAAATTTACCCGTATATGTATACATCTTTGACATAATATCGTTTTTAATCATTATTTGCAAATTTAAGAGAAAAGAATCATCATGTGAAGATTCTTTATTTACTTTTAATTTTAAGATTTTTCTTAAACTACATAACAATTATAAAGTGTTGTATAAAGGTTTCCAATAGTTAATATCGTTCTTTTTGTAAATAAATAGGTTTAATGTTAATAAATGATTGCACAAATATTCATGTTTTGATAAAATATTTCTTGTTGTAATCAAAATAAAATTTGATATGCTTAGATCACTTTTAGGAGGTGACAGTAATGCCAAATATTAAATCTGCTATTAAACGTGTAAGAACAACTGAAACTGCTGAAGCACGTAATATTTCACAAAAAAACGCTATGCGTACTGCAGTGAAAAATGCTAAATCAGCAATTGAAAATAATGCTGATAATAAAGCTGAATTAGTTAACTTCGCAATTAAATCAGTTGATAAAGCTGCACACAGTAACTTAATTCATTCAAATAAAGCTGACCGCATTAAATCACAATTAATGTCTTCAAGCAAATAATCATTTAAAAAGTTCAAGCGATTAGCTTGAACTTTTTTTTATTTATAAAGAAAGAATAAATAATTCTAAAATCAGTTGTTTATCCATATATGAAGATTTTAACTTATAATCAGTTTCTGCACATTGATCAATAATATTTAGCAAATGAGTTAATTGATAATGTTTTACTTGATTTAAAGCCAATTTAACTCGGTATGGGTGCACATTAATTGTTTTAGCAATTTGTTGTCCGCTATATCCTTTTCGACTTAAAATTTTACATTGATAATATAATCGATAATTACTTGTTATTAATGCCAATAGTTTAATAGGTTCTTCTTTCATTACTATTAAATCTTTAATAAGTTGAATGGCTTTATATTTTTCCCCTTTTTGTATATATTCAGTTAAAAGAAAAACATTTTGTTCTAAACTTCTATTAATAATCTCTTCAACATCTTTTTTATTTATAGTTGTTCGCTCTCCTAAGAATAAAATAATTTTTTCTAATTCTTGCGAAACTATATTAAAGTTAATACCAGTTAATTCTATAAATAAATCTAATGCATCCTGTTTAATATCTTTAAAATTTTCATGAAGTTTATTTTTTATCCAATTTTTAATCTCTTGTTCAGACATCTGTTCAACTTTAGCTAGCTTGCTTGTCTTTTTTAAAGTCTTAGTAATTTTCTTTCTTTCATCTAATTTATTTTGATACACTTCAAAAATGATAAAGTTTTCTCCATCATATTTTTCTAAAAATTCGTTTACTTGTTCGTTGTTCGGTTGGATATCTTTTGAAACTTTCTCACCTGTAAAAATAAAAGCATTTTTAACAACAATAGCTTTTTTCTCTGAAATAAAAGGCATTGTTAATGCTTCTTCTATAATCTGATTAAAACTTGTATCATAAAGATTATATTTAACATAGTTAAAATCGTCTTTTTTTTCATTTAAGTAACTTTCTACGATTTCATTACTTTTTTTCTCCACTAGTTCTGGCACTTCTCCGTATATAGCCATTATATTATTAGCCATGTAAACTTGCACCCTTTCAAAATTATACCATTAAGTTATTATAGCATTGTGTAATTATTATTCTCTATCATTAACTTCTATTAAAGGATGATATAAGTTGATTATCGAGATTTAAAGTAATTTCTCCATCAGTTTGAGTATTGTAGATATGAGAATTAATTTTCTCTAATTTATCTATCGTTTCGTTATTAGGCAAATGAAAAGTATTATTTTTTCCACTTGAAATCATACTAATTTTAGGTTGTATGATTTCTAAAAAATGTTTTGAACTACTTGTTTTACTGCCATGGTGTCCAACTTTTAGAACATCAATTAACGGTAAATGATATTTCTTTAATAATAAATTTTCATTTTCTTCAATTGCGTCGCCCATCAATAATAATTTGTAATTTTTGTACTCTATTAATGAAATTATACTTTGTGCATTTTTGTCTTCATTGGAATCAATAAAAGCATTTAAAAATGATATTTTAGCTTCTTTCAACTGAATATTATTAGTCTCTAAAACATCAATAACTTTTATATGATATATACTACAAAATGTATGTATAGTTTTAATTTGATCTACTGAATAACTTTTTATATATAAATATAAATTTTTAATTCTTATATTTTGTGCTAAATAAGGAAATTCGCCTATATGATCATTATGTGGATGAGTAAGAATTAAGTGATCAATTTTTGATATTCCTCTAGATTTTAAAGTAGGAATAATATGATATTTCGCAATATTATGATTATCTTTAATCTTCGTTTGAACTACTTTACCACCAGTATCTACCATCACAGTTTCATTATTTTTTGTTTGAAAAAGAAAACTATCACCTTGACCAACATTTAAAGCAGTAAACGTCGTCGCTAATGGTTGATTAGTTAATCTTATAAATATTATAAATAAGATAATTATAATTAAGAATGCTCTATAATTTTTATAACATATAAATATAGTTAGTAGAGTTAATAAAATGAAACAGTAGAGTAGACTTAAATTTGATTGATCAGCAATATTTATTTGGTAATTTCTAAATAAAATGAACGGTTGCATTATTTTATCGTGCAGTTCAAATAATTGATTTGCAACCATATTTATACATCGCAAGTCACTAAAGAAATGATAGAAAGTAAATAGAACAATAGAAAGTGGAAAAATAATGAAAGAATATAATGGGACAAATATTACATTAGAAATAAAACCAATCCATTGAAACTGATTAAAATGGTAAATACTAATAATCATGGATGAAAATTGAGCGATAATTGTTATATAAATATAATTCTTTAAAATTGATTGATTATTAAATAATGGCTTAGAAAATAGTATAAAAAAAGAAATGATGAAAGAAAATTGAAATCCAATGTCATAAGCAAAATTCATATTCCAAATTGTCATAAATAAAAAGACTAACGATAATACACTTATAGACGAAATTTTAAAAGTCTTAGGGATAATAAAAAAAGTAATAGCGGTTAAAACTGCTCTTATAGCACTCGGTGCAAAATTTGTATAAAAAATAAATAGTATTAGTATCATAATAATAAAAATTCGTATGAATAATTTTGGAATATTAAACCTGACCAAACTATATTGAATGATAAAAATAATGGTAGCAACGTGTGATCCACTGACAGCAAGTAAATGATAAATACCTATCGCTTTAACTTTATCTAAGTAATCTGTATCAATTGCACTAGTATCTCCAGTAATTAAAGCTAAGACTCTCTCTGGATATTTTAACGAAGAATGGTATAACTTGTTTTGAATATAATTTAGGTGTTTATCTATAAAACTTATATGATTAACTTTAGTACAATGTTTATTATCTATTTGATCGATATAAACATAGACTTCATTATGAATACTATTTGTGATATTTCCATTAATTTTACATTCTCGATTTTTTAAATCTTTAGCTTTCAATTGTGGACTTTTAAAAGTAAAGTGATAATTATTATGTTTATATTGAAATTGTCCTTTAATAATTTGATTGAATTGTTTTATATCATTTTGAAACGTTACTTTTGAATTTATATTACTGTGGACTTTTAAATTTTGGAGTATAAAATGATTTGTTTTCAAAGTATGGTGTACTTGAAATAAAGCTAGAAAGAAAAAGGATAAAATTAATAAATAGTGGTATAAAGGAATACTCTTTCGATACACAATAATTAATATAATAGCAAATATTAAAATTGAAAATAATTTAAGATGAACCCATAATATACCACTTAAAAAAGAAAGTGCATATAAAACAACTAACATTCTTTAGTTAAAAATTCAGCTATTTTATTAGCAGAAAATGGTATTTTTTCATACTCAATACCTGCTTGATTTAATAATTTAATAGCATATTTATGATTATGATAATCTTTTGCATAGTATATTTTCTTAATACCTGCTTGAATAATAGACTTAGTACAGTTTAAACAAGGAAAATGTGTGACATATATCGTTGCATTATCTGATGATACACCTTGTTTTGCGCATTGTAATAATGCATTCATTTCTGCGTGAATGGTTCTAATACAATGACCATCTTCTATTAAACATCCTACATCAATACAGTGAACTTCTCCTGCTACTGAGCCATTATAACCTCCTGCAATTATTCTATTGTCCTTTACAATTGTTGCGCCTACTGATAGTCTTTGACATGTAGAACGTAATGCAAGCAAATGGCTTTGTGCCATAAAATATTCGTCCCATTTTATTCTATCCATAAAGTTCAACTCCTTAAAAAAATATATATCTATTATAATTTATATTAAAAATTCTTCCAATTTAATTTATGTAGTAAAGTAATCTTTAAGTTTCTCGAAAGTTTTCCCTCCAATTCCTCTTACTTGTTTTAAGTCTTCAACCTTATTAAATTGTCCCTTTTCCTCTCTGTATTTAATAATCTCTTTCACTTTAGTTGGACCTATACCTGGAACATTAAGCAATTCTCTTTCATTTGCTGTGTTAAGATTGACTTTAATACTTTCAGAAGTATCTAAATTACTTTGATTAGTGAGTGTAGCATTTAGTTTCGTTTCATTTTTATTAGGTATATAAATCATTTTTTGATCAGTAAGTTTTTCAGATAAATTGATTTTTGTAATATCAGCATTTTCAGAAACTTTAGCTTTTTTTAGTACATCTTTAACTCTATCGTTCTTTTTCATTTTATAAACATCTGGTAATTTAACCGCTCCTTTGACATCTACATAAATAGTTGAATTTTCTTTAGAAGAAGTGGATAAATTATTATCATTTTTATTTTTATTATATTTTTCATTATTATTAAATTGGCTATTGTTAGCATTAGATGTTGTCATATATTCTGAAGGCTCATTATTTTTCATAAGCATGAGAATCACTATAAAAAGTAACACTACTGCAATTAAAATGATGATATGAGTCTTCCACTTAGTTAACAATTGAATTATTTCATTTCTATACTTAAACAAAAACTCATCTCCTTATATGTATAAACGTATAAGAAGATGAGTTTACTTTATTTTATTTATAAGCAACAAAAAACAATCTGTCACCTTTTTCATTATGATTATTGATGTCAAAGTCTACAAAAGTTTCAATACGATTAAATCCAGTTTGTTTTAACAATCGAATATAGAAATCCTTTTCAAATGTTCTTTGATAATGTGATTCATTAAAACGGTGATAATTACCATTATGCTGTTTTAAAAAGAAACTCATATCATGATAAACACTATAAGGTTCTTCACCCTTTATAGCTTCCCACGCTAAAAATATATCATCATTATCATCAATATAACATTGATTATTAAATGCTGTGTTCATTTTATATATCGTATGAATATCGAATATAAACATTCCTAAATCAGATAAATGATTAAATACACAATTAAACGTATTTACGATATCATCAATATCAGGTAAATAATTCAGGGAATCACAAAATATTGTTACAACATCATATGTTGTATTTAATGAAAAATCGGTCATGTCACCTTCTAACCAAGTAACTTGATTAGATTTATTTGCAGCAATAGATAACATGTCTGTACTTAAATCCATGCCCGTAACCGTGCCAATAGAAGGAAGTAATTGCGTTAAACTTCCAGTGCCACAACCAATATCAAGAATATTTATTGAATCATTAGAAGACATTGTTCTTGTATAATATTTTACAATATTAAACCATTCTTCATAAGGTTGATCTTGAGTAAGCTGATCATAAACTTTACTCATTTCGGTGTATTGCATCATTTTAATATGCTACCTGATTATATGATTCTATTGGAGCATCTTGATAAAGTTTCTCTATATTATAGTAATTGCGTTCATCTTTATGGAAAATATGAACTACTACGTCTGCTAAATCAATTAAGACCCATCTTGCACTTTGATAACCTTCCATACGCTTTACTTCAATATTATTTTCATGTACTTTTTCTTTTACTGCTCTAGCAATTGATTGAACTTGACGTTCATTGTTACCGTGACACACTACAAAATAATCAGTCATATCACTAATACCTTGCATATTAAGAGAAACAATATCTTCTGCTTTTTTATCTTCTGTCGCTGTGACAGCAATATTTAATAATTCTTCTGAATTCATTTAATCATCCTTTATCTTTTGATCACTATAATTATAATAATTTAAACATTCAATTGTAGAACCATAAACAGTAATATCTTTACTAATTAAAAATAACACTGTTCGCTTTGATATTTCATAAATTGTTTTATCTAAGCTACCTTGATTGTATGCCATATCTCTAATTTCTTCAACTCCTGGAGTTTTTCTACCAGGTTCTATATAGTCAGCAATAAATACCAATTTTTCAGTTTTTGTCATTTCTTTACGACCAGTAGTGTGATATTTAATGGCTAATAATGTTTCTTCATCTTCGATGCCATAATCAGCCTTCATTAATGCTGCACATACAGGTCCATGAAGAATTTCACTTCCATAACTTAACAAATTGCTATCTAAATCATGTTGGCGAACGACTTGATACATTTTTCCTAAATCATCATATTTACAATAATCATGTAAAATGCCTGCTAACTCTGCTTTACTTTTATCTCCATCATAGATTTCAGCAAGCTTAACTGCTGTGTCAGCTACTCTAAGAGAATGTTTAAAACGCTTTTCGGGCAATTTATTTTCGATAAGTTTTTTTGCTTCTTTAGTGTTCATAGAATCCTTCCTCTCTAATATATTTACTAACATTTCGAGGGACTAAAATATCAATTGTTTTTTTATCTTTTACACGTTGTCTAATCATTGATGAACTAATATCCATTCTTGGAATAGATATGGAAATCATATTTTCATCAACCTTTTGAATATTTTTTTCTCTATTTACTACTATAAAGATAATCATTTGCTTTAATTCATCTATTTTATACCATTTATCAAGTTGATCATATTGGTCTGATCCTATTACAAAATAAAACTTATCGTAAGGATTTTGGTCAATTAAAGCTTTTAATGTATCATACGTATAACTTTGACCTTTTCTTTCTAATTCTGCATAACAAATATTTCCGAAACCTAACTGCTCGATTACCATATTAATCATTTTGATGCGATAATGAGCATCTAAGTAATCGTTATGTTCTTTAAGTGGAGCCATATAACTTGGTAAAAAATAGAAAACATCCGGTTTAATTTTATGAAATACTTCATTAGCTACTAACATATGTGCAGTATGAATAGGATTGAATTGTCCGCCGTATAAAACAATTTTTTTCATAGAATTATGGTAATGAAATTTCCTTATTTTCTTGAGATTCTCTATAAATGATTATCATTGATCCAATGACTTGGACCACTTCACTATTAGTAGCTTGACTTAGCGTTTGGGCTAAATCGTTTTTATCATCAAAATTATTTTGAAGTATATGAATTTTAATTAATTCTCTATTTTCTAGTGTTTCATCTATTTGACTAATCATATTATCATTAATTCCAGCTTTACCTATTTGAAAAATTGGATCAATGTTATGCGCCAAACTTCTTAAATATCTTTTTTGTTTACCTGTTAGCATAGCATATTATTCTCCTTTTAATTGATTTAAAACTGCTAATTTCATTTCTTTAATTTCAGCATCTTTGCCAGTCCATATTTTAAAGCTCTCAGCACCTTGATATACAAACATATCTAGACCATTATAAATAGGGTTACCCTTCTCTTCAGCTTGTTGTAAAAATGATGTTTTATAGGGAATATAAATGATATCACTTACCAATGTATTCGGTGATAATTGATCGAGACGAATTACACTCTCTTTATTATTATCTAATCCTGCTGATGTTGTATTAATAATAATATCAAACTCATCAAGATATTGTTCAGCTTGTTGTAGGGTAATCGCATTAATATCTAATTTCCAATTATCAAAGCGACTCATTGTTCTATTCGCTATAGTTAATTTAGGCTGTACACATTGTGAAAGTGCAGTTGCAATACCTTTGCTTGCGCCCCCAGCTCCAAGAATTAAAATATATGCATTAGATAAGTCAGGATATACTTGTTTTAATCCTTTTACGTATCCAAGACCATCAGTATTATAACCAATCCATTTATTCCCTTCTATTTTCACAGTATTCACTGCACCTACAGCTTTAGCTTGTTCATCAATATCATCTAAGAATGGAATGATGCGTTCTTTATGAGGAATAGTAACATTAAATCCACTTAAATTTTTTTCAGTTATTATTTCTTTAATATTATCGAAATCTTGAACCGGTATATGCAATGCTTCATAAGTATCATTTAAACCTAAAACTTTAAAATTAGTATTATGCATCACTGGTGATAATGAATGTGAAATCGGATCTCCTATCACTGCAAATTTCATTATGAATCCTCCCTACATAATAGATTGTCTTAAAACAACATCAACACTTTTAGGAACTCGGACAATCACTTTTGCACCTGCTTCGATTGTAATAAAGCCCAATCCAGAAATCATAATGTCACGTTTTTCTTTCCCTGTTTCTAGACGTACAGCTTTCATATCACTTATATTAAATTTTTCTGGATTACTAGGTGGACTTAATAAATGTCCTATTTGCTTTCGCCATAAATCATTTGCCTTTTCAGTTTTAGTTCTATGAATATTTAAATCATTAGAAAAATAACATACAAGTGGTCGTTTCCCACCAGAAACATAATCTATCCTAGCTAATCCACCGAAGAATAAAGTTTGTCCCTCATTTAATTGAAATACACGTTGTTTAATTTCATTCTTAGGAATAATCACTTTTAATTCTTTTTCAGTAACATAATGGGTCATTTGATGCGCTTGTATAATGCCAGGTGTGTCATACATAAAAGTTTTCTCATCTAAAGGAATATCTATCATATCTAATGTTGTACCTGGAAATCTTGATGTTGTAACGACATCTTTTTCACCTACACTTTGCTCAATTAATTTATTGATTAAAGTTGATTTACCAACATTTGTAGTACCAACGATATAAACATCTTGATGATTTCTAAAACGGTTGATTGATTCTAAAAGTGCATCAATACCCCATCCTTTATGAGCTGATATTAATACCACCTCTTCAGCTTCTAATCCATACTTTCTAGCTGTTCTTTTTAACCATTCTTTTACACGACGTTGGTTAATTTGTCTTGGTAAAAGATCTAATTTATTCGCTGCCAAAATGATTTTCTTATTTCCTACAATTCGTTTTAAAGCATTAATAAACGATCCTTCAAAGTCAAAAACATCAACTACGTTAACGATAATCCCTTGTCTATCGGATAATCCATTTAATAAATTTAAAAAATCTTCACTATCCATTCCTACATCTTGTATTTCATTATAATTTTTTAATCTAAAACAACGTTGGCATATAACATCATCTCTAAATAAATTATGTTCTGGCACATACCCAGGTGCGTTTTTATCTTCAGATTGTAAAGGAGCGCCACAACCGATACATTTTAAAGTTTCATCCAATCAATTTTCCTCCCATGTAATATAACCTTTTCTTTTAAAATAGTTTAATAATCGACGTTCGATTATTCTATTTAGTCTAGTTAAAAATCCATCTGTCTTTTTGACAGGAACTACCATGATAGTATATAGACCGTTATTATTGCCACCAAGTACGTCTGTAAGCATTTGGTCACCTATAACGATTGTTTCTTCTGGTTTAATATTCATGTGTTGTATCGCTTTTTTAAAAGCTCTTCCCATAGGTTTTCTAGCTTTAAAGATAAAATCAACGTCTAAGTCTTTCGAAAAACCGGAAACACGTTTTTCATTATTATTTGATACTATTGTAATCGTTAAACCTAAATCATTTGCCTTTTTAAACCATTCTTGTATTTCTTTCGTTGGTGTTTTAACGTCCCAACCTACTAATGTATTATCTAAATCTGTAATAATACCTTTAAAACCAGAATTTGCTAATTTTTCAATATCAATTTGAAATACAGATTGTACATAATCATTAGGCATAAAATATGTTTTAATTAATCCCATTCATTTCACCTTTAAGTTATTTATTTTTTATATTTCATTAACCAACTGTTCAACAATTTTACTTGATGATTGAGCTGCTTTACCAAGAAACTCTTCAAACGACATCTCTGCTTCCCCATTTGCTAAATCAGAAACAGCACGAGTAACGATAAAAGGTAAATTAAATTGATAACAAGTTTGAGCAATAGCCGTTGCTTCCATTTCAACTGCCATAGCTTTTGAAAACTGACGTTTAATTTTTAATCGCTGTTCACTACTACCAATAAAACTATCGCCACTTACAATTTGACCAATTTTAGCGGTTAAATTTTGTTGTTTTACAACTTTTTCAGTTAATTGGAGTAATTGTTGGTTAGCTTCAAATTGAGCTGGCATTTGAGGTATTTGACCGATGTCGTATCCAAAGGCAGTTGCATCTGCATCATGGTACATCACATTATTACTAATTAAAATATCTCCAACTGATAAACTATCATCTAAAGCACCAGCAGAACCTGTATTTATAATCAATGTAGGTTTAAATTTTTCAATTAATAGTGTTGTCGAAATTGCAGCATTTACTTTTCCAATTCCACTTTGTGTTAAGACAACATCTTTATTATTTAGTTGCCCACGATAAAATTTTACATGTGCTACTTCAATCTCATTTAAATTCACTAATTTATGTTTTAAAATCGCTACTTCTTCTTCCATAGCTCCAATAATTCCAATCATATTTACACCTCAACTTTAATCTTAGCACATGTTATTCTAACATAATTTCTAGTTCATCACGACTAACTTTTTTTATTAAATCATCTTGAAAAATATTTAATAAAAAAACTGTCGATACAGTTAAACACTGTCGACAGTTAAATTTTAAATTACATATTTATTTATGGTTAACCTTTCCATAAAGTAGCTAAATCTTGTAGAGACAATACACCTGTTATAATTGTAACAATAACTGCTACAATGCCAAATACTAACATCCATATTGGATGTTTATAATCTCCAACAATTGATTTTTTTCTACTCGCTATCAATATTGCACCCAAAGTAATCGGTAAAATCCATCCATTTATTGCTCCTGCAATAATCAATAAACTAATTGGTTTTCCAATTAATAAGAAAATTATTGTTGAAATCACGATGAAGACAATGACAATCAAATTATTTTTATTAAATAATGATTTGTGTAATGTTTTTAAGAAAGTTGCACTTGTATATGCTGAACCAATCACTGATGACATTGCGGCTGCGAAAATAACAACTCCAAAAATATTTTTTCCTATTGGTCCAATAGCATGTTCAAATACTGATGCTGGCGGATTATCTGCATTTAAAGTGACACCTGTCACTACAACTCCAAGTACTGCTAAGAATAATAATGTTCTCATAATACCTGTAGTTAAGATACCTGCAATAGCTGAACGATTCACAAATGGTAAAAACTCTTTACCTTTCATTCCAGAATCAAGTATTCTATGTGCACCAGCAAATGTGATGTATCCACCTACTGTTCCTCCAACTAAAGTAATGATTGGTAAAATTAATTTAATAGGATGTTCTGGTGCAACTGTATGAACAAGTGCATCACCATAGGGAGGGTTAGATACAACCATGACATAAGCTACTACTAATATCATTATTACTCCTAAAATCATTGAAACAATATCCATAATTTTTTGACCACTTTTACTTACAAATATTAAAATTGCAAAAATGGCTGTAATAGCTGCTCCCCATTTAACATCAAGTCCAAACATTGCATTCAATCCTAAACCTGCACCAGCTATGTTCCCGATATTAAAAGCAAGTCCTCCAAAAGCAATCAATATTGAAATTAAAGTTCCTAATCCAGGTAACACTTTATTTGATACTTCTTGACCACGTAAACCTGTTACAACTAATACGCGCCAAATATTAATTTGAGCTCCAATATCAATTAATATAGATATTAAGATTGCAAAAGCGAAACTTGCATAAAATTCTGCCGTAAACACAGCAGTTTGAGTTAGAAATGCAGGACCGATCGCTGATGTAGCCATTAAAAATACAGATCCATAAAGTAAGCGTCTATGACTTTTTGTAAATTTAAAATTGTCTTTATCTTGTTTTTGATTTAAATTTTCTTTCATTAGAAAACCCCCTTATAAGGATTGAATATCAATGCCTTCTTTCGTTAATTTTTTTCTTATTTGTTCAACAAATTCTAGTGCATGTTTACCATCACCGTGAACACATATTGTATCTGTTTCCAAATCAATTTCTTTTCCATTGCGACTTATCACTTTGTTTTCAGTTACCATTTTCAAAACTTGTTTTAATGCTTCGTCAGAATCAGTAATGACTGCGTCTGGTTCTTTACGACTAACTAATTGACCATTATCTTCGTAACGTCTATCAGCAAATACTTCAGAAGCTGTTTTCAATCCGATTGCTTTAGCTTCAGATATTAATAATGAATTAGATAAACCTACAAGCACTATAGTAGAATCAAAATCGTATACTGCTTTTGCAATTGCTTTTGCAATTGCTTTATTTTTAGCACCCATATTATACAGTGCACCGTGTGGTTTAACATGATTTATTCGTGTTTGGTGTACTTTACAAAATCCTTCTAAAGCACCTAACTGATAAACTATTAGGTTATATACTTCGGTAGGACTAATATCCATCTTTCGACGACCAAACCCTTTTAAATCTGGAAGTCCGGGATGAGCGCCAATACTCACATGATTTTCTTTAGCTAATTTTACTGTTTGATTCATTACATTTTCATCACCCGCATGAAAACCACAGGCTATATTAGCAGATGTAATTAAAGGAATGATATCTTTATCACCTCCAAATGAATAGTTACCAAATGCTTCACCTAGATCACAGTTTAAATCAACTTTCATCATAATTTCACTCCTTTAACTATTTGATGTTTTTCAAGGAATTTAATATCAACTTCTTCTGCATTTCCTTTTGCATATGGTGGGTAACTTAATACTGCATATAGAAAATCAGCCGTAGTAGTGAAACCATCAATTACCATTTCATCAAGTGCCACTTTTAATTTGTTAATCGCAGAAGTTCTATTAGAGTCTTTTACGATAACTTTTGCAACTAGTGAATCATAGTAAGGAGATACTTGATAACCAGCATATAATAACGAATCTACTCTAATATTAAAACCTTGAGGTAAGTGTAGACGTTTAACTTTACCTGGAGTAGGTTGGAATTTCTTTTCTGGATTTTCAGCGTTGATACGTGCCTCTATTACATGACCATTGAATACAATATCTTCTTGACTAAACGGTAATTTATTATGTAATAACAAATATAATTGTGCTTGTAATAAATCTCTATCTGCACGCATTTCAGTAACAGTATGTTCTACTTGTATTCTTGCGTTCATTTCAATAAAGTAATGTGCATCTTCAGTAACTAAAAATTCAATAGTACCAGCACTACGATAATTAGAGGCTTTTGCAACTTTGACAGCATCATTACATATTTTTTCACGTCGTTCTTCAGATAATGCTGCACATGGTGCTTCTTCTATTAATTTTTGATTTTTTCTTTGGACTGAACAATCTCGTTCACCTAAATGAACATAATTTTCTTTTCCGTCACCAATCACTTGAACCTCTACGTGTTTTGCAACAGGAATAAATGCTTCCACATACACACGATCATCATTAAAATATTTTTGACCTTCACTTTTAGCTTCTTTTAATGATTTTTCAAGTTGATTTTCTTCTTTAACAATTCGAATACCTTTACCGCCACCACCGCTTGCGGCTTTTAATACTAAAGGATATCCTATGTCTTTTGCTAATTCTTTAATTTCTTCTACAGAATTTACTGCATCTGTTGAGCCAGGAATAACTGGCACTCCTGCTGAATGAACAGTTTGACGAGCAGTTATTTTATCACCCATCATTTCCATTGTTTTTTTGTTAGGGCCAATAAAGTGAATATCATTTTCTTCAACTTTTTGGGCAAATGTTGTACTCTCCGATAGAAAGCCGTATCCAGGATGAATAGCATTAGAACCTGTGATTTCAGCTGCACCAATAATACGCTCTATATTTAAATAACTATCTAAAGGATTTGCTTCTCCAATGCAAACTGCTTGATCAGCCAAGCTTACATGAAGACTTTTTTCATCACCTTTAGCGTATACTGCAACAGTTTCTATTCCCATTTCTCGACACGCTCGAATGATACGTACCGCAATTTCTCCTCTATTCGCTACTAAACAACGATACATATTTCTGTCCCCCCTTTTACTTCACTTTAACTAGAACTTGATCGTATTCAACGTTTGTACCATGTTCAATAACAATGTCGGTAATCTCACCATCTATATCACTAGTCACTTCATTCATTACTTTCATTGCTTCAACATATCCGATAACATCACCAGATTTAATGTTATCACCTACTTGAATTATAGGATCCGTTAATTCCTTGCTATCTTGTAAGAAAAATGTGCCTACCATAGGAGAAGTAATTGTTTTTGCTGAATCATTTGAAGGGTTATTTTCTGAAATATTTTTATTTTGAGAATGTCCTTCAGATTGTATTACTGGAGTACTATTATTTTGATTGTTACTTTGTTCAGTAAAATCTAATTCGATTTCGTTTTTGTTATCTTTATATTTAAATTTTTTTACATCATTTGATTTTACAAGTTTAATGACTTCTTCTATTTTTTTTATATCCATAACTATCTCTCCTCTGTAATGATTGTAGTCAATTTCTTTGCTGTCGGTCTCATTTCGCTCATATTAAAGGTTGGTGATGTGTTAATTTCAGTTTTTAAATGATTAAAGTGATTTAGATATTGTTCCTGAGCCTTTGTAGCCTCTTCAATCGTTGACCACTTAAATCGAATTAAATCTCCCGGCTTAAATTGAGCAATTTTATTTAAATCCAGTTGAGTGACTGTAGCAATTTTCGTATAGCCACCTATAGTTTGTTTATCATTTAATAAGATAATAGGATTACCATCATTTGGGACTTGAATGCTTCCTAAAGCAACAGGTTCTGAAATAATATCTGCTCCAGTTTTAGGAGGAATACACTCACCATTAAGACGATATCCCATTCTATCAGATTTTTCAGAAACTTTATACTCCATATTAACGAGTTTATTTATACTTTCCTTTGAAAATGCTTCGATTTGTGGACCAGTAATAATATGTATTATATTATCTTCGGGAATAGCATTATAAACTGTTGTTTTGCCCAAGTTTTGTTTGAAAGATGGATTTTCTTTTAAGCATATCAAATCTCCTTTTGATAATGGTCTTCCTTTGTAACCGCCAATTTTACTTCTAGTATGTGTCGAGTAACTTTCTGCTATTGGTTGAATATCTAAAGGATGGCCAAAGAAAATATAACCACGGGCGCCTGCAGTCACTGCTCCAACTTTCAAAATATCGCCTTTACATGCATAAATCACAGTATTAATATCAACTGTCTCTTCATTTAATTTTGCGTTTACATGTGCTCCTGTCAAAATAAATGTATTATCTTTATTGAATTGAAGTGTTGGACCGATAATAGTGTATTCAAGGCTGGGTCCATTATTACCAATTAAAGACTTACCAATTAAATAACTATATAAATCCATAGCTCCAGCACTTGAAAAACCAAGGTGTTGAAAACCAAATCTTCCTTCATCTTGAACAGTTGTGAACATACCAGGTTGAATAATACTAATCGACATGATTTAACACCCACTTTTCTTTATTAAATCGATTTTCTGCTATTTCACTTTGGATGTCGTTAAATGTATTTTCATCAATAGAATAAAACTTGATATAATCCCCCGCTTGATATAAAGACATTTCATTGTCATTGATATCAAATACTTTTAATGGTGTTCTTCCAATAATTTGCCAACCACCTGGTGAATCAGAAGGATATAAACCAGTTTGATTATTTGCTATTCCTACTGACCCTGCGTCAATGTTGACTCTAGGTTCATCTCGACGTGGAGTATGTAAACGAGAATCTAATCCGCCTAAAAATGGAAAGCCAGGCATAAAACCTAACATGTAAACGAGATATTCATTTTGAGTATGGATTTCAATGACTTCATCAGTAGTTAGTTTGTTATGTTTAGCTACATATGATAAATCAGGTCCGACTTCTGAATTATATAATACTGGAATATGTATGATCGTTTTATCTGAAATATCTTTAGCATGTTCACCATTTAACTGCTTTAAATCTAATATATCTATTAATTGATTAAAATTAAGCTTTTTATTATCAAAGCTTATCATAATTGCCCTATATGACGGTATCACATCTTTGATACCATCTATTCTTTTAGCGTGTATATGTTTAGTAACGGATTCAACATCTCTGTAATTACTTTCAGATATTTCTTCTTTAAAATAAAATGCAATTGATTGTTCATTAATAATCTTTATTTCCAAAGATGATGGTCCTCCTTCAATTATAAATAACGTATTTCATTCTATATATTAGTAATATAAAATATCCACGTATTCATAGTAGTTTCATATGTATTTCAAATAGACAATAATAAAAGAAGGCGAGTAATGCATCGATGTAATCGCTTACCCCCTTTCAGTACAAGATATTTATATAATTTGTCTACATTGTTATTTAAGCATATATTTATATTTTTGTCATGTGAAAGTTCTAAAAATTAAATGAATGTACTTGCTTATATCTAATTAATAGTTAAATAATTATAAATATTTAACTATAAAAAAATCCAAAAATCAAAATGATTTTTGGATTTTTTGTTACTTAATATCAACGATTTTAACTTTCATTTCTCCACCATTTGGAAGTGGAACACGAACTTCATCATTTAAACTTTTACCAATAAGTGCTTTCGCCATTGGAGATTCATTCGAAATTTTTCCTTTAAACGCATCTGCTTCTGCAGATCCAACAATTTGATAGCTTTCTTCTTCATCGCCAGGTAATTCGACAAACGTAACAGTTTTACCAATTTGAATAACATTGTTATCACCGTTGTCTTCAATAATCAAAGCATATCTAAGCATGTGTTCAATACGTTGAATATCTTGCTCAATAAAACCTTGTTCATCTTTAGCAGCATCGTATTCTGAGTTCTCAGATAAGTCACCAAAAGATCTAGCAACTTTGATTTTTTCTACTACTTCAGGACGTTTAACTGTTTTAAGTTCTTCTAATTCTTGTTCTAATTTTTCATAACCTTCCTGTGTCATTGGATATTGCTTTTGATTTTCCATAAGTTCATCTTCCTTTTCAACAAGTTAATTTAATTCTGAAAAAATACATACTATTCGTTAATGCTTACCAACAAGCGTTTGTATTTTTGTTGTCATTATATCAATTGCTACCTTATTACTTCCACCTTCTGGAATAATAATATCAGCATATTTTTTTGTTGGTTCTATAAATTGATTATGCATAGGTCTGACAACATTTAAATATTGGTTAATAACTGATTCCATTGAGCGCCCTCGCTCTTTTGTATCACGTACAAGTCTTCTTAAAATACGT
This sequence comes from Staphylococcus sp. HMSC035D11, assembly GCF_001836075.1. NCBI lineage: Bacteria > Bacillati > Bacillota > Bacilli > Caryophanales > Staphylococcaceae > Staphylococcus > Staphylococcus sp. HMSC035D11. Next base: position 40,830 of record NZ_KV827224.1, read on the forward strand.
AAATCAGCATCAGTATCAACGTATATTTTAACATCCATCATATCACGTAATGTTTTATTTTCCAAAGCAAATATACCCTCTACGATAATAACATCTTTAGGTTCAAATGCAATTGTTTCATCACTTCTAGTATGATTTTTATAATCATATGTTGGAACTTCCACCGCTTGACCGTTACGTAAATCCTTTAAATTACTAATCAGTAAATCATTATCAAATGCAAAAGGATGATCATAGTTAGTTTCAAGACGTTCTTCAAATGTTAAGTGCGATTGATCTTTATAATAATAATCTTGAGCAAGTAAAGCAACACTATGGCCTTCTAAATTTTTCATTATTTCATTTGTAACAGTTGTCTTTCCTGATCCTGAACCGCCAGCGATTCCGATGATTGTTGTCTGTGTCATTAGCCAATTTCCTTTCTCATCATATTATTAGGATAAATAGGATGATCCACTTTAATTTGAACAATTTGAAGAGGATGACGTGCTGCATCAAGGTGGTTTCCTTCTTCATCATAAATGACATCAATAACCTGTTTAAATGATTCAATTTCAGGTCCAAAAAATTCAATTTCTTGGCCTGGTTTAAAGTGATTTCTTTGTTGTATTGTAGCAATATGAGTTGCTTCGTCATAATCTAAAACTAATCCACAAAAATCATATGGTGACTTTTTATTTTGTTGAACACCAAACATTTGCTCTTCATATCCAGGCGTTCCTTCAAAGAAAGCAGGTGCTGTATCTCGATTAGCACATTTGTCTAATTCAATTAACCACTCTGGTTTAATTTTAAAATTATCTGGATCTTCTGCATATGCATCAATAACCTTACGATAAACTGATACTACCGTAGCAATATAATGAATAGATTTCATTCGCCCTTCAATTTTTAAAGAATCTATACCAATATCCATCATTTGAGGAATAGACTCAATTAATTTTAAATCTTTTGGACTCATAGCAAAAGGCACAACATCGCCATCTTGATAAAATAAATCTAATTCCCCCTCTTCATCAACAGCTAGTAAATCATAATCCCAACGACAACTTTGGCAACAACCACCTCTGTTAGAGTCTCGTGCTGTCATGTGATTACTTAAAGTACATCTACCTGAATAAGCAATGCACATTGCACCGTGAATAAAGGCTTCTATTTCGATATCAACATTGTCTTTCATTTCTTTCATTTCCATAGCGCCTGTTTCACGAGCTAATACTACTCGATCAAGTCCTTCTTCTTTCCAGTATTCCACAGCTTTGTAATTAGAAAGAGATTGTTGTGTTGAAAGATGAATTTCTAATTTAGGAGCTACTTTCTTACATGTTTCAATAATAAGTGGATCAGCTACAATAATTCCTGTTGCACCTGTAGCTTCTAATTGACGTAAATAATCTTCTAAACCGTCTATATTTTCATCATGAGCGATAATATTAGTCGTAACATAAATTTTTGCACCATAACGGTTTGCAAATTCAACGCCTTCTTTAATTTCTTCCATTGTAAAGTTATCAGCGTTAGAACGTAACCCGTATTCTTGTCCACCTAAAAATACTGCATCAGCACCATAGTGAACCGCAATCTTTAACTTCTCTAAGTTTCCAGCAGGCGCTAATAATTCAGGTTTTTTTATTTTTCTTTTAGCATTTACTTCCATTTCATTTAACGTCTTCATACTGGCGCCTCCCTTAATATACTGTTTGTTTATATAAGAACCCTTCATCAAACGGACGATGTTCAGGTTGAATTTCTTCTATTGGATCAATTAACATAAATTTTTCATCTTCATAAGCTTCTGGATCTTCATGATATAAGTCAATGGCTTCTCTATATTGTGCTGTAACAGTATTAATGTATGCTTCACTTTGTAAGATACCATCAATTTTAAATGAATCGATATTTGCTTCAAAGAATGGCTCTAATTCTTCAATTAAACAGATATCATTAGGAGACATAATATGAGTACCATTGTAATCTTCAAAAACAGGATATTTATTTTCTCTTTCTTCATCGTACAATAATAAATCTTGATCATTTTCACTACGTTGGATTTTCATTTGTCTATCTTGAAAAGTGTAATAATTACCCAATAACATACGTTTAGATTGGAACATACAAGTCATACCGTGAACCTGAACTTCAATTTCAACATTTGCATGTTTTTTGATATTTAAAATTTCATCTAGATTTAATTCACGTGCTAATACAGCTCTTTTAGCGCCTTTTCCACCCCAATAATTACATTGGAAATAATTCGTAACAATTGTTTCTGCATCCCAATTTAATGGTATCGGATTATCTTGTTTTTTAACATACATCACGACAGCAGGATCACCAAAAATTATTCTATCCACTCTTATTTCATGTAAAAATTCAATATAGTTTTCTAAGGCATTTAAATGATAATTATGAAAAATACCATTAACTGCCACATATACTTTTTTATCATGTTCGTGTGCTAAATTAACTGCTTTTCTAACATCTTCACGATTAAATTCTCCAGGTAATCGCAATCCAAATTTTTGTTCTCCAATCACAAATGCATCAGCACCGAGTTCTATCAATGTTTTCATATGATTTAAAGATTTTGGAGTGACAAGTAATTCAGTCATATTCATTCTCCTTTAATAGATATGGCTAAACCATCATCCATATTTAAAAAATTTGTTTTATAGTTCTTTTGTTTCATAAGCCAAGTATTATATTTTTGTACCTTTTTTACCATTTGCTTAACGTTTCTTGATCGTACAATATCTATATTAGATACAAATCCATGATACAAAACGTTATCAGTAATAACTAAGCCACCTTTTTTTAATAACGGTGTATAGTATTCAAAAAATTTTTGAGATTGCGCTTTAGCTGCATCGATAAATATCATATCATATAAATGATTGCTCACTTTATCGTACTGTGATAGCGCATCGCCCTCTATAAGGCGAATTTGATTTTCGTATTCAAATTTTTTAAAATTAAGTTTTGCTTGTTTTATCATATTCTCATTACGTTCAATAGTAGTAATAGAAATATCTGGTGAAACAGAAGCAAATTGCATCGAACTATATCCAATAGCAGTTCCAATTTCCAAAATATTTTTCGAATGATGAATTCTAATTAATTGTTTTATCATGTCTAAAGTTAATTTATCTACTATAGGAACAGCGTGTTCTTCTGCATAAAATCTTAGCTCTTCAATATTATTATCTAACTGTTCATGAAGATTTAATAAATAGGATTGATTTGATTCCACTTCTATAACTTCCCTTTTAATATCAATAGGCATAAAAATAAATCAGTCAACTAATATTACATTATTTAAAATAAAATAATAAACCTACTTTATATTTTAATGTATAAATATAGTAACTGACTGTATATTTAAAAATTTATGCTTATAGTAATTTAACTTTAAATATTTTATCATAATTCTAAATTAAATTTAAGTCTGAAATATTAAAAATCTCTAACCAAAGTACATTGATTAGAGATTTATTATTAACAAAAGACTGTTTATTCTTCCATATTTGTATTTACAACTTCTTCAATCATATCCCATTCTTCATCTGTTTCGATAGGAACAAGTTTACCACCATCACCAGATTCATCTGGTTCATTAATCATTGGAATGAGCTCAATCATGTCATCATCATCAGATTGAGCACCTTCTTCAGCTAAAATAACATACTCTTTTTTAAATTCTGGATGATAAAATTCTAGCATTTTTCGATATAAAACTTCATTTCCATTTTCATCGAATAAAGTTAATAATTCTTCTTCATTACTAATATTTAATTCTGTATTATGATTGTGATTATGTTCAGTCATAATGATATTCTCCTTTATTGAATTGAATCTAAATAGCCTTGCAGTATGAAAACTGCTGCCATTTTATCAATTACTTTTTTTCTTTTTTGTCTTGAGACATCAGCTTCTAATAATGAGCGCTCAGCAGCCATGGTACTTAAACGTTCATCCCACATAATAATTTCAATATTTGGTAAAGCCTCTTGAAGCAATTCTTTGTATTTAAGAGATGCTTCTCCACGAAAACCAATAGAATTATTCATGTTTTTCGGTAATCCTATGACTACTGAACCAACATTATTGTCTTTTATGATTGAAACCAGTCTATCAATACCAAATTCTTCATTTTCTTCATTTATTCTTAGAGTGTCTAGTCCTTGAGCAGTCCAGCCCATCAAATCACTAATTGCGATACCTACAGTTCTACTACCTACATCTAATCCTAAAATTTTATGACTTAACATTTATTTATTATTCTCTTTTAAGTAGTTTGAAACGAGTTCTTCCATAATTACATCTCTATCAATATGTCGTATTTGATTACGTGCATCATTTTGACGTGGAATGTATGCAGGGTCTCCTGAAAGTAAATAACCAACAATTTGATTTACAGCATTGTAGCCTCGTTCTTCTAGAGTTTGATGTACGTTTTTTAAAACTGTTTGGACATTTTCTTTTGGAATTTCATCATAATCGAATTTCATAGTTTTATCAATATTTTCCATAGATGCGACACTCCTCTGACATGTATTAACTTACATATTAATTTTACACCAGTTGATTAAAAAGTTATAGGTTTTTAATATAATCTTTAATAAAGCGTAATGATTCTGAGATGTTTTCAGGTTGTGTGCCGCCACCTTGTGCCATATCTGGACGACCGCCACCTTTTCCTCCTACAATTGGAGCCATGTTTTTAATGATATCTCCGGCTTTAACCTGACTTGTAAGCTCTTTAGGTACAGCGGCAATTAACGAAACTTTTTCACCAACATGACTTGCTAAAATAATAATTGTATCTTGTTGTTTTGATTTAAAATCATCCATTGTTTGACGGATTTCTTTTGGATTAGATACTTCTACCTCTGTAGCTAATACTTTAAATCCATTAATCATTTCTACTTGATCCTCTATATTACCCATTTTAAGTGAAGTAATTTCCTTATTACGTTGCTCTAATTGCTTATTCAATTGTTTTTCATTTTCTTGAATTTGAACAACTTTATCATAAACTTGTTTATCTGATTTTACTTTAAGTTGTTCTTTGACAGAATTAAATTTATTCTGAATATCTTCAAAATATAAGAATGCAGCTTTACCGGTAAGTGCCTCAATACGTCTAACACCTGCGCCTGTACCTGATTCGCTTACAATTTTAAACAACCCTATTTCAGCAGTATTATCTACATGAATACCACCACATAATTCAATTGAAAATGGAGCCATATTGACTACTCTTACAATATCACCATATTTTTCACCAAATAGAGCCATAGCACCCATTTCTTTAGCTTCTTGAATAGGCATTTCTTGAATATGAACTGAAATTCCTTTCCAAATTTCTTCATTTACTCTTCTTTCAACTTGATCAATCTCTTCTTCTGTCATTGGACCAAAGTGAGAAAAGTCAAATCTTAATCGTTCACTTTCAACGAGTGAACCTGCTTGGTTAACATGTTCACCTAAAATCTCTTTTAATGCAGCATGTAGTAAGTGAGTGGCACTATGATTTTTTTGTATATCTTTACGTTCTTCTTTATTTACAGTTGCATCTACATGACTATTTACACTTACTTGTCCAAATTGAACTGTACCTTGATGTAAATTTTGTCCATTTGGTGCCTTTGTAACTTCTTGAACGGCTATTTCGAAATGATCATTTCCTACTGTTCCTTTATCTGCAACTTGTCCACCACTTACTGCATAAAATGGTGTTTCTTTTAAGATAAAGTAAACTGTTTCTCCAGCCTCAGCAGATGTAACAGTTTTACCATTATAAATTAAATCTGTTAAAATTGTTTGATATTCTGTTGTTTCATATCCAACAAATTGACTTTCAGTATTAATATTTTTTAAAACATCACTTTGAACTTGCATAGATTGTGAACTTTGTCTAGCTTCTCTCGCTCTAGTACGTTGTTGTTCCATTTCAGTTTCAAATGTTGCCATGTCGACTGTAATACCTTCTTGACTTGCTAGTTCTTCAGTTAACTCAATTGGGAATCCATACGTATCATATAATTTAAACGCATCTGAACCATTAATCTGATGTGTAGATTCTTTTGCTTGCGTAATGAGTTGATTTAATATAGATACACCCTCTTGAAGTGTTTCATGGAAACGTTCTTCTTCAGATTTAATAACACGTTTAATAAAATCCGATTTTTCTTTTACATTTGGATAATATGGCTCCATAATGTCAGCAACGATATCAACCAATTTATACATAAATGGCTCATTAATGCCAAGCGTTTGACTAAAACGTACAGCACGACGTAAGAGACGACGTAAAACATAACCGCGCCCTTCATTTGCAGGTAAAGCGCCATCAGAGATTGCGAATGAGATTGTTCTGATATGATCGGCGATGACTTTAAATGCTACATCTTGTTCGTTATTTTCAAGATATTTTTTTCCTGATATATGCTCTACTTCTTCAATAATTGGCATAAATAAATCTGTTTCATAATTGGTACGAACATTTTGGGAAATAGACGTCATACGTTCTAATCCCATGCCGGTATCAATATTTTTATTTGGAAGTGGTGTATAAGTATGATCCTTATTATGGTTATATTCACTAAATACTAAGTTCCATACTTCTAAATATCTCTCATTTTCACCGCCAGGATACATTTCTTCTGCTGGATCATTTTGACCATATGCTTCACCACGATCATAGAAAATTTCGGTATTAGGTCCTGATGGTCCTTCTCCAATATCCCAGAAATTCCCTTCAATTCTAATAATACGACTTTCTTCTAAACCAATATCTTCATGCCATAAACGATAGGCTTCAACATCTTCTGGATGAATCGTTACATATAGCTTCTCTGGTTCCATTCCCATCCATTTGTCACTAGTTAAAAATTCCCAAGCAAATTCAATTGCTTCTTTTTTAAAATAGTCACCAATTGAGAAGTTTCCAAGCATTTCAAAGAAAGTATGATGACGCGCAGTAAAACCTACGTTTTCAATATCATTTGTTCTGATTGCTTTTTGAGAGTTCACTATTCTAGGCTTTTTAGGTGTTTCTCGTCCATCAAAGTATTTTTTTAAAGTTGCAACACCAGAGTTTATCCAAAGTAACGAATCATCGTCAATAGGCACAAGTGGTGCAGATGGTTCTACCATATGACCTTTTTCAACAAAGAAATCAATATATTTTTGACGTATATCACTTGCTTTAAGTTTTTTCATTTTTTCACTCCTAATATAATTAATACATTTATAAATAAAAAAACGTTCATCCAACAAAGGGACGAACGTTTTCGCGGTACCACCCTAGTTACAAGAAATAAATATTTTTCAAATATATTTAATTTCTCATCACTTAATTATCATATTAACGTTAACACAAAGTAGCGTTCAACAGATTAACTTGTACTTTTCACCAACCAGTACATCTCTACTTAAGTTAAAAAGTTTACTCATCTTTATGCGAATTCAAATTTATTTTAAGTATTTTTATTTAAATTGTCAATGTTCAACAAAGTCGTAAGGTGAAACATTTCCCATATTAATCATTGGATTAATTTGATAAATTGTTTCTTCACTTAAAGTAATGTGTTCATCTGCATTATTATCCTCTGTATCATCTATATTTATCGGTTCATCATTCTCTTCTACGTCTATATTAACCTGACTCATACCAAAATAATTTATAATTAGTGTTTTTAATTGTGTATGTCTTTCTTGACCTTGAGTATTTAAGGCAATGTCAAATGCTTTTGGATCTCCTAATAGTACTAAAGATTGTTTTGCACGTGTCAGACCTGTATATAAAATAGGTCTTTGCAACATTCTAAAATATTGTTTGACAATAGGCATAATAACAATTGGGAATTCTGATCCTTGTGATTTATGGATTGAGGTACAATAAGCATGTGTGAGTTCTAATAAATCTTGTCTAGTAAATGTAATTTCATTTCCTTCAAAATCGACAATCAGTACATCTTTATTAAGTGCATTTTCTTTAGCCCAAAATATACCTACTATGACGCCAATATCACCATTAAAAATATTGTCATTTGGTCGATTAACTAGTTGTAAAACTTTGTCTCCTTTTCTAAACTTTATATCGCCAAACTCTATTTCTCTTGTATCTTTTTCTTTAGGATTTAAAATATTTTGTAATACTTGATTAAGTCTTTTTATCCCTGCACTTCCTTTGTACATAGGTGCTAAAACTTGAATATCACTCATATCATATCCTTTATTTACAGCGCTAGATACTACTTTCTCCACTACGGTTGGAATTTGTTCTACATTGCAATGAATAAAACTTCTATCGTGATAACGTTTTGTAATATCTATTGACTCATGATGTTTCATGCGATGAGCTAAGTCAATAATACTAGAACCATCTTGTTGGCGATAAACTTCAGTTAAATTAACTCTTGGAAATGCTTTAGACTCAATTAAATCCTTAAATACTTGGCCAGGACCGACAGACGGCAATTGATCTTCATCGCCTACTAGAATAATTTGTGCATCTAGTGGAACGGCACTTAAAAATTGATGGAACAACCAAGAATCAACCATTGACATTTCATCAATTATAATGAGCTTAGCTTTAATTTCATTTTCAAGAATATCTTCTGATTGAGTATCTTGATTCCATCCTATTAATCGATGAATCGTCATTGCTTCTAATCCAGTTGATTCTTGTAAACGTTTTGATGCCCTTCCAGTTGGGGCGGCTAATACGATTGGATAATCATCTTCTTGATAATCGGAATACTTAAGAGATAGACCATGAATTTCAGCATACAATTCTACAATCCCTTTAATAACAGTTGTTTTACCTGTTCCTGGACCTCCAGTTAGTAACATTATTTTCGAATTCATCGCCGTTTCAAGTGCTTCTTGTTGTGATTTAGCATAATTAACATTATTTTGATCTTCTATTTCACCAATATGTATCTGTAAATCTGATTGCTCTATTATTTTAAAGTGATTTTTGTATGTGTTGATACGATACAAATTTTGAACACTTTTAAGTTCTGAATAGTATAAACTTGGAATCGCAACATGACTATTCTCTAAAATAATTTTCTTTTCTTCAAAAAGTGTTTGTAGCACATGTTTTAATTGTTCTTGTTCAATTGTTTCATCTAAATGCTTATCTGAAAGCATATCTTCTGTAATTTCTAATACAGCATTTTCATCTAAATAAGTATGTCCCTGTTTTATACATTCTTCTTCAAGAGTATATAATAACCCAGCTTTTAAACGTTCTGAATCGTTATAAGCAATACCATTATTTCTAGCTAATGTATCAGCTTTTTGAAAACCAATACCTTTTACATCATAAACTAATTGGTATGGATTGTTTTCTAAAATTTTTAAAGTCTCTGATTGATAAAATTGATAAATCGCCATGGATAATTTTGGACCAAAACCTAAGTCATGTAAGCGAATCATTATTTTTTCTGACTCTTGATTTGCACTAATTTGTTCTGCAATCTGTTTTTGTTTCGATTTTGCTAAACTAGGAACGTTTTCGAGAACAGAAGGATCAGTTAAAATATCATTTATTGCATTTTCTCCTAATGTATTTACAATATTCTGAGCAGTCTTTTTACCAATACCTTTAAATAAATCACTAGATAAATAACTTATTATGGCATCTTTAGTTTGAGGCAGTTCTTTTTCAAATGTTTCAGCTTTAAGTTGTTTACCATAACGAGGATGTTGAACAATTTGTCCTTTAAACGTATAGACATCTCCTTCAACAATATTAGGAAAAAACCCTACAACTGTAGGCAGATTATCAAATGATTCATTAGTTTCAATGGAATCTACTTTTAAAACAGTATAAAAGTTATCTTTATTTTGAAATAGAATGGTATCAACTGTTCCTTTAACCATTGAGTAATCAAATAGTGTAGGGTTTGACATATTATTCCTCCTCATTTTTTAGAGATTTAAATGTTTGTTTAGCATGCTGACTTAATAAATGTTTAGGATCAATTTGAATTGCTTTATCAAAATACTGAATTGCTTCATCAGCATCCTCAGTTTCCATATACGTTGCAAGACCTAAATTATATAATGCATCTACGTGATTAGGATTAATAGATAAAACATAGTTTAATTGCTTAATGGCTTCTTGAAACATTTCTAAATGACATAAGGTTAAACCATATTGAAATTGAACTTCTGTGTCCAAAGTTTGATCTAATTCAGCAGCAGTCATAAAAAAGGGTAATGCTTCTCTTTGCGCATCTAGTTGGCTAAAAGACATACCAATCATATAATTAGTATCAATGGGATTCATATTATACTTTAAAGCTCGTTGATAAAGTTTTATTGCTTCTTGAAAACGAGATTGTTCATAATATAGATTAGCTAAATTATAGTAAATAGCACCATTTTTGTCATCTAATGTTATTGCTTTTTGGAAGAATCTTTCTGCTTTCTCAATCTCACCAACATCAGCTAAAACGATACCAGCATTAATATAATTTTCAATAATATTAGGATTCTCTTCAATGTTATTAAATAATGCTTTAATGGCTTCTTCATAATTACCATTATTCATCCACTGATATATTGTTTCTTGTTCAATCATTTCCATGTCTCCATTTCTAACATAAATTTACAATTAAAAAGAAACCGCTAATTCTCATTTACAATGAGTTAACGGTTTACTAAAAATTAAACAACATAGCTAAGTTGACCTGTTGTTTTATATACATCATCTATAGTAGCGCCACCTAAACAAACTTCTCCGTTATAGAATACCACTGCTTGGCCTGGTGTAATAGCTCGAACAGGTTCGTCGAAAGTAACTCGAATAGATTGTTCATCTTCTTTTTGAACAAATACTTTAGTGTCTTTTTGACGATATCTAAATTTAGCAGTACATTCAAATCCATTTTCTAAATCAACTGGATTAACAAATGATGCGTCGGAAGCAATTAAATAATCACTATATAATGCATCATGATGGAAGCCTTGCTCGACATATAAAATATTATCTTCAAGATTTTTACCAACAACAAACCATGGATCTCCATCTCCACCAATACCTAGTCCATGACGTTGGCCAATAGTATAATACATTAAACCACTGTGTATGCCCATTTTTTTACCATTGAGTGTTCTCATTTCACCAGATTGTGCCGGTAAATATTGAGAAAGGAATGATTTAAAATTACGTTCCCCAATAAAGCAAATACCTGTAGAATCTTTTTTCTTAGCTGTTGCTAAGTCTTGTTCTTCAGCGATTTTACGAACTTCTTTTTTTTCTATGTCTCCAATTGGAAACATGACTTTAGATAATTGTTCTTGAGATAATTGATTTAAAAAGTATGTTTGATCCTTATTATCATCTACCCCACGTAACATTTCTACGCGACCATCTTCATGTCGATGGATTCGTGCATAATGACCAGTAGCCACATAATCGGCTCCTAATTTTAATGCATGTTCTAAAAATGCTTTAAATTTAATTTCTTTATTACACATGACGTCTGGGTTAGGGGTACGACCTTTTTTATATTCATCTAAGAAATATGTGAATACTTTATCCCAATATTCTTTTTCAAAATTCACAGCATAATATGGTATACCAATTTGATTACATACAGCTATGACATCATTATAATCTTCTGTAGCTGTACATACACCATTTTCATCTGTGTCGTCCCAGTTTTTCATGAAGATACCAATGACATCATATCCTTGTTCCTTTAAAAGATATGCTGTGACTGAACTATCTACACCTCCAGACATACCAACTACAACACGTATATCTTTATTTGACAAGTTCTATTCCTCCTTAAATTTATGATATATTTTATGAATTTCAGCAACAATATATTTTATATCTTGTTCGGTTGTGAGTTCATTAAAACTAAATCTAACTGAATGTTTTGCACGATCTTCATCTTCATACATAGCAGCAAGTACATGTGACGGAGTTGTTGAACCAGCTGTACATGCAGAACCAGACGAAACATAAATATTTGCTAAATCCAATAAAGTTAACATTGTTTCTACATCTATAAATGGAAAATATAAATTAAGTATATGGCCAGTCGTTTCTACCATTGAACCATTGACTTCAAATGGAATTGCACGTTCTTGCAAACTTACTAAAAATAGTTCTTTTAATTGCATTAAATGAATATTATTTTGATCTCGATTTTTAGTAGCTATTTCTAGAGCTTTTGTCATTCCAACTATTTGTGGAACACTTTCTGTTCCAGCACGACGTTTAGTTTCTTGTTCGCCGCCTAATTGAGAATACTCGATTGGTGTATTGTTTTTTACTAATAAAATACCTACACCTTTAGGTCCGCCAAATTTATGAGCAGTAATACTCATGGTATCAATATTAAACTCACTAAATTTAATATCTAAATGGCTAATTGCTTGGACTGCATCTACATGTAATAGAGCATTTGAATTAGAAACAATGTTTTCGATATCGTAAATAGGTTCTACTGTGCCCACTTCATTATTGACAAACATAATAGATACTAAGATAGTATCATCTGTTAAGGCTTCTTCCAATTGATCCAAATCAACTTTACCTGTATCATCTACATCTAAATATGTGACTTCATATCCTTCTTTTTCTAGTTGCTCGAATACGTGTAATACAGAATGATGTTCAATTTTTGTAGTAATAATATGATTACCTAAATGCTCATTAGCATAGACTAAACCTTTAATAGCAGTATTATTTGATTCTGTAGCACCACTAGTAAAAATGACTTCGCTTGGTTTAGCACCTAGTAATTGAGCTACATTTCTTCTAGATTCATCTAAATAACGTCTAGCATCTCTACCTACTGTGTGAATAGAAGATGGATTGCCGTAGTGCGATTGATATATATCCATCATTGCTTCTATAACTTCTGGTTTGACTGGTGTAGTTGCAGCATAATCTGCATATACTTCCATTATTAAGTACACTCCTCACAATATTATCAATGTTCCTATAATAGCACCTCATTCTAAAATTTTCTACCTTCTTGTTTATGAATTAATATATTAACTATTTTTCTTTCAATAATTATTTTAAGTATGAGCAATTTAATAACTGTAATCGTTTTAAGTTGTTAAACTATTAGATAATAAAGATAAAAAGGAGAAATAGTCTATGTCTGATATAAAATTTTCTGCATTAAATTTAGTTCCTATACGAGAAGGTCAAACTGATAAAGATGCAATTAATGATATGGTGGCTTTAGCTCAGAAATTAGATGAATTAGATTATGAGCGTTATTGGATTGCAGAACATCATAATGCACCTAATTTAGTAAGCTCAGCTACATCATTGTTAATACAACATACGCTTGAACATACTCATAATATTAAAGTTGGTTCAGGTGGCATCATGCTTCCAAACCATGCACCTTTAGTTGTTGCTGAGCAATTTGGTACTTTAGAAACCATTTATCCCAATCGTGTAGATTTAGGATTAGGTAGAGCACCTGGTACTGATATGATGACAGCAAGTGCATTGAGACGAGATCAACATAATGGTGTGTATGCTTTCCCTGAAGAAGTAGAACAATTACAAACTTATTTTGGTCCAGGAAATAAACAAGCTTATGTAAGGGCTTATCCTGCAGTAGATAAAAATGTACCGTTGTATATACTCGGATCATCAACTGACTCTGCACATTTAGCAGCTAGAAAAGGTCTACCCTATGTTTTTGCAGGTCATTTTGCACCACAGCAAATGAAAGAAGCAATTGAAATTTATCACGACTTATTTGAACCATCTGAAGCATTAGATAAACCATATATGATTGTATGTTTAAATGCTATAGTGACAGAAACTGATAAAGAAGCAGAATATTTAGCTAGTTCTTTAGCACAAGTATTCATTAGTATTGCTCGAGGAAGAATGCAACCAGTTCAACCACCAACTGATGATTTAAAAGGTCTTTTAACACCTAGAGAGTATGAAATGGCAAAACAAAGATTTGATGATTCTCTTATTGGTTCTGAAGAAACAGTGAAAGCTAAATTAGAAGCATTTTTAGAGGAATATGGTGATATTGATGAAATAATGGTCGTAAGCTATATTTATGACCAAGATAGACAATTTGAATCATATGAGCGTTTTAAACGAGTCATTCAAAAATTAAATAAATAATATTGATTAAAACCTGTTGAATATAAATAAATTGTCAACAGGTTTTAAATTTTTCATAAAAAAAGAGTGATGATCAAAATCACCACTCACAATTTTAATTATTTATTGTCTTTTTTGTCGTCTTTACTGTCATTATTTCCGCCAGTATATTCATTAATTTTATCTTTTACTTTATTTACTTGTTCGTTATCGCTATTTTTAAATTTCTCTGCTGCATCTTTTGCTTTATCCATGAATCCCATGTTGAAATTCTCCTTTCGAATTTAAGCATTTAATTTTTAATAAATAATTTTTACTTATATTAATCCAATACCACAGCAAAAAAGTTTTAAACATAATAAATTTAAATTTTTAAATGTAAAACATATAACCATCTAAATCGTTATCTGATTCTACAAAATCAGCTAAATATTTTAATGTTGTATTATCTAAAACTTCTCTAACAGCATCTCTCATTCGCAACCATAATTCTTTTTGTGCTGGTGGTTCAGAATCTATACTTTCTACAATAGTAATAGGTCCTTCTAATAAGCGAATAATATCGCCAGCTGAAATTTCTTCAGATGGGACTCTTAATTGATATCCACCCTTAGCGCCACGAATACTTCGAATTAATCCAGCATTTCTTAAAGGACCCACGAGTTGTTCTAAATATAAATCACTTAAATGATTTTCTTCAGCAATTGTTTTTAATGATACACACCCTTGCCCCTCTCTTTTTGCTAGGGAAATCATTAAAGTTAACCCATATCTCCCTTTCGTTGATATTTTCATAGTTTTACCTCACTTAATTCGAATAATATAGTCCCATTCTATCATTTTTTCAGTTAATATAGTAATAGAAAGGTGTGAAAAAATTGAATACAGAACCTTTAGCTTCAAGAATGAGGCCTACAAATATAAATGAAATTATTTCACAACAACATCTAGTTGGTCCAAGAGGCATTATAAGACGTATGGTAGAAACTAAAAAATTATCTTCTATGATTTTTTATGGACCTCCTGGAATTGGAAAAACTAGTATTGCTAAAGCCATTGCTGGCAGTACTGAATATAAATTTAGACAATTAAATGCAGTAACGAATACAAAAAAAGATATGCAAATGATAGTTGAAGAAGCTAAAATGTCAGGACAAGTCATTTTATTATTAGATGAGATTCACCGCTTAGATAAAGCAAAACAGGATTTTTTATTACCACATTTAGAAAATGGTAAAATCATTTTAATTGGTGCTACAACTTCTAACCCTTATCATGCAATTAATCCAGCGATTCGCTCACGTGTACAAATTTTTGAATTATATCCACTTGATGAAAAGGATGTATATCAAGCATTAACTAGAGCATTAAATGATGATCAAAATGGTTTAAAATCGTATCAACCCAAAATTGATGAAGATGCACTAAAATATTTCTCAACTCAAAGTCATGGTGATGTAAGAAGTGCTTTAAATGCTTTGGAATTAGCAGTATTAAGTGCTAAAGTATCCAATAATCAACGTCATGTTACTTTAGAAGATGCTAAAGATTGTTTACAAAAAGGTGCTTTTATCAGTGATAAAGATGGCGACATGCATTATGATGTCATGAGTGCATTTCAAAAGTCTATTCGTGGAAGTGACGTTAATGCTGCTTTACATTATTTAGCAAGATTAATTGAAGCAGGTGATCTTCCAACAATCGTACGACGTTTACTCGTTATTAGTTATGAAGACATTGGCTTAGCTTCTCCAAGTGCTGGTCAAAGAACACTAGCAGCTATTCAATCAGCTGAACGACTCGGATTGCCTGAAGCACGAATTCCTCTAAGTCAAGCAGTAATTGAATTATCACTATCTCCTAAGTCTAATTCAGCTATAAAAGCAATTGATAGTGCATTAAGTGACATCAGAAAAGGCAAAGTTGAACAAATACCTAAACACCTACGTGATGGTCACTATCAAGGAGCAAAAGACTTAGGCCGATCTATCGGTTATAAATATCCCCATGATTATGAGAATGGTTATATTAAACAACAATATTTACCTGACGCTTTAAAAAATAAAATATATTATGAACCAAAAACAACTTCTAAAAGTGAACAACAATTTAAAATAGTGTATGATAATTTAAATCATAAAAACTAATAAAACCTATGGAAAAGATGATAATACCTCTTTCATCTCTTCCATAGGTTTTTGTTAGTTATTACCCTTATCTTTAATTCTACGTACAGGAATGTCTTTTAAAATATCATTTACGACATAACTTGCACAAATTAAACCTACTGTGCTTGGTACAAATGCATTCGATGATGGAGGCATTTGACCTTTTCGATTTATTGCATTTGCATCTCCAACTGTTTTCTTAACATCTTCACGAATAACTATTGGACTTTCATCTGAGAAAACAACAGGAACGCCTTTTTTTATTCCAAGTTTTTTCAACTTGTTGCGAATAATTTTTGCCATTGGATCCATATATGTTTTTGAAATATCAGCAATTTTGAAACGTGTGGGATCTATTTTATTCGCAGCGCCCATACTTGAAATCAACTTGATTCCTCTATCTAAGCATTCTTTCATTAAATGAACTTTGTATATAATCGTGTCACTTGCATCGATAAAATAATCAATATCGTAATTATTAAAAATGTCTTCATATGTCTCTTCAGTATAAAACATGTGAAGAGATGTAACTTTACAATCTGGATTGATGAGTTTAATTCGTTCTTCCATTAATGTTACTTTACTTTGACCTATGGTAGTAGTTAATGCATGAATTTGACGGTTTACATTAGTGATATCTACGTCATCTTTATCAATAAGAATAATGTGACCAATGTTAGTTCTTGCTAAAGCTTCAGCAGCAAATGAACCAACTCCACCTACTCCTAAGACCGCTACTGTCTTGTTTTTTAGTAAATCTAGTCCTTCTTGTCCATAGGCTAATTCATTTCTAGAAAATTGATGTTTCATAATTAACTCCTTTACTTAGCAAATGTTAATACTATATTAACAGAAAAAAGCAAAAAAAA
>NZ_KV827224.1:58091-139872 GCF_001836075.1 Staphylococcus sp. HMSC035D11
AAAAAAAATACGTAAGGCTAAAGCCTTACGTACCGATAGAGTCCGTAGTTGCCGTAGTTATAAAAAGCTTGATCATTCGGCCTGCTATATACAGGTGGGTGCCCTGTTTCTTGTTTTGCAAGTCCTCCAAATGAGGCGTGTGCGCTGCAAGAAAACCTATTGGGCTCCCTGATCAAAAAGTGTTAGGCCCAAATAAAAAGCAAACATACGAACAACACAGATGACTATCTTATAGATATATTTTATCATAAAGAGCTTATTAAATAAATCCTTAAATATTGTATGAGGATGTTTATTTTTAAAATATTTTTAAATATATAAGTTTACATAATATAATTATTGTTATTTAAAATTTAAGTTAGTGTATATAAAAATTGGAACAGAAACTCAATTCCCGTCCCAATTTAGCACTAAATTATTCTATTTTAAAAATGAAGATTAATGACGAATTCTTAATGATAATTCTTCTAATTGTTTATCTGATACTTCACTTGGTGCATCCGTTAATAAGCAAGTTGCAGAAGCAGTTTTAGGGAAAGCGATAGTATCACGTAAATTAGTTCTATTTGTGAGTAACATAACTAGTCTGTCTAGACCTAAAGCGATGCCTCCATGTGGTGGTGCGCCGTATTTAAAGGCATCTAATAAGAAACCAAATTGCTCTCTAGCTTGTTCTTTAGTAAATCCTAAAACTTCAAACATTTTTTCTTGTAATTCTCCATCAGATATTCTGATTGATCCACCGCCTAATTCGTATCCATTTAATACAACGTCATAAGCATTTGCTTGAACTTTTTCAGGTTCAGAATCTAGTTTAGCAATATCTTCTTCTTTAGGTGATGTAAACGGATGATGCGCAGCAACATAACGTTTAGCATCTTCATCATATTCTAATAAAGGCCAATCTGTTACCCATAAGAAGTTTAATTTTGATTCATCAATTAATTTTAATTCTTTTGCAATTTTAATTCGAAGTGCACCTAAACTTTGTGCAACAACATTTGGCTTATCTGCAACAAACATTACTAAATCTCCAGGTTTAGCACCTGTTAATTCTTTTAATGTGTTAACATTCTCTTCTTCAAAGAATCTTGCTATCGGACCACTTAAGCCTTCATCTACAACTTTCACCCAAGCTAGACCCTTAGCACCATAGATATTTACAAATTCTGTTAATCCGTCCATATCTTTACGTGTATAGTTATCTGCAGCACCTTCAGCAACGATTGCTTTAACTTCTCCGTCGTGTTCTACAGTATCTTTAAACACTTTGAAATCCATTTCTTTTCCTAATTGAGACACATCTTGCAATTCCATACCAAAACGTGTATCTGGTTTATCAGAACCATATCGTTTCATTGCTTCATCATATGTCATACGAGGGAATGGTGTTTGGATATCAATACCTTTTACATCTTTTACAACTTTAGAAAGCATTTCCTCGCCCATTTGAATAATATCTTCTTGATCAACAAAACTCATTTCGATATCTACTTGTGTGAATTCAGGTTGACGATCAGCACGTAAATCCTCATCACGGAAACATTTTACAATTTGATAGTATTTATCAAAACCACTAATCATCAATAATTGTTTAAATAACTGTGGTGATTGTGGTAAAGCGTAAAATTCGCCTTCATGTACACGAGATGGCACTAAATAGTCCCTCGCACCTTCTGGTGTAGATTTTGTTAATACGGGTGTTTCAATATCAAAGAAACCATTATTATCAAGGTATTGACGAATTGATCGAGTCGTTTGATGTCTCATTTTAAATGTTTGAGCTAATTCTGGTCGTCTTAAATCTAAATAGCGATATTTAAGACGAATATTTTCATCAACACTTTGATTTTCTTCATTAATTGAAAATGGAGGCGTCGCTGATTTATTAATTATACGAATATTAGATACTTGAACTTCTACTTGACCTGTTTTAATTTTTGGATTAACTGTTTCTGGGTCTCTTTTAGTTACTGAACCTTCAACTTCGACTACATATTCTGATCTTACAGTTTCAGCAATAGATAGAGCTTCTTTTGAAAAATCTGGATTAAATACAATTTGTACAATTCCCTCTCTATCACGTAAATCAACAAAAATAAGGCCACCTAAATCGCGTCGGTTATGAACCCAACCTTTTAGTGTTACTTTCTGACCTAATAATTCTTCAGTTACTAAACCACAATATGTTGTTCTTTTACCCATTATTTATTCTCCTTTTCTTTATTAAAGAAACTAACTACTTCATCTAATTGAATTGTTTTTGTTTCACCAGTAGACATTTCTTTAACATCAATTTTATTATTGTCTAGCTCTTGGTCACCTATTACAATCGTATATTTAGCATTTAAACGATCAGCTTGTTTCATTTGTCCCTTAATTTTTCGATTTAAGTAATCTTTATCAGCTTTCACGCCATGTTTTCTTAAATCATTTAAAAGTTTCACGCTATATTGTTCTGCTTTTTCACCCATCGTTACGACAAATAAATCGAAATCTTCATCCACATTCAATTCTATGTCTTCTTCTTCAAGTGCAAGAAGTAATCGTTCAATACTAAGGGCAAAACCTATTCCTGTTTGCTTAGGACCATCTAATAACTCAAGAAGTCCATTATAACGACCTCCACCACATAGTGTAGTAATAGCACCGTCATAATTCGGATTATCCATCATGAGTTCAAATGCCGTATGAGTATAATAATCAAGCCCACGCACTAAATTAGGATCTTCAACATAATTGATACCTAGTTGATCTAAATGATGTTTAACTGCTTCATAATATGCCTTTGATTCATCATTTAAGTAATCTGTAATTCTTGGAGCATGTTTAACTGCTTCTTTGTCTCTATCAACCTTACAATCTAAGATTCTCATTGGATTTGTATGCAAACGTGATTGACAATCATTACAAAATGTATCAATGACAGGTTCAAAATGCTTAATTAATGCTTCGTTATATTCTTTACGAGATGCTTGATCTCCTATACTATTAATCACTAGCTTTAAATGTTTTAAACCAAATGATTCATATATATGCATTACCATTGCTAATACTTCTGCATCAATACTTGGATTTTCTGCTCCTATTGCTTCTACACCAAATTGATTAAATTGTCGATAACGTCCTTTTTGTTTTCGTTCGTATCTAAACATTGGTCCGTTATAGTAGAGCTTAATAGGTTGATTAGGTTCACCTTGCATTTTATTTTCAATATATGATCGCACGACTGCTGCAGTTCCTTCAGGTCTTAATGTAATACTTCTATCGCCTTTGTCTTTAAACGTATACATCTCTTTTTGAACGACATCAGTAGAATCTCCTACACCTCTTGCAAATAAGTCAGTACTTTCAAATATTGGTGTACGTATCTCTTTATAATTGTATAATTTCATTAATTCATCTAATTTATTTTCAATATATCGCCATTTTGCAGACTCTTGAGGTAAAATATCTTGCGTTCCTCTAGGAATCTTAATCATACAATCACTCCTTCTAAATTGTTGTTAACTATTAAATTTCTTTAATAAAAAAGTCCCTTATATAGCTTCATGCTATATAAGGGACGATATGCCGTGTTGCCACCCTAATTGAGAATAAAAATATTCTCCACTCATCACGTGTAACGTACGCAAACCGGCTTTATTTTATCAAAGCACCTTTTCTTGTGTTCAAAGATACCAATGTACTAGTGTAATCTTTCAGCCTAGGATTACTTCTCTTCACAATCAATATGATTGTTCACTATTTCATTAGTCTTTTCAAGAATACAAACGGTATTATTTATAAAGTTCACTGATTATGATACCGATTTTAGGAAAAGTTTGCAAGTATTATGAAGCAAAATATTGTTTTAATCCATCTACAACCGCTTCTTCTACAACCTGTCTATGTAATTGATTTCTAATCATTTTTTCATCAGTAGGATTACTTATATAGCCCAATTCAAGTAACACAGCTGGTTTATTCGTTTGTCTTAAAACTTGATAATTTTGTTGACGAACACCACGATTAGAAAGTAATGACTTTTTTTGAATATTCGCATTTAATACTTCTGCTAATGTTTCTTGACTATTTTGATACCAATATACAGTAGCGCCATTAGCATTATGACTATCTAATGAATCATTATGAATACTTATAAATACATCACCTGTCGCTTTTCTATTATCTAAGCTTACATAACTATCATCTGTTCTCGTCAATTTAACATGCGCTCCTGCTTTTTCTAATGCACGTTTTAATTCAAGTGCTGTTTTCAAAGTATAGTTTTTTTCGAGAGATTTAAGAGCCGTGGAACTTGAGGCTCCCTGATCACTCCCTCCATGACCAGGATCAAGCACCACAGTTTTATTCTTAAAAGGATTTTCCTGTTTACTGACATCAGCTTTAATATTCAAACTCGTATGCCAACCAGCAACCCATCCTTTTTCATCTCCTTTAGCATTTTGGACTTCAATCCATTTTCCTGACGTCTTTAATTTTTTAAAACTATCTCCTTTTTCAACTTTATATATCACCGGATATCCTGCATTAGGTCCTGTTCTTATTTCAGCATCTTCTGTTATTGTTAGTCTATTACTATCTTGATCATTATGATTCATAAACAAAAATAATAATATTATAAAAAGAATAAATAATAACACTACTACTAACGTCAACATATTTTTTAGATCATGTTTGGTTAACCATGTATCTAATTTATTCATATTACTTTGCCATCCTGACTTTCATATATAATCGTTACGGGACCATCATTAATAATTTCTACGTCCATATCTGTCCCAAATTCACCAGTTTGAATATCAATATCATACTTTTGAAGTTCAGAGTTAAACTTATCGTATAATATTTTGGCATCTTCAGGTCGCATGGATTGTGAGAAACCTGGTCTATTACCTTTTTTAACTTCTGCATAAAGTGTAAATTGAGAAATAGATAAAATTGCACCATTAATTTGTTGAATATTTAAATTTAACTTCCCGTTTTCATCTTCAAACAAACGTGCGTTAACAATTTTCTTCGCTAATACTTCTATATCAGCTTCCGTCGAATTTTTCCCAACACCTACTAATAAACAATAACCTTTTTCAATTTGGTTATGAATAGATTTATTAGTGACAGATGCTCGTTTTACTCTTTGTACAACTATTTTCATATCTTAGCACCTCTTTTAATTCCATACTCTAGAAACTGTATAAATATCACTCAATTGTTTAAGTTTTTCAACTACACGAAATACATCATTTACATTTTTAACCATAACGCTAATTGTAATGATTGCATTCTTGTCAATATCAGATCGTGCATTCATTTTAATAATACTTCCTACGGTTGAATTTACGGCTTGAATCACTTCATTGAGTAACCCATTTCGATCATATGCATTGACTTCTAAATCTACTTGATAACGTTGTGTTGAATCTTTTGATTTAACCCATTCGACATTAATTAATCTCTCGTTTTCATTTTTAATATTTGGGCAATCTGATCTATGAACTTTAATACCATGTCCTTTAGTGATGTATCCAACAATATCATCACCAGGAATTGGATTACAACATTTAGATAATTTGATTAAAACATTCTCTAATCCTTCGACATAAACCCCACTATCAGTAATGATATCTTCTTTAATTGGTGACGTTTTAATGACTTCTTGTGCTTCATTTAATGCTTTTTGTTTATCTTGTATACGCTGTCTTTCCGTTAATTTATTCACTACTTGTAAAGCAGTAACACCACCAAAACCTACTGCAGCATATAAATCGTCATCATTGGCAAAATGATATTTTTCGTTAACGACTTCAATATTTTTTTCTGTTAGAATCTCATCAACTCGATAACCTTGTTCTTTAATTTCCGCTTCTACCATAAATTTACCTTTTTCTATATTAGAAGAACGATCTTGCTTTTTAAAGAAACTTTTTATCTTACTTTTTGCTCCAGATGATTTAACAATTTTCAACCAATCTCTACTTGGACCATATGAATGTTTACTTGTGCGAATTTCAATAATATCGCCTGTCTTAAGCATATAATCAATAGGCACAATTTTACCATTGACTTTTGCGCCAATCATTTTATTACCCACTTCGCTATGGATGGCATAAGCAAAATCAATAGGGACTGCGCCATAAGGTAATTCAATCACATCACTTGCAGGCGTAAACGCATATACTTTATCACTTTGTAAATCATATTTAAGTGATTCCATAAATTCTTGTGCATCTGAAGATGTATGGTCAGTTTCTGCAAGTTCTTTTAACCAGTTAAGTTTATTTTGGAAATCTTGTGTTTTAGAATTTATTGTTTTCCCTTCTTTATATGCCCAATGCGCTGCCACCCCATGCTCAGCAATTTCGTGCATTTCAAATGTTCGAATTTGAATCTCTAAAGGATCACCATTAGGTCCAACAACAGTAGTGTGTAATGATTGATACATATTTTGCTTTGGCATAGCGATATAATCTTTAAAACGACCTGGCATCGGTTTCCATAATGTATGAACCAAGCCTAAAATAGCATAACAATCATTAATTGAATTCACAATCACTCGTATAGCTAATAAATCAAATATTTGATCAAATTGTTTTTTTTGTTTTACCATCTTACGATAAATACTGTAAATATGTTTAGGGCGACCGCTTATTTCACCTTGGATATTCATTTTATTCATTTCAGTTTGAATTTTATCCATAGCATTTTGAATATATGCTTCACGTTCACTACGTTTTTTCTTCATTAAATTAACAATTCTAAAATACTGTACACTATCAATATAACGTAACGCAATATCTTCCAATTCCCATTTAATGGTATTAATACCTAGACGATGCGCTAAAGGTGCATAGATTTCTAATGTTTCTTTTGAAATACGAATTTGTTTTTCTCTAGCCATTGCTTTTAACGTTCTCATATTATGTAAGCGGTCAGCTAATTTAACTAATATGACACGAACATCCTTAGCTATCGCAATAAATAACTTTCTATGATTTTCAGCTTGTTGTTCCTCTTTAGAACGGTATTTAACTTTTTTTAACTTAGTTACACCATCTACAATTCGTGCAATTTCTTCATTAAACATATGCTTTACGTCTTCAAATGTATATGGTGTATCCTCTATCACATCATGTAAAAAGCCAGCTACAATTGTTGGTCCATCTAAGCGCATTTCTGTTAATATACCTGCTACTTGAATTGGATGCATGATATAAGGTAGCCCATTTTTTCGAAACTGTCCTTGATGTGCTTCATAAGCAATATGATAACTTTTTAAAACATATTGATAATCATCTGCTGATAAATAGGATTTAGCTTTATTTAGTACTTCATCAGCACTATATGGATACTCGTTATTCAATATATGACACCCCGACTTTTTAATATTTCAAATACTCTACCGATAACCGAATCATTGAAAATCAAGAAATTTCTTTTCATTACTTAATTAATCCGAGTACCACTCCTATTAATTAAAGATGCGTGAGTATTAATGTAATTTTAACAAAAGTATTAAAATCTCTAAAAGATTAACTTTGGTTTAAATAATAGTTATATAATACTACAAGTTTTTAAATAAATAAATGTGATTAGATTAATGATGATGCAACGATAATAAAAAAAGCGAGATAGTATTCAATCTGAATTCCTACACTCGCTTTAATATATATTAATCTAGTTACTAAATTAATGACTATTCATCGTAAGAAATTAAACTCATGACATCATAGTCTTTAATTTTTTCCATACCATTTAAATATTTTAATTCAATAATAAAAGCTATTCCAACAACAATACCACCTAATTCTTCTACTAATTTAATAGCCGCTTCGATTGTTCCACCTGTCGCTAATAAATCATCAGTGATTAAAACACGTTGTCCTGGTTTAATTGCATCTTTATGCATTGTTAAAACATTTGTCCCATATTCCAAGTCGTATTCATAGCGAATAACTTCACGTGGTAATTTTCCTTCTTTTCTTACAGGTGCAAATCCAATTCCCATTGAGTACGCAACTGGACAGCCAATAATAAATCCTCTTGCTTCAGGGCCTACTACAATATCAACGTTACGATCTTTTGCATACTTTACAATTTGATCAGTTGCATAACCGTATGCTTCACCATTGTCCATAATAGTTGTAATATCTTTGAAACTAACACCTGGTTTAGGCCAGTCTTGTACTTCAGATACGTATTGCTTTAAATCCATTTAAAAATTTCCTCCTATGCGTTACGCTTTTTGAGCTTTAATCCAATTCTTAAGATGTGAAAAGTCATCATAAAGCATTAATTTTTCAACTTCAATTCTTGACTGTCTCGATTTATAAACTTGACTCGACTCAATAGATTGTTTACTTGGATTATCATTTATTTTAATTATACCATTTTCTTCGTAAATAAAACTTAGGTCAAGAAATACTTTTAAAATAAACTTTAAAGTATTTGGCTTAATATTTAAGTATTGACATAATTGTAACCCTTCTTTTTCTAAGTTCATTTCTTTCTTAGTAAATAGTGCCCTATAACTTTGTTTAAATAGATGAGCACTCGGTAACCCCTCAAAATAAATTGAATGTTGATGGTGTAATACTAAATAGAGTTGTGAGTATTCTAAATGTTTTAGAGATTGTGTAACACTATCTAAATCAGTTGGTAAATCACGAAACACAATCGTATTATATGATGAATCAATTGTTTCACCGTAGTGGAAATAATTCTCACCTAACTTCTCTTTTTTAGAATGAATGACAAAAGCAACATTATTAGATGACGTATCAATATTAAGTTGTTTACGTTTACTTCTATAATCTAATATTTGCTCATTTTGAGTCGCTAAATCTTGTATAATCATTTGAGGTGTCTGATTGTTATTCCACTCATTTATTTGTAAATGTCCTATGATATTGACAGGTTGGCCTAATTCTATTTGTGTCATTAAATCACCATTTTTCCAAAATAAATGTTGTAATTTAGCTTGACCAGTTACTAATTTTAAATGATTTTTATCTTTTCCAATCGCTTTAACGTCATTAACTTCTGTATCATCCAATTCAAATAAAGGTTTTTCAAAATCAGTACCAAACGGTTTCAGTATTTTAATATCATGAATATTTGATACAGTAATTTCATCTTCTGAAAGTTTAGTCGTAATATATTTTGTTGGTTCTAAAGAAGTATGTTTAGAAAGCTGAACCATCCATTCATTTAATCCTTTTGATAATGCATCAATATTATCAATCTCCATCGTCATTCCAGCTGCCATATGATGACCACCAAATTTAGATATCAAGTCTTGATGTGCACTTAAAATTTCGAACATAGACACTTGTTCAATACTTCTAGCTGAACCTTTTGCATGATGTTGTTCTAAATCTATATTTAAAATAAGAGTGGGTAAAGCATAAGTTTCTACAATTTTTGAAGCCACAATACCTAATACTCCCTCATGCCATCCTTCTTTAGCTAAAAGTAAAAATTTGTCGCCATTTTCAACTTTTTCATTAGCCATCAATAGTGCTTCTTCTGTTATTTGAGCGACAATATCTTTACGTTCAATGTTAAAAGCTTCTACTTGTTCAGCTAAAAAATTCGCCTCTTCAGAATCTTCTGCCATCAGTAATTCCGCTGCTAATGACGCATCTTCTAATCTACCTACCGCATTTAAACGAGGTCCAATAATGAAACCAATTGTTTCTTCATCTATTTCATCATTAAATCCTGCTTGATTTAATAATGATTGAATTTGAAATGGACAGGATTGATTTAAATATTTAAGACCTTCTTGAACAATCGTTCTGTTTTCATCAGTCAGTGACACTAAATCTGCAATCGTCCCAATAGTTGCAAGCGCTATGAAATATTCTGGAGGATGATCTATTAAACATTGCGATAATTTGTATGCGACACCAGCTCCACATAAATATTTAAATGGATATTCAAATTCTGGATGCATAGGATGAATAATGGCATATGCTTTTGGTAATGTACGGCCTATTTCATGATGGTCTGTAACAATTACATCGACTCCCAATGCTTGTACCATTTCAATTTCTTCATGACCTTGTATTCCATTATCAACTGTAATAATAAGTGATACGCATTCATCGTAAGCATTTTGAAAGGCATATTTATTTGGACCATAACCTTCGCTAAATCGATTAGGAATATACCAACCGACTTCAGCGCCCAATTTTTGCAGTGTTTGAACTAATATCGTTGTAGATGTTACGCCATCAGCATCATAATCTCCATACACTAATATTCTTTCATGTTTATCAATCGCTAAATTAATTCGATCAACAGCTTTTCGCATATCACTCATTAGCCATGAATCATGCTTTTTATTTGTACCATTAATTAATGTATTTATCTCATCATACTGTGTAATCGATTTACTTTCTAAAATCTTTCTTACAATAGGAGATAAATTAAATTCCTTAATAATCTCAGACGATATATCTTGTTTAGGTGCTTCATAAAGCCATTTATATTTAGATTGAATCATAAAGTTATCCTTCCTTTTTCCACAAGCAATTATACCTAAAAAAAGAATAAATAAAAAGAGGAAGAAACACTGAATTCAATTAGAATTCTTTTGTTTCTTCCACTAATTTTATATCATGTATTTAATTATACTAAGATTTTTTCATCATTTGATTTTTTCTCTTTATAAACTACAAGCTTACCGTTCTCAGATTTTTTCAACTGATGTTTCTTCATGATGCTCCATAGTGGAACTGCAATAAAGATAGAAGAGAATACACCAGATAATAATCCAATAAGTAATGCTAATGAGAAGTTAAACAGACTTGATGCACCAAAGATAAGTATGGCGATAACTACTACAACGACTGTAAGAACTGTATTAATAGAACGAGTCATTGTTTGTCTAATAGATCGGTTAACAATATCATCAATTTGATGAGGATCTGTTATTACTTTGATTTTATGAAGATTTTCTCTTACACGGTCGAAAGTAACAATTGTATCATTTATTGAATAACCTACAATCGTTAAGATTGCAGCGATAAACGTAATATCTACTTCAAGTCTTAATAAACTGAATAAAGCAACGATAATAAATACATCATGAAGTAATGCTAAGACAGCAGAAAGCCCCATTCTCCATTCGAATCTTAATGAAACATAGATAATAATCCCAATAGCTGCATAAATTAATGCTTTCATTGCATTTTTAGCTAACTCTTGACCAATCATTGGAGAAACTGTGTTCACTGTCGGTTTATGACCATATTGATCATTAATAACTTTATTAAGTTTCAAAGTTTCATCTTTAGATAAATCATTTTTAAATTGAACTGTTGCTTGTTTATTATCATTACCATTAATTTGAATTTGATCAGGTGTCAAACCAACATCTTTTATCGTACGTTCAACTTTAGTTTGAGATAACTTCGTATCAGAATCAAGATCTACTCTTGTACCAGCTGAGAAATCAATACCTAAGTTAAGTTTAAATATACTTAGAATAATTATACCAATTACTAAAATTAAAATACTTACTCCAATTAATGGTTTTGCTAATTTAACAAAATTCCATTTTTCAAAAGCTGTTTTTAAGTCATGAACATCTACACCTTCATTGATATCATGGCGATTATTTTTATTTACACCAAACATCCAATATTTCTTCTTAAAGTAATTAGAAGAAACTAAAAGTGATAATAGTCCTCTTGATAAAAAGACAGCTGTGATGAATATCATTAAAATACCTAATAATAACATCGTAGCAAATCCTTTAACTGAACTTTGACCAAAGAAGAATAACACTGCTGCTGCTATAACAGTTGTTAAGTTTGAATCAAAAATCGTTAAGAAAGAACTTTTATTTGCTTTAGAATAAGCCTGTTTAAGCGTTCGTCCTACTCTAAGTTCATCTTTAATCCGTTCATACATGATGATATTTGCATCTACAGCCATACCTACACCTAATACTAAGGCAGCTAAACCTGGTAATGTAAGTACACCTGAAATAAAGTTAAATGCTACTAATGTTAAATAAACATATACTGTTAAAGCAATCACTGCCACAATACCTGGTAATCTGTAAAAACCTACCATAAATAAATAGATAATTGCAACACCAATCATTGATGCAAAGATTGTTTTATCTAATGCATCTTGACCAAATTGTGCACCTACAGAATTAGAATAAACTTCTTTTAAATCAACTGGTAATGAACCTGCATTTAACAATTCTGCAATTTGCTTAGCACGTTCTACGCCTTGTTGACCCTGGAAGCCACCTGAAATTTCTACACTGTCTGAATTAATAGGTTGATCCACCGAAGCGGCTGAAACGTATTTCCGTTTATCTTCAGGTTTATCCAACTCTTTATGATAGCTATCACCTTTTTTATAATCTAACCACACTACCATCATGTTTTCTTGTTTTTTAGAAATTTCTTCTGTAACTTTTTTAAATTTCGCGCGGTCTTTTAATTTAAAAGTGACTGCAGGTTCGTTTGTACCTTGTTTAAATTCTTGTTTTGCAGAACCTTGTACAATATCTTTACCTGTTAATTTAACATGATCATTAGCATCACGTATAGTCAGATTTGCTTGTGAAGACAAAATTTTCCGAGCTTCATCAGGATTTTTTACCCCTGCGAGCTGTACCCTAATTCTATCAGGGTCTTCAACTTGAATATGAGGCTCAGATACGCCTAATACATTAACACGATTTTCTAAAGTTTGAGCAGTAGATTGTAAAGCCTTATCATCGATTTTACCATCACCGCCAAGTGGTTTAACTTGATATAATACTTCAAAACCACCTTGTAAATCCAAACCTAGATTTACATTCTTAACTACATTCTTATATGTAAAGCCCATACCTACAAATAGTAGCGCTACAATGAGTATGAATGCAATTATTCTACTTGTTTTTTTCACATGAACACCTCATTATTTAATTATGTAATTAGAATAATCTTTTAATAAACCATGTGCAAGTGAATTAAAGATTACATCTATGTGACAAGACTTATCTATCTTAACATAACCTTTTTATTAGTGTAATCACGATAGCTAGTTAATAAAAAAACATTCCACGACAATTTGTTGTCTGGAATGTCTTGTTATTATAATTTATGATGGGTCAACTTGTTTAATCGCAGGTTTTTCAAATGTCATTTCAGTACCATGACCATTTACTGTGATTACAACTGCTGTTTCATCCACAGCTTTAACAGTTCCTTTGATTCCACCAATAGTTGTAATTTTTTGACCTGCTTCGATACGACTAATCATTTCACGATGTTCTTTCGCACGTTTTTGTTGCGGTCTAATTAAAAAGAAATAAAATACTATAATTAAAATTATAGGCAAGATTAATGCTGAAACATTCATTATATTGTTCTCCTTATTAAAAGTTTTTAGGGTTCTCTACATTTAGCCCATATTGTTCGAAAAATTCTTCTTTAAAATCTAATAAACGATCTTCTCGAATGGCCTGTCTAATATCTTCCATTAATTTTAGCAGAAAATGTAAATTATGAATAGTAGTAAGACGGATACCAAACGTTTCCTCTGCTTTAATTAGATGTCTAATATATGCACGTGTATAATTCTTACAAGTATAGCAATCACAATTCGCATCTATAGGACTAAAATCATCTGCATATTTAGCATTTTTTATAACCAATCGTCCTTGAGATGTCATGCATGTTCCATTTCTAGCTATGCGTGTTGGCAACACACAATCAAACATATCCATACCGCGAATGCTACATTCTATTAATGCATCAGGTGATCCTACTCCCATTAAGTATCTTGGTTTGTCTTCTGGCATAAATTGAACCGTATGTTCAACCATATCGTACATCACTGGTTTTGGTTCACCTACAGATAAACCACCAATAGCATATCCAGGAAAATCCAATGATACAAGTTCTTTAGCACTTTGTTCTCTTAAGTCTTTGTACTCTCCACCTTGTATAATACCAAATAATGCTTGGTCCTCTGGACGTTGATGTGCTTCAAGACATCGTTTAGCCCATCTTGTTGTACGTTCAATTGAATCTTTTACGTATTTATATTCGGCAGGCATAGGCGGACACTCATCAAATGCCATCATAATATCTGAACCTAAGTCATTTTGAATTTGCATTGATTTTTCTGGACTTAAAAACAACTTAGAGCCATTTGTATGATGTCTAAATTCGACACCCTCTTCTGATATTTTTCTAAGATTACTCAAACTAAACACTTGGAAACCACCAGAATCTGTAAGAATAGGGCCATCCCAATTCATGAACTTATGTAAGCCCCCAGCTTGTTTGATAATATCATTTCCAGGTTGTAACCACAAATGATACGTATTTCCTAATATAATTCTAGCTTCAATTTGTCTTAACTCTTCTGGACTCATTGTTTTAACTGTTGCTTTCGTACCTACTGGCATAAACATGGGTGTTTCAAATGAGCCATGGGGTGTATGAACAATCCCTAAACGTGCACCTGATTGCTTACATGTTTTAATGTGCTCATAAGTTACTGCTGGCATAATCTGTACCTCTCATTCATTAAATTATTAACATTGCATCTCCAAAACTAAAGAATCTATATTTAAGTTTTACCGCTTCTTTATAAGCATTCAAAATGTATTCACGACTACTAAAAGCAGAGACTAACATCACTAATGTTGATTTGGGTAAATGAAAATTAGTAATTAACCCATCAATTGCTTTATATTCAAACCCTGGATAAATAAATATATCTGTCCAACCACTTGTAGCGACAAATTGTTCATGATCACGACGAATTGTTTCTAACGTTCTAGTAGACGTCGTACCTACAGAAATAATTCTATACCCATTTTCTTTAGTTTTATTCAGCATATCTGCCGTTTCTTTAGTCATTTGATAGTATTCACTATGCATTTCATGATCATCAATATCCTCCACACTTACTGGTCTAAAGGTACCTAGGCCAACATGTAGTGTAATAAATGCAATATTGACACCTTTGTCTTTTATTTTCTGTAAAAGCTCATCTGTAAAATGTAACCCTGCAGTAGGCGCTGCAGCGGAACCATTTTCTTTAGCATACACAGTTTGATATCTATCCGGATCATCTAAACGTTCTTTAATATAAGGTGGTAAAGGCATTTCACCTAACTCATCTAAGCGTTCTTCTAAAATACCTTCATAATGTAAACGCATAATGCGCCCACCTTGTTCTAATTCTTTTATACATTCAGCAATGATTTTGCCGTTACCAAATGATAAAGTATTACCTACTTTAATACGTTTTGCTGGTTTTAATAATACTTCCCAGTCATTGTCCTCTATTCTAGTAAGCATTAACATTTCTACCTTTGCACCTGTTTCTTCTTTTAAACCGAATAAACGTGCTGGCATAACACGTGTATCATTTAATACTAATGTATCTCCAGGTTCAAAATAATCCATAATATCTGTAAAGTGTTTATGTGCAATATTTCCGGTCTTTCTACCTAGCACAAGTAATCTACTTTGATCTCTATTTTTTAAAGGTGTCTGAGCAATCAATGATTCAGGTAAATGATAATCAAACTCCTCAACGTTCATATTATTCCCTCATTCTTTAATTTTTTTGAAATGTTCATAGGCAAATGGTGTCGCTTTTCTACCTCTTGGTGTTCGTTCTATAAATCCTTTTTGTATTAAAAAGGGTTCATAGACATCTTCGATTGTAATACGTTCTTCTCCAATTGACACTGCTATCGTATCCAGTCCCACAGGACCTCCATTATATTGATTAATAATACAATTCATCATTTTATGATCAATGTAATCTAAGCCTTCATCATCCACTTGTAATAAGTTTAGAGCTTGCTTTGTTGTTTCGATATAAATTTGTTCATCTTCATTTACTTGTTGAAAATCTCTTACTCTTTTTAGTAGTCGATTTGCAACACGAGGTGTTCCTCTTGAACGCTTAGCAAGCTCAACTGCACTTTCATCATCAATTTTTGTACCTAATACTTCAGCAGTTCGAATAATGATTTCTTTTAAATCTGATTCCGAATAGTACTCTAATCTTAAATGAACACCAAATCGATCTCTTAAAGGGCCTGTTAGACTTCCAGCACGTGTTGTCGCGCCTACTAGAGTAAAAGGTGGTAAATCAATACGTATACTACGTGCTTCATCACCTTTACCGATAATAATATCTAAGAAAAAATCTTCCATAGCAGAGTATAAAACTTCTTCTACTACACTACTTAAGCGATGGATTTCATCAATAAATAAAACATCTCCAGGCTGTAAACCTGATAAAATTGCCGCTAAATCTCCGGGTCGCTCTAATGATGGACCAGATACAGTTCTTATATTGACTTCCATTTCATTAGCAATAATATTTGAAAGTGTTGTTTTACCTAATCCTGGAGGACCAAAAAGTAATACATGATCTAATGGCTCATCCCTTAGTTTAGCCGCTTTTATAAAAACTTCTAAATTATTCTTTATTGATGATTGCCCAATATATTGTTTTAATTTAGTTGGTCTGAGTGAGAATTCAAAAGAAGATTCTTCATTGTGTAATGATTGATCTACCATTCTATCATCCATATTTATCCCCCCAGTTATCGTTCATAATATTAAGATACAAGCGTTTTTAAACCAATCTTAACTGCTTCATCAACAGAGTGGATGGATGTTTTATTAAGCACTTTCTCAACTTTAGAAAGCTCTCTCTTAGAGTATCCTAAAGCTGCAAGCGCTAATAACGCTTCCTTAATTATATTGTCATTTTCTTCAACTTGTCCCTCAACCTGTAATAAGGTCTCACTAGTCTCTTCTGTAATCTTAACTTTACCTTTTAAATCTAATACAATTTGTCGTGCAGTCTTTTTACCTATACCAGGAAATTTAGTTAGATAAGTATCATTTTCATTTTCAATTGCACGTTTAACTTCGTTAGGTGTACTTGTTGCTAGAATAGCTAAAGCTGATTTAGGGCCTATACCTGTAACTTTTATTAAGCTTAAGAACATCTCTTTTTCTTCTTCGCTAATAAAACCATATAATAATTGTGCGTCTTCTCTTACAATCAGTGAAGTAAAGACTTTACATTCTTGATTTAAATATTTTTGAAATCGATATGAATTTGGAGTTTGAATTTCATAACCGATACCATTAGACGTTTCTACAACAATATGTGTTGGAAACAATTGAGATAAATGTCCTTTTATATAAGCGTACATAGATACCTTCCTTACATACTCATACTAATTAATTCAACTTTATAAACATGTTGAATATTTCTCAAAGTGCCCATGACCTTTTCTATTGATAATGATTGATCTTTTGCACTCAAAGAGAGTGTAATCGTTGCTTTTTCTTCCATTGGAACACTTTGATGAATAGTTAAAACGGATAACGCTAATTTTGAAATAGTTTGTAATACTTGAGCAAGCATTCCTACTATATCATTAACATAGAGAATTAAGGTGAATTCACGGTGTTCAAAAATCTTTTCATCTACAGGAAAAATAGTATCTCTATATTTATAAAAAGCACTTCTTGATAGATTAAACTGCTTAACTGCTTCATAAATGGACAGTGTGGCATCATTTTTTAAAGCGTCTTTAATTTTAAGCGTTTTAACCACTGATTCTGGTAAAACGTCTTCACGTATTAAATAAAACTTTTTATAATCTTTGCTGTCCACTAAAAAGCCCTCCTATTCGACGAATTCAAATTCTCCCCCAAGTATTCTAACAATATCACCATTACTACATCCACGTTCTCTTAATGCATCATCAATACCCATAGAGCGCATTTGACGTGCAAAACGTCTTACTGCTGGATCACTATTAAAGTCTGTCATTTTAAACATGCGTTCGATTGCATTACCGCTTACTACATAGGCACCATCATCATCTCTTGTAATCGTAAATTTATCTTGAGATGGTGTATGTTTATATAATACGCGATTAACACCTGCATCTTCGTCTTCTTCTACACTAAAATCAATATCTTTTACTTCTTCTAATTTATCAGCAATTGTATATAGTAATTGATCAATATTATCTCTTGTAATTGTAGAAACTGGAACAATAGTTACATCTTCATCAATTTCTTTTTTAAATAATTCTAGGTTATCGTTTGATTCCGGTATATCCATTTTATTTGCCACTATAATTTGAGGTCTATCTTCTAATCTTTGTTTATAATTTATCAGTTCATTATTGATGATTTGATAATCTTCAAGTGGATTTCTTCCTTCAGAACCACTCATATCTATCATATGAACAATAACTTTTGTTCTTTCAACATGACGTAAAAATTGATGACCTAAACCGACTCCTTCTGAAGCTCCTTCAATTAAACCTGGTAAATCCGCCATCACAAAACTTCTATGATCAGGTGTTGAAACCACACCTAAATTTGGTTTAATTGTTGTAAAATGATAAGCTCCAATTTTAGGTTTTGCCTTAGATACAATAGATAACAATGTTGATTTCCCTACACTTGGGAATCCAACGAGTCCCACATCAGCAAGTAGCTTTAATTCTAAGGTAACATCTAGTTCTTCTCCAGGTTCTCCATTTTCACTAAAGTCTGGAGCTGGATTTCGAGGGGTTGCAAAACGTGAATTTCCACGACCTCCACGACCTCCACGAGCAATAACTGCACGTTGACCTTCTTCAACTAAATCTGCTAAAACTTCTTCAGTTTCTACACTTTTAATAATGGTACCAGGAGGCACTTTTAAAACTAAGTCTTCCGCATTTTTACCATGCATATTACTACTTTGACCATTTTCACCTTTTTTAGCCTTAAAATGACGTTGAAATCTAAAGTCTAAAAGTGTTCTTAAACCTTCATCTACTTCAAAAATGACTGAAGCACCTTTACCTCCATCGCCACCAGCAGGGCCACCAAATGGTACATATTTTTCCCTACGATAAGCAGTAATACCATTACCTCCATCGCCTGCTTTTAGAGATATTTTTACTTGATCGACAAACATATATCTCACCTCTTTTTATATATTTTATTAATTCATCGCTAATATTATATCATTAACTCTAAAACGTTAGATTCTATTATAATCATTTTTAAACAAAAATAAAACACCAGAAGTCTTCACTTCTGGTGTTAATTAGACAAAAATTATTCAGCTACTGCATATACAGAAACTTGTTTTTTGTCGCGACCTTTACGTTCGAAACGAACAACGCCGTCGATTTTAGCGAATAATGTATCATCGCCACCACGACCTACATTTTCACCAGCATAAATTTTAGTACCGCGTTGACGATATAAAATTGAGCCACCTGTTACGAATTGACCGTCTGCACGTTTAGCACCTAAACGTTTTGATTCTGAGTCACGACCGTTTTTTGTAGAACTTACCCCTTTTTTAGATGCGAAGAATTGTAAGTTTAATTTTAACATCGGGATACACCTCACTTATAATTTAATCTTATATTTTCATTATATTCATCTTCAATCGTTTGTAAAGACACAAGCATTGCTTGAAGAATTAATTGTGCTTGCTCATTGTTAGTGTCTACTGATCTAATGTGAAAATGACCACCGTCATCATCATAATCAATATCCGGATTTTCAGAAGTTAAACTTAAAATAGCATTCACACTTCCAAAAAGAACAGCTGAAGCCCCTGCACAAACAATATCATAGCCATAATCACCATGATTAGCATGGCCATCCATGATGACGTCTGTTACTTTACCTTCATCATTAATTGAAATATCAACAGTAATCATAATTAAGCGTTGATTTTATCAATTGTTAATTTAGTATAAGGCTGACGATGACCTTTTTTACGTTTTGAATCTTTACGACGTTTGTAAGTGAAAACAGTAATTTTTTTACCGCGACCTTGTTTGTTCACAGTAGCAGTTACTGTAGCTCCTTCAACAGTTGGAGCACCAACTTTAACTGAATCTCCACCTACAAATAATACTTTATCAAATGTGAATGAATCACCTTCATTAACATCTAATTTTTCAACGAAGATCTCTTGACCTTCTTCTACTTTAATTTGTTTACCGCCTGTTTCGATAATAGCAAACATACCTTGCACCTCCTATAATTATAAGTCACGCCATATACAGGTGATAAAATATAACATTTTAACGCTTAAACCTGTATTTGAGCGGTTGTATGTAGCTATAAAACTACTCAACTATTGCATCTTACCATTACTTATATTCAATGTCAATCTATTATATTGGCTTTTTAAAGAATTTAAAGAATATAGGCATCAAAATAATTAATAAAATAATATTTAATATAAGTGTTGGGATAATACGTAGTAATATAAAGTTTAGTAAATCAAATTCTACATAGCTAATAACAGAATATATAATTGCTACAAATATTTCAAGAATCATTACACCAATGATACTGAACCAATATACCATAATATAGTCTCGGTAAAAAATCTTCAAGAACTTATTAAATATTGTTATTAAGAATATATAACCAAACAAATATAAACCATATACACTGCCAAAGTAGATATCAGTTATCATACCTAAAAAAATGCTTAGTAATAATGTGACCATAAATGGTCTATAAATTGATAAAAGTAATAAATACATTAGAGTTAAATGAGGAACTAAGATAAATGTTAGGTTGCCTATATGAAAAGGAATAACCAAACCAATAAGTGTATCAAGATAAAAAACGATGATACCGATCATTATATAAACGAACGCTTTCATTATCGAGTCTCTCTTTCATTGAAATCCGTGTTATTACTTTTTTTCGCTATGTATACATGTTGAATATCTGATAAATTTGCTCCAGTTTTCACCCTCACTTCTTTTGCTAAACCATATTCATCATTTTCTACCTTCGTCACTTCTCCTATGTATAAATCACTTGGCAATTGATCGGCTAATCCACTTGTTACTACTTTGTCACCTTTTGAAATTTTATCCTTATTATTGATATTACTAATAATTAATTCCTGAGTTTTATTATCATAGTGATCAATTAATCCAAAAACATTTTTAGAATGATGTTGAATATTGACTGATAGTTTTCCAGCTCTTGTATTCGTTGAAAGTAAATCAACTTGAGAAGAAAATTGATTCACTCTAGTTACTCTTCCAATTAAACCATCACTAGTAAACACTGCCATATTATTGCTTACACCAGCTTTTTTACCTTTATCAATAATCACAGTATTCATCCATTGATCTGGATTACGTGCTATGATGGCACCTGAAATTGCATCGTATTTTGAAGCATCAGTCATATCAAGTTCTTTTTTTAAGTTTTTATTTTCCGCTTCTAATGCTTCGTTTTTTGCTTTTAATTGATTAACTTCATTATGATTTGATTTGTTAGATTGAAAGAAGTTACCTATAGCTCCAGTCACAAAATTGACCGGGTAACTAATTACTCTCTGACCAAATGACACTGAGTCCCCCACATATTGCTCAGGAGGTGATTGAGTTTGTGAACGAATGGACAAACCAATCAATGCAATAAAAATAATTATTGCACAAAAAACAACAATTAACTTGTTATTTTTAAAAAAATTTAACACTCATAACACCTCTACTATTTATTTTAAATTATTATATTCTATTTTATATTACTCTAGGATTGAAATAAAGAATAATATTAAATATTATCTTCAAAGAAAAAAAGGAACAAGTTAGAATCTTCATTGAATTCTAGTACTTGCTCCTATCAAATGTCATCTTATTTAATTTTACGATTCTTTATTCGGCTTATCTTTTTTATCTTCTTCATAGAGCGTTTCGTCTTTTCTCCATTTAGAAAATAAATTTTGTGCTTTTGCTTGTTCATTTGCCTGTTTTTCTTTAGATTGTTCAGACATACATTACACCAACCTTCAAAAGATTATTGTATCTATTTTAGACATTAACGCATTTATTTATTTTTTTCAAATTATATTTTTTAATACTCATTCTGAGGTTTTAAAGTGATTGATTGTCCTAGGCGATTTAATTCCTGTTCCATTTCAATTTCCGTACTAAAGACTTTAATCGTATCACTTCCGAATTTATAGATGATAAATTCATTATCTCTTTGCCCTACAATGTAATTATCATTATATCCCATTCTAACTATACCTGAAACTTCCATAAATTCTTTTTTATCTATAAATTTAAACACATTTTTTGTTTGACTAGCAGGAATATTCTGAAGTAAATGATTTTCTTCTATAGTATAACTTTTTCCATTAGTAGGCACTGGTGTTGATGTTTGATTACTTGGCAAGAGCTCGAATTGGTTATTGGGAGGTTGATTCATAGGATTCCAGTCCTGTTCTCTTAAAAACGGGGCATATTTTAATGCAAAATAAACAATACTAAGGATTGCAATAACTGCTACTATATTTTTAAAAATACTAAAAACCATTCGCAATAAAATCCCTCCAATTTTAAATCTAAATTATTATAAATATAAAATAGATTTTATCCATCGGTCTAAAGAAGTAAATTAAGTAAATTCTTAAGACTGATTAACATTTTCTTAAAATATATTATAATAATTAATATCACTCGTAAAATAAATTTAGAGGAGTGTGAGAAATGAACATTCTTACAATTATTTTACTTATCTTGCTTGCAGTTATACTTTTTAAAGTAGGATTTGCACTTTTAAGATTTTTAATCTCTGCTGCTTTTATTATTCTCGGACTGTATTTAGCCTATCAAGGTGTTCTTTGGATTTTAGAAAATTTTAATGTGCTTTCAGCTTATATAAGATAATGAAAAAGCTAGTTACTTTTCAATGTAATTAATACAATCTACCCTTTATTAATTCGTTTATGATTGTATTGTATGAAAAGTTAACTAGCTTTATTTACGATTGCTTTGAGACAAGTATTCATAAATTTTATATATTGTTGCTAATAGTAACCCAAATATCGTTCCAGTTACTATATCACTAATGAGTAAAATATATAATTGAGTATGCGTATGGTTGACGAATACTCCAATAAAAGAAAAAATGGTAATACCAACAATCGATAATAACACGGTATTAAGCGTTTCTTTTAAACGAATTGTTTTTTGTTTAATATTCAATCTCATTATGTAAATAATAGGTATTAACACCCCTATGATTAAAATTAAAGTCATCATACACCTCTAAATATATAATTAAGGCTTATTATACTAAAATTTTAACAATGAGACTATAAATAATTTTTAATCTTTTATACGAAATACCCCTCCTCTACTAAACTAGTAAATTTTTGATCACCGATAATAATGTGGTCAAGTAATTCAATGCCAAGAATTTGTCCACATTCTTTAAGTCTAATGGTAGTAGCAATATCTTCTTTTGAAGGCGTCACATCTCCAGATGGATGATTATGAATCACAATTACTGCATTACATGAAGCTCTAATGGCAGCATTAAAGACTTCTCTTGGGTGTATCACTGAAGAGTTTAATGTTCCTATAAATATAGTTTCTTCTTTTATCACTATATTTTTAGTATTTAAAAATAAAGCAACTAAATGCTCTTGAGTTAAATCTTTCATTTTAGACATCATCATATCTGCGACATCTTTAGGAGATTTAATCTTTACTTTTTCAATTGAATTACGTTTATTTATTCTTTCTCCCAATTCGAAAGCGGCTTTTAGTGTCACTGCTTTATGCAATCCTATACCTTTTATTTTTAACAAATCATGTATTGAAAGTAATTTTAATTCTTTTAAATTATTTACTTTATTAATCATTTCATTTGCAATATCAATACTTGAAACCCCTTGTCGTCCAGTGTTAATTAAAATTGCTAATAATTCACTGTTAGACAAACTTTTTTCACCATATTGAATGAGTCTCTCTTTAGGAAGCTCACTTTTGGCCATATCTTTAATTTTCAAAAACATCACCTTTTCTTTATTAGTTACATAATATTGTTGGAAAAATTAATTAATAAAATATATGAGATTGAAATAAAAGGAATAAGTGGGATTTTACGTATCTTAAAACGAAACAAGATGATATAAAACATAAGACCAATTGCACAAGTTAATAATATTAGATGAAGCATAAATTCATAAGTATAAAATATAGAAAGTATACTAAGTAATAAAATATCACCGTACCCTATACTTTTAGAATTTAACAGAAAAAATGTATGTAATAGAAAGAAAATAAATATAAATGAAATCAAATGTAATGAAGAAATATAGATACCGACAAAGAAAAAAACGAGGATTAAGTTACTGTTGATTGTTAATGTTTGAATATCGGTTAGAGACATCGTTATCAACATTAAACAAGTTAATATAAAGAGAGAATAATTTATATGTATATCGATAAATATTAAATATGGGACAATAAGAAACGATAATATTTCACCTATAATATAGGAGCGTTTTAAAGGATTTGAACAGCATCTCGAGCGTCCTTTTAAGAATATGAAACTTAATAATGGTATAGTATCAAACCACTTTAATGATGTATGACAATAATCACATTGTGATCGTCGCTTGAAATATTGAAGATTCACTTTCTCTATACTTGAAAATTGATATAAAAAACTAAATATTACACTACACGTAAATGCTAATAATACTATTATACTGATCACCTCATATCATTCATTATAACTAAAATATGGTCTAAGTAAATGGAATAACGAGGATTAGATTAAATTCATTTCAATAAATAAATATATCTTCTTTAAAGCATTTTAAATTCAATAAAATGAATAAAACCTTTATTAAAAATAATCAGTCCACTCTTAATCTATCAATTATATAACTAATAAAAAAGCTATGAAGAAGTTTAATTTGTAACTTTCTTCATAGCTATATTTAGATATTTAACATACTATATATTATGAATTAAATTCAACTTTCGATTTTACTTCACTTATAAAATATAAACTGCCTGTAATCAATAAGCCCTCACCATCATAATGATTTATAAAATCTACATAATCATCAATATATTCGATGTTATCAGCATCTATACTCTCAAGTAATTCTTGTTTAGATAAGGCTTTATGAAAATCAAATTCAGTAAAATAAAATGTACCAGCTAAATTTTGTAATTTACTTAACATTTCGTTTACAGGTTTACCTTTAATGGCTGAAAATAAAACATCCATTTTCTCAAGATCATAATAATTTTTGATTGTTGAAACTAATGCTTCAACACTTTCATTATTATGTGCTCCGTCAATAATAATAAGAGGTTTTTCTTTAACTTGCTCAATACGTCCTGTCCAACAAACACTTTCAATAGCATCAATCATTTTATTAAAATCTAATTCAATAATATTTTCTTCGTTCAACTCTATTAAAGCTGTAATAGCTAATGAAGCATTTTCTTTTTGATGATCACCTATCATATCTAAGATGATTGTTTCTAACTCATAATCTTTATATCTATAAGTAAATTCATCATCTTCAGATACAATAATGATTTCTCTATCTAGTTCAATTGGCTTTGCATTCTGATTTTCCGCTAAATCTCTAATGTATTTTAAAGCTTCCTCATTTTTGACTGCATAGATGACGGGTACATTAGGTTTTATGATAGCACCTTTATCTTTTGCGATATCTAAATACGTACTTCCTAAAATATCAGTATGATCTAATCCTATACTTGTCAAAATTGAAAGAATAGGAGTAAACACATTAGTTGAATCATTTTTAATTCCTAGTCCCGCTTCTACAATAACAAAATCTACAGGATGTATCTCTCCAAAATATAAAAACATCATTGTTGTTATAATTTCAAATTCTGTTGCAGAACCGAGTTCGGTTTCTTGTTCTAACGCTTCACTTACTGGTTTAACTCGTTTTACTAATTCAACTATTTCGTCATTTGAGATCGGATAACCATTTAAACTAATTCGTTCATTAAACGTTTCAATAAAAGGAGAAGTAAATGTTCCAACTTCATATCCATTCTCAACTAATGCAGCTCTTAAATAAGCTACTGTAGAACCTTTACCATTTGTTCCACCCACATGAATACCGCGAATATTTAATTGAGGATTATTTAAGTGGTTAAGCATCCATTCCATTCTTTTAACACCAGGTTTAATACCAAACTTAGTGCGCTCATGTATCCAATATAAGCTATCTAGGTAATTCATTGACAATTCTCCTATGCTTTTAATTGTTCAATTCTGTTTTTAACACCATTATATTTTTCTTGATATTTTTGTTGTTTTTCGCGCTCTTCATTTATAATTTTTTCAGGTGCTTTATTAACAAAATTCTCATTTGATAATTTTTTATCAACACGGTCTAATTCTTTTTGAAGTTTGTCTAACTCTTTCTCTAAACGTTCAATTTCTTTATCCATATCAATAAGTCCTTCTAACGGTAAAATGACTTTACCAGCAACTACTACCGCTGTCATCGCTTTTTCAGGAATATCTACATTTGTATCGATGGTTAATTCACTTGGATTACAAAATCTATGAATATAATCCGCATTTTTTTCTAAGATTGTTTTAATTTCTTCATTTTTAGCTTGAATGAGAATAGGGATTGATTTAGAAAGTGGTGTGTTTACTTCTACGCGTGATTGTCTCACAGATTTAATAATTTCAACTAATTGTTCCATTGTCTGTTTACTTTCATCAAACACAAACTCTTCTTTAACTGTCGGCCATGCTGCTTTTACAATTGTTTCTCCTTCATGCGGTAAACTTTGCCAAATTTTTTCAGTTACAAATGGCATAAATGGATGTAGCATTCTCATTATTTGATCAAGTGTATAACTTAGAACAGAACGTGTTGTTTGTTTTTGAGCTTCATCTTCACCATTCATTGGTATTTTACTCATTTCAATATACCAATCACAGAATTCATCCCAAATAAAGTTATATAAAGCACGTCCAACTTCACCAAATTCATATTTTTCACTCAGATTAGTAACGG
This sequence comes from Staphylococcus sp. HMSC035D11, assembly GCF_001836075.1. Lineage (NCBI taxonomy): Bacteria > Bacillati > Bacillota > Bacilli > Caryophanales > Staphylococcaceae > Staphylococcus > Staphylococcus sp. HMSC035D11. Next base: position 84,984 of record NZ_KV827224.1, read on the forward strand.
TCTCTATTGTTTCATTTAGTCGTGTTAAAATCCATTTATCCGCTAAAGATAAATTACCAGATAAATCAATGTCTTCCACTTTAAAGTCTTCTCCAATATTCATCAAGCTAAAGCGAGCACCATTCCAAATTTTATTAATAAAGTTCCATACAGATTCAACTTTTTCGGTAGAATAACGTAAGTCATTACCTGGAGAAGAACCAGTTGCTAAGAAGTAGCGTAAACTATCTGCTCCGTATTTTTCGATGACATCCATTGGATCTACACCATTACCAAGTGATTTACTCATTTTACGACCATCTTCAGCTCTTACTAAACCATGAAGAAGTACATCATTAAATGGTCGTTTACCAGTAAATTCTAATCCTTGGAAAATCATTCTTGCTACCCAGAAGAAGATAATATCATAACCGGTTACAAGAACATTCGTTGGATAGTAACGTTGATAATCTTTTGCTTCTTCATTAGGCCAACCTAAAGTTGAGAATGGCCATAACGCACTTGAGAACCATGTATCTAACACATCTTCATCTTGAGTCCAATTTTCGATATCAGCAGGTGCTTCTTCTCCAACATATACTTCACCTGTTTCATTATGATACCAAGCTGGAATTTGGTGACCCCACCATAATTGTCTAGAAATAGTCCAATCTCTAATTTCTTCCATCCAACGATTAAATGTATTTTCAAAACGTGGTGGATAAAAATCAATTCGATTATCTGTTTTTTGATTATCTAGTGCTTGTTGCGCAAGTGGTTTCATTTTTACAAACCATTGTGTAGATAAATAAGGTTCTACTACTGCACCAGAACGTTCTGAATGACCTACAGAATGCATATGTTCTTCAATTTTAATCACTAAATCTTGAGCTTTTAAATCTTCTACTAATTTTTTACGACATTCGAAACGGTCTAAACCAGCATACTGAGATGCATTGTCATTCATTTTTCCATTTTCATCCATTACGATAATGTTTTCTAAATGATGTCTCTGACCAATTTCAAAGTCATTAGGATCATGTGCAGGTGTAACTTTCATAGCCCCACTACCAAATTCAATATCAACATACTCATCTGCTAAAATTGGTAATTCTCTACCTATAATTGGTAAAATCACTTTTTTTCCTATAACATCTTTATAACGTTCATCATTTGGATTAACGACTATAGCAGTATCCCCTAGCATTGTTTCAGGACGAGTTGTGGCAATTTCAATATATCCATTACCATCAGCATAAGGATATTTAAAATGATAAAAATGACCTTGCACATCTTCATGAATCACTTCTATATCTGACAATGCTGTACGTGCGACTGGATCCCAATTTATAATTCGCTCTCCACGATAAATAATTCCTTTATTATATAAATCAACAAATACTTTTCTAACCGCTTTACTTAAGCCGTCATCAAGAGTAAAACGTTCTCTACTATAATCAAGACCTAAGCCTAATTTAGCCCATTGTTTACGAATAAAAGATGCATATTCTTCTTTCCAAGACCAAGCATGTTCTAAAAATTTTTCACGTCCTATATCATGACGAGAAATACCTTGTTCTTTTAATTTAGCATCTACTTTAGCTTGTGTTGCAATACCCGCATGATCCATACCAGGTAAATAAAGCGTATCGTATCCTTGCATACGTTTCATTCGAGTAATAATATCTTGTAATGTTGTATCCCAAGCATGTCCTAAATGTAATTTACCAGTCACATTCGGCGGCGGAATAACAATTGTATATGCTTCTCTAGATTCATCTTCTAGAGGTTTAAAGTATTCATTTTTTACCCATTCTTCATAACGCCCCGCTTCAACTTCACGAGGATTATACTTTGATTCCATTTTCATTGAAATAACCTCCTAAAATAAAAAAGCATCCTTCCTAATATATAGGACGGATGCTCCGTGGTACCACCTAAATTCAAGACGATACCTCCATATCTTCTTGCACTTATTTATGATTAACGCTCATACACGCTTCTATCTACTATTATATGTGTATTCAATAAAAGAACTTGTGGGCTACCTTCAGTTTGATCATTATACATATTTACACCGTCCATATGCTCTCTTTGATAAGTATCAAACGTACTCTTCCCAAAAAATATATTTAATTACTAATTAATAGTATAATAGAAAACAATGATAAGTCAATCTTTTGGAGGAATATTTATGAACGCATGTGCCTTTGGAACTACAGACCCTATTTATTTAGATTATCATAATAAAGTATGGGGACAACCAGATTTTAATAGTCTTTCACTTTTCAAATTACTTGCACTTGAATCTCAACATGCTGGTTTATCTTGGTTAACTATATTAAAAAAGAAAGAGGCTTATGAAAAAGCATTTCATCAATTTGATCCTATAAAAATTTCTAAAATGACAGAGAAAGATATTAATGCTTTAATGACCTTTCCAAATATCGTACATAATAGAAAGAAATTAGAAGCCATAGTATCTCAAGCTAAGGGTTATTTACAAATTGAAAAAGAATATGGTAGCTTCAGTAAGTTTTTATGGTCATATGTTGATGGACATCCTATTGACTTGCACTATAAAACTCCCTCAGAACGTATTACAGTTGATGAAAGAGCAAAACAACTTTCAAAAGATTTAAAAGCTTATGGTTTTAAATTTTTAGGACCTGTGACTGTATTCTCGTTTATGGAAGCGGCTGGTCTATATGATGCTCACTTAGAAGGATGTCCTTCAAAACCTAATCATTAAATATTAAAAGGAGTAGAACAGATTATTTTGAATTCGTAGTTCTACTCCTTATGATTGATTATCACTTTTTTTTCGTTTTAAAAAGTAATTAATTATTGGTGCTACTAAAAATAATATAAAAAATATCCTAAAGATATGAAAACTTGATATCTTAGCAACATCTGCACCAGTAGCTATGGCAACTAGTACAATTTGACTCATACCTCCAGGAGCTCCACCTAAAAATAATTCGTTTAATGAATTATGAGTAAACAAATGAACAATAAAGACCATCAAAAATGATCCTAAAATTAAACTTATATTTTGATACATAATTGCTATAGCAATGCGACCTTTTAAATCACCTAATAAATGTGCAATTTGTAAACCAATTCTAATCATATAAATCACTTGTGCAAAAGCAAGAATATAATTATCTAAAGTAAAAGTCAGATGAGTTGATAAATTCCAAACAATTAAAACGACAATTGGAGCGAGTAATTGTTTTGTTGGAAAATTTATTTTTGACATTAAGAAATAAACAAAAGCTATAGCAATCATAATTAAAGCAATTTGGGGCACATTTAAAGCTCTTGTTAATGGTGTAGCTTTATGAATCATCTCTTCACTTGATGATGAATTGCTAAATAAAAAAGAAATAAGTGGTACAAGTACGACTACAAAAATAACCCTAGAAGTTTGGGTTAAACTTACTACTAAGATATTCGCTTTTTTATCTTCTTCAGCCATAATTAACATTTGACTTAAAGCGCCAGGTATTACACTCAAGATAGCAGTTTCAGTATTAACTCTTGCAATTTTTTTGAAAAAATAAGCAATCAATAATGATAACGTGATGAGTAAAACAGTCACCGTCACAATGGTTAACCACTCATTTTTGATATCGTTAATGACTTGTGACGTAAACGTAGATCCTATTTGTACTCCAAGTAATATTAAGCCAATCTGACTAATCCAAAAAGGCCATTTAATATTTAGTTTTAGTACTTTAACCACAATAATTGAGGCTATAATGGGCCCAAACATAAAGGGTAAAAGCATATGAGATAATTTTAATATTAAACTCATGATTATCGCTATTATTAATAATATAATATTATTTAGCCAAATTCGCCTCAAAAATCATCACTTCTTTCTAGATTAAAAGCATTTAAATTAAAAAAAGTGGAACGATGATATTATCTCATCTTTGTTCCACTTTTATTATATTAACTTTTAAATATTAAACAATTCTACTTAATGCATTATCAAAAGCATGAATCGTTTTTTCAATATCTTCTTTGGTATGTGCGGTAGATAAGAATGTTCCTTCAAACTGGGAAGGTGGTAAAAATATACCTTCTTTAGCCATTTCTCTATACATATTACTAAATAGCTCTAAATCACTTTGATTCGCTTCTTCAAAGTTGGTTACAGGTCCTTTATTTAAGAAATAACCAATCATAGAACCAGCTCTATTTACTGTAATAGGAACATTGTGTTTAGCAAATACTTCTTTAAGTCCTTTTTCTAATATATCACCTAATTTTTGGAAATGCTCATATGATTCAGGCGTTAATTGACTTAGTGTTTCATAACCACTTGTCATTGCTAAAGGATTACCAGATAGAGTTCCCGCTTGATAAATATTACCTACTGGAGCAATTTTATCCATAATTTCTTTTTTGCCTCCAAAAGCACCTACAGGTAAGCCACCGCCAATCACTTTTCCTAGGCATGTGATATCTGGTGTCACACCAAAATAACCTTGAGCACAGTTATACCCTACACGGAAACCTGTCATGACTTCATCAAAGATAAGTAAAGAACCATATTCTTTAGTGACTTCCCTTAATCCTTCTAAGAAACCTTTTTTAGGGGGTACAACACCCATATTTCCTGCAACTGGTTCTACTATCACACCAGCAATATCATCTCCATAATTTTCAAATGCTACTTTAATCGCATCTAAATCATTATAAGGTACTGTAATTGTGTTTTTAGCTGTGCCTTCAGGTACTCCTGGTGAATCTGGAAGACCTAAAGTTGCTACACCTGAACCTGCTTTGATAAGCAATGAATCGCTATGTCCGTGATAGCATCCTTCAAACTTAACAATTTTATTTCTACCAGTGTAACCTCTAGCCAGTCTTAATGCCGCTAAAGTAGCTTCAGTACCTGAAGAAACCATTCTTACTTTTTCAATTGAAGGCACTCTTTCAATAACAAGTTCAGCTAATTTATTTTCTTCTAGTGTTGAAGCACCAAAACTAGTGCCTTTATCTACAGCATCATGTAATTTACTAATGACTTGTTTATTTTTATGACCTAAAATTAATGGTCCCCAACTTAATACATAATCAATGTATTCATTGCCATCTATATCATAAATCTTCGAACCTTCACCATGATCCATAAAAATTGCTGGTGTATCTACTGATTTAAATGCTCTTACAGGGCTATTGACACCACCAGGCATAAGTGTTTCAGCAATGCGCATTGCTTCTTGTGATTTTTCATAAGTCATTAACTTGTTCCTCCTTAACCATTATTTATCTAAGTAACGACAAATATCTTTCGCGAAATAAGTAATAATCATATCTGCGCCCGCACGTTTCATTGATACCATTTGTTCCATAACCACACGTTCTTCATCTATCCAACCATTTTGAGATGCTGCTTTAGTCATAGCATATTCACCACTAACATTATAAGCAATAACAGGAATATTAGTGTTATTTTTTACATCTCTAACAATATCTAAATAACTTAAAGCTGGTTTGACAATCATCATGTCTGCGCCTTCTTTTAAGTCACTTTCTAATTCTCTTAGTGCTTCTAAACGATTAGCTGGATCCATTTGATACGTTTTTCTATCTCCAAATGAAGGAGCTGAATCTGCAGCATCTCTAAATGGTCCAAAGAAACTAGAAGCATATTTAATGCCATAGCTCATAATTGGAATATTATAATAACCAGCTTCATCTAAACCTTGTCGAATTTCGGTAACAAAACCATCCATCATATTACTTGGAGCAATAATGTCAGCGCCAGCTTCGACTTGAGAAATTGCTGTTTTAACTAATAATGGTAAAGATTTGTCATTATCAACATCATGCGTATGATCATCAATGATACCGCAATGACCATGATCCGTATATTCACATAAACAAGTATCAGCAACGATTAATAAATCTTTATGAAGTTTTTTTGCTCTACGTGTTGCCTCTTGAACAATGCCATTATGATCGTATGCACCAGAACCCACATCATCTTTTTCATTAGGTACGCCAAAGAACATAATCGCTCTAATACCTAAATCATATGCTTCATTAATTTCATCATCTAATAGATTTAAACTTATTTGATATACACCAGGTAACGATTTAATTTCGCTTCTAACATTATCTTTTTCTACTACAAAAATTGGATAAATTAAATCTTCTTTTCTAACATGATTTTCTCTTACTAAACTTCTCATTGTAGCTGAAGAGCGTAATCTTCTATGTCTATCGAATTTCATTATTTATTCCTACTTTCTAAAAATGTGTTTATTAATGCTTCAGAAGTTTGTTTATCTGCAATATAAGGTTCATAACCATAGGCTCTAATGCTATTTGCAGTTTGTTGACCTATAGCATAGTAATTTTTAAAATGCTTAGGAAATGCCTCACTAAAATAATAACGCACTGCAGATGAACTTGAAAATGTTAATGCTTCAACTTGATTATGTTGAATTAGATTGATAACTTCAATAATATTCTCTCTATCCGCTATAGGTGTATACAAGTCAATTTTCACAACATTATTATGTTCAGCGAGAGTTTGTTGTAATTTTGGTCTTGCCTGTGCACTGCTCGGAATTAAAATAGAAGATTTTTCTAGATTTAATCCTTCTAATAAACCTTCTTGAGAATAATCGTTAGGTATAAAATCTATATTTATACCTAATTGTTTACATAACTGCGCAGTTTTAGCGCCTACTACTGCAATATGTTTTACATTCACGTACTCTAAATATTTATAAAATAAATGTACGGCATTTTTTGAAGAAAAAATAAGCCAGTCATAATTATCATGCAAGAGTTGAGTATCAAATTCAAGTGATTGAATTTTAATAAATGGCTTATGAATGACTTCTACCATATCACTCTGGACTTTACTCGTTTGCGTCATAACTATCACTGGTTTCATCTAACTGTAACACCTCTACTAAGATTTAGTATTAATGTGATGCTTCTTCGTTTAATTTTCTTATAATTTCATACGCACCTTGTTCTTTAAGTATCTCACTTACTCTGTTCCCTAATTTTACAGGGTCAGTTCCTACTTCAGTATGTTCATAACGTTCCTTACCATCTGGTGTCATGATTAAGCCTGTAAACTCAATTTTATTGTTATTGTTATAATTCGCATATCCACCAATTGGAACTTGACAACTTCCATCCATTGAAGCTAAAAATGTTCGTTCGGCCGTTACACAATTTGCAACTTCATTATTGTGAACTTTTTGAAGTAACTCGAGAAGTTCAATATCGTTACTACGGCACTCAATGCCAAGAGCACCTTGACCGATTGCAGGTAGTAATGTGTCTTTATCTAAATAAGTTGTTACTACGTCATCAGACCAACCCATACGTTTGAGTCCTGCTGCTGCTAAAATAATCGCATCATAATCTTCTGTTTCTAATTTATTTAAACGTGTATCAATATTACCACGAATCCATTTAATTTTTAGATGAGGATATTTAGATAATATTTGTGCACCTCTTCTTAATGAACTTGTACCAACTATACTATTCTTAGGAAGTTCTTCTAATGGTACGTGATTTTTGGCAATATAGGCATCAAATGGTATTTCTCTATCAGGAATACAACCTAATGTTAAACCTTCTGGAATAATACTAGGAACATCTTTTAATGAGTGTATTGCCATATCGATATCGTTGTTAAATAGTTCATTTTGAATCTCTTTAACAAATAGGCCTTTTCCTCCAACCTTAGATAGTTGTTGATTCACAATTCGATCTCCCTTTGTGACAATCTCTTTAATTTCGATTTCTAAAGATGGATCAATGGCTTTTAATTTATCAATGAATTGTTTACTTTGTGTTAAAGCAAGTTTACTTCTACGTGAACCCACAACTAATTTACGCATAAACAAGGCCTCCTACATAAGTTTTCTTTTAATTAAAATGAGTAGTGAAGAATAAATTCACCATACATAGGCAAAATATCATAATATTAAAATAAATTAAATTAATTGAGATGATTTTCTTTTTTAAATACATAACGATATATACTGTATAAAGAAGCGTAATAATGACAGACAACATAACCTTCGGATCTTTAAATATTGCTATACCAACCGCATAGATTCCCCATTGAGCAATTAAAATTACACTCAATATTAATATTACTAAACCGCCCAAAGTTGAAAAAAATATAATTTTTTCAAGAGTTGCTACACTGCCAATTCTAAAATATTTCTGATTAAAGTTTTTTTCTTTAAGGTTTTTATATTGAATGATATATAGCAATGCATTTACAAATGCAAGTGCAAAAAAAGCATAACTCAATACTGCAAGCCCTACATGTACAAGTAATAATTCATTTATAACTTGTACTTTTTGTATACTGTTTGTATAGTGTTCAGGTCTAAATGTATTCATCGTTAATAAGATAAATCCAATTACATTCAAAAAAAACACAGAAAAACTTAGAACTTTAATAATATTTAAAACTAAAGAAATAGAAATAATCATCCATGACAAGAAGAAAAAAACATCAAATATGGAATTAAACAATACATCACTATGCGAAGTAATATACATAGACAAAGAGATTGTTTGTAAAAACCAAACAATCCCTAAGGCATAAATTCCAAGTACTCTAATCTTATGACTCTTCCGAACAAAGTCTATAAAATAACAAAGAATGCTAATTAAATATACAATTAATATAATTTCATGAAATCTAATAAATAGCGTTTCTTGCATATTATCACCATTTTAATATGCTTATTCAAAACTAAAGATATGTCGTACTGAAAGTTCCTTTTCTTTTTTACGTTCTTTCACTGCTTTATAAGGATCTTCGGCTTCAATATCAAATATATTTTGAAATAGCTCTAATTTTTCATTACTTTTTTTATCGTTACTCAATTCCTTAGCCTGTTTAATTGGATCTTTCAACATTTGATTAATAATACTTTTAGTATGTTTAGAAATGACTGTTCGTTCTCGTTCAGATAGATTCGGTAATTTTCTATCGATACTATCCATTGTTTCAGTTTGAATAGTCATTGCTTTTTCACGTAAAGCTCTTATTACAGGAACTACACCCAACATATTTACCCAATCATTATGTGCTTTAATTTCAGCAGGAATTTCATTAGAAATAGCTTCAGCCGCCATTTGTCGTTCTTTTAAATTAGCATCAACTAAACCTTTTAAATCATCTACATCATAATTAAATACGTCATCACTTAAATTATGACATGGTTCAATATCTCGTGGTACTGCAATGTCTAATAATAATAATTTAGATTTTCTATATGATAGTGCCTGATTAATCATACTTTTAGTAATAATATAATCTGGTGAACTAGTAGAACTAATAACAATATCAGTTGAAGTTAATAAACTAGGTAAAGATTCTAGCTTATCATAACTAACTTGATGTTTTTCAGCTAAAATTCTAGCTTTACTTTCTGTTCGATTTACAATTGTAATATGATTAATGCCTGAGCCGAGTAAATTTAATAACGACAATTCACTCATTTCACCTGCACCAATAATAACAGCATGTTTATTTTTTAATTTACCTAATACTTTTTTTGATAATTCCACAGCAGCATATGAAACACTTACAGCATTATCTGCGATATCTGTTTCATTATGTGCTTTTTTAGCAAAAGTAATTGCTTGTTTAAATAGATGATTAAAGATAGTTCCAGTTGTTTTTAAATCTTGCGCTAAGAAAAATGCATCACGCATTTGGCCTAAAATTTGTGTTTCTCCTAACACAATTGAATCTAAACCTGAAGTTACACGCAATAGATGTTCTACTGCTTCGTCCCCCACTTTAACTTCAGACATTGCTTTAATATCATCTACTTCAAATCCAAATGAACGAGCTAAAAATCGTTGAATATAATATCGTCCTGTATGAATTTGATCCACTACAGCATATACTTCTGTACGATTACATGTCGATAATATTACATTTTCTAAAATTGCTTTAGTTTCGAATAAATCTTCATTGGCTAATCGTAAGGCATCATCTCTAAAAGCAACTTGCTCTCTTAAAGCTACATCAGCAGTACGATGATTTATGCTAATAGCAATAAAATGCATTTATAACGCCCTCCATATACTAACAATATCGTTAGTATAACACATTTTAGAATGAATTTAAGTTTGATGCTCAAATAAATTAGAAACATTCTAATGTGAAGTCAAAATTTCGTCACTTAATTACAAGATATTTCTTTTAATTTATATAATTAGCAATAATATCCCAAATGTATTGCTGTTTAGAATTTTGAATAGAAGAGTAACTTATAATTGTATCGTTTGGATCTAAATCTAATTTTTGTTTTATATTTTTTATATGTTTTTGAACTTTACCTTTCGCAATTTTATCTTCCTTAGTACAAATGACTAGTGTTGGCAGATCGAAATGTTTTAAATAATTATACATTAATACATCATCTTCGGTAGGATTATGTCGTAAATCTACAAGTTGAATGACTAAACCTAGATTTTCTCGTTTAGTTAAATACTCTTCTATCATTTTCCCAAATTTTTCACGCTGTGATTTACTTACTTTTGCATATCCATATCCAGGAACATCAACAAAAATAAGTTGTTCATCAATATTATAGAAGTTTAGAGTTTGCGTTTTTCCAGGCTGTTGTGAAGTACGAGCCATATTTTTTCTACCAATCATACTATTAATAAAAGAGGACTTACCCACATTAGAACGTCCACTTAAAGCGATTTCAGTTAAATTGGTTTCAGGATATTGTTCTTCTTTCACTGCACTAATCATTAATTCTATATTATTTGGGTTAATATTCATATTCAAACACCTCTTCATTATTATAGCTGCTTTATTATAATATAAATGTTTAAAAATCTAAAATTTTAAAAAAATGATATGTATAAAAATAAGGAAGCAGTTTCGAACTCAAATGAATTCTATCACCACTTCCTTATTATATGGTTGATAATTAAGCTGAAGTTTTAGTACCGTTCAATAAATTACCTTCTGAATCATACATTTCAGGCTCGATTTCCTCATTAATTGTTTGAGCAGTTACTACAACTTTAGCAACATCACTTGTTGAAGGTACATCATACATAATATCAATTAAAGATTCTTCTATAATTGATCGTAATCCACGTGCTCCAGTTTTTCGTTCAATTGCTTTTTCACTGACTGCTGCCAAAGCTTCTTCAGTAAATTCTAATTCAACGTTATCAAGAGCTAACATTTTTGTATATTGCTTAACTAACGCGTTTTTAGGTTGCGTTAAAATATTTTTAAGCGCTTCAACATCTAATGTTTCTAAATTAGCAACTATTGGTACACGTCCAATAAATTCTGGAATTAAACCATATGCTTGTAAATCTTCAGGACGAATTTGTGCTAATAAAGCTTCTTCATCATACTTATCTGCTTCATTGCTAGCAAAACCGATAACTTTTTCACCTAAACGGCGTTTAATGACTTCATCAATACCATCAAACGCACCACCTAATATAAATAGAATATTAGTTGTGTCAATTTGAATCAATTCTTGGTTAGGATGTTTACGGCCACCTTGAGGTGGTACACTTGCTGTTGTACCTTCTAAGATTTTAAGTAATGCTTGTTGTACACCTTCACCAGAAACATCACGCGTAATTGATGTATTTTCAGATTTTCTAGCAATTTTATCAATTTCGTCTACATAAATAATTCCTTTTTCTGCTTTATCAATGTCAAAATCAGCAGCTTGAATCAAACGTAATAAAATATTTTCAACATCATCACCAACATAACCTGCTTCAGTTAAACTTGTTGCATCTGCAATAGCAAATGGTACATTCAATGTTTTAGCAAGTGTTTGTGCAAGTAATGTTTTACCGCTACCCGTTGGTCCAATTAAGGCGATATTACTTTTTTGTAACTCAACATCATCTTCATTTGGACCCAATTGTTGAATACGTTTGTAATGATTGTAAACTGCCACTGCTAAAGATTTTTTAGCTTTTTCTTGGCCAATAACATATTCATTTAAATGGTCCATAATTTCTTTAGGCGTCGGTAATTCAGTAAATTCTTCTGAAGTAGCTTGAGCTAATTCTTCTTCAACAATTTCAGAACATAGTTCGATACATTCATTACAAATGTATACACCACTACCTGCTACTAATTTTTTAACTTGATCTTGGTCCTTACCACAGAAAGAACATTTTAAATTTTCTTCATCTTCATTAAATTTAAACATTCATTTACACCTCTATCCTTAAACGACTATACTAGATAGCATTCTACAATGCAAATTGATAGTTAACAACTAAAATGCTTAAAACATATAGTAGCAGATACATATAATGATGCACCTGCTACTTATTTTTAAACTTTATATCAATTTAAAAGTTTATTATTTGTCTTCTTTTTTATCTTCTTTAGCTGAATCAACATATTTAGCATTGTCTCTTAATAAGTTAATTACTTTTTGAATACGTACATCATTTTTAATGATATCAGTATTACCAAGAGTTTGTTTAATATCTTCTACTGAGATATTAAATTGACTGCTCATTTTTTCTAATTCTTTATCAATATCTTCATCTGTGACTTCGATATTTTCTTCATCTGCAATTGCTGATAATGTTAAGTTTGTTTTAACACGTTGCTCTGCATCATCTTTCATTTGTTCTCTTAATTGAGATTCATCTTGACCAGAAATTTGGAAGTAAGTTTGTAAGTCTAAACCTTGTTGTTGGATTCTTTGACCAAATTCTTGAACCATACGATCTAATTCAGTGTCAATCATAGCTTGTGGAATATCAATTGTTGTATTTTCAGTTACTTTATTAATTGCTTCTTCTTTTTCCACATTTTCAGCATCTTGTGCTTTTTGTTCTGATAAACGTTTGCGTAAGTTTTCTTTATACTCATCTACTGAATTAGCATCTGAATCTAATTCATTTGCAATTTCATCAGTTAATTCGGGTACTTCTTTGTATTTAATTTCATTTACTTTAGTTTTGAATGTAGCTTCTTTACCAGCTAATTCTTCAGCGTGATATTCTTCTGGGAATGTTACAACAACATCTTTTTCTTCTCCAGTTTTAACGCCTACTAATTGATCTTCAAATCCTGGAATAAATGAACCTGAACCGATTTCTAAATCATAACCATCAGCTTGACCACCTTCAAATTGTTCGCCATCTACATAACCATCAAAGTCAATATTTACAGTGTCTCCTTCTTCAACTGCACCATCTTCTTTAACAACCATATCAGCTAAATGACCTAAACTATGATCAATTTCATCTTGTAAATCTTGATCAGTTAATTCAGAATCTTGTTTTTCAATTTCAAGACCTTTATAATCTCCTAATTTAACTTCAGGTTCAACAGTCACTGTTGCTTCAAATTCGAAATCTCTACCTTTTTCAATTTGAGTTACATTAATTTCAGGTTGAGCGACTGGATTGATTTTAGTTTCTTCAATGGCTTCACCATAAGCTTCAGGTAAAAGAATATCTACTGCATCTTGATATAATGCTTCAACGCCAAAACGTTGTTCGAAAATTGGACGAGGCACTTTACCTTTACGGAAACCAGGCACGTTAATTTGTTTAACCACTTTTTTAAATGCTTGATCTAATGCTTTATTTACTTTTTCTGCTGGAACAGTAACTTTTAATAAACCTTCGTTACCTTCTTTTTTTTCCCAAGTTGCTGTCATGTATAAATACCTCCATGCTTACATTTTTAATTTTTTCAACTTCCCTATTATATCATAGGTCTAATATGGACACAAACAATGTTTTATAGGGGATTTTAAATAGTAATTCAACTTTACAGAATCATTTAAGTAAACTAAAATGATTTGCTCACATTTAATTATCTAACTGATAAATTAATGTTAATAATTCTTGATTTGCTTCACTTACTTCTATACCAATCATTGACTTAAAATAAACATCATAAGCTATTATCCAATCTTCTTCATTAAAAAGTGAAAATATATCAAGTGGATATAGTTTTATTGAATGATTATTCATCACATACTGAGCTTCATTTTGTATATTCAAAGCTCCATTTTCTAATCTATCGAGAACTTGGGGAATAACAGTAGTTTTCATATCTGTGTGTTCTAAACCTTTTAATGTTGTAGGGAGGATGTTGACTTCATAACCATACTTCTCAATTTTTATTTCACTATCATAATTTGAAAAACGTAAATACTCAAGCATGAGACTTTTTAAATTATAAGATTCTACTTGATTAGACAATAAAAAAGCAACCGTCTTTCTGAATTCATAATGTCCGTTATCAATGAGTTTAATCATTAATTTAGTTTGACGATTTAAATCTAAACTAGTAAATTCTGATAATAATTGACTAGAAAGTTTCTTGTCTTCATCTAATTTAGATTGGGCATATTCTTTTAATGGAAAGAGTGCCATTCTAGTTTTATGTTCTTTCACTTCGTTAATGATTTGATTAATGACTTCAACTGCTTCATAATTCTGATTTAAACCTATTAATGCTTTAATATAGAAAATAATTAGTTCGTCGTAATGAGGTATACCTTTTTTTAAGAAAATAATTGCTTCTTCTCTTAATTCTAAATATAACCCTAATTCATTTAACATGTCACATTTAATCAAAGATAATTGATTATCTAACTCGAATGAGGCTTCATATATATCAAACAATTGATACATTTCTTTATATTTATTTTGTTGTTGTGCATTTAAAATATTATGATATAATTTTTGCTTTGATTGAGGAAAAGGGATAATATCAGACATATTGAGCCCCCTTTATTTTAAATCTTTTAAAATTAACGCACTCCATGATTCAAAATGATTTAAATCATTTATTTCATCTTGTGATACCCAATTAATTTTTAAAGTGTCAGTTTCTCTAACTTCTACATCACTAGATTTCACCTTAATTTTGAAAACAACACCTATATGAACTTTACCTACTGCATTAGTATCATCATTAATAAAACCAATATATTCCATATTTTGAGATCTATCTTCAGATAATCCTACTTCTTCATTAAGTTCTCTTTGTGCATTCACTCTTAAAACTTCATTAATTGAATCGGCACCAACAACATTATTCATATGTCCACCAACACCCACTGAAGACTGTCCGTGTAAGCGTTCTTCTCCGCCACCACTTAAACGTTGATATACTAAGATTTCATCATTTTCATTTTCTAAAAGACAATATGAAATAAGTTGTTTATAAGATGGATCTTCTTCCATATCTCCACGTCTTTTTACTTCATAGTTTTTAAACGTATTAAATATTTCTTCACCTTGAACATCGTTTTTCGATAAGAATCCATTAAATGCATTTTTTTCATTATCAAATAATAATTCTCTTGATACGACGATGATTTGTTCATCAAATTTAGACATAGTTAACTCCTTGAAATTAATATTATTTTTTAATAGTTTAACAAACCAATGATTTAAATCACAATGATATTTAACTGGTTCGTTTACTTATCATAATTCTATTAAAGAATATTTGATGAATAAAAGTAAATAAAAAAGCCAATAAGGTTTTATAGTTACCTTATTGGCTTTTAAATATGAATTATTTTAAAGCATCTTTAGCTTTTGATACTAATTCACCGAAAGCTTTATCGTCTGAAATAGCAATTTCAGAAAGCATTTTACGGTTAATGTTAATGTCAGCCTTTTTCAAACCGTTCATTAAACGAGAATAGCTGATGTCATGTTGACGTGCAGCTGCATTAATACGTGTAATCCATAATTTACGGAAATCACGTTTACGTTGACGACGGTCACGGAATGCGTATTGACCTGATTTCATCACTTGTTGTTTTGCTACTTTATATAATGTATGTTTTGAACCGAAGTAACCTTTAGCTAATTTAATCGTTTTTTTACGACGTGCTCTTGTTACTGTTCCACCTTTAACTCGTGGCATGTTAAATTCCTCCTTAAATATATCGCTTTATCATCGTTCGAAAGTAATATTAATTATTTTTTGTAAGCTAATAATTGTTTTACGCGTTTCATATCGCTTTTAGATACTAGTTTAGCTTTACGTAATTTACGTTTTTGTTTAGTATTTTTATTTGCAAATAAGTGAGATGTGAAAGCTCTAGAACGTTTTAATTGACCTGAACCAGTTCTTTTAACACGTTTAGCTGCTCCACGGTGAGTTTTCATTTTTGGCATGATTCATTTCCTCCTAATAAAAGTAAATTATTTTTCGTTTATAGGCGCTAACATAATAAACATTTGGCGCCCTTCCATTTTAGGTTTTTGTTCAACAGTGGCAATATCTTTACATTCGTCTGCAAATTTTTCTAAAACACGTTGACCAATTTCTTTGTGTGTAATTGCACGACCTCTGAAACGAATAGAAACTTTACATTTGTCACCTTTAGTTAAGAATTTACGTCCATTTTTCAACTTAGTTTGGAAATCGTGTTCCTCAATAGTTGGACTTAAACGAATTTCTTTAACATTGATAACTTTTTGTTTTTTCTTCATTTCTTTTTCTTTTTTCTGTTGTTCGAATTTATATTTACCATAATCCATAATTCTTGCAACAGGTGGTTTAGCATTTGGTGCAACAACTACTAAATCTAATTCAACTCTTTCAGCCATCTCAAGAGCTTCTCTTTTAGATTTAACACCAATTTGGTCACCATTTTGGCCAATTAAACGTAATTCTTTTGCGCGAATTTTTTCGTTAACTTGCGTTTGATCTTTTGCTATGGTTGACACCTCCCAAAATTTTACGAAATTTTCCCAAGCAAAAAGAGCGGACAATATTTGCCCGCTCTTCACTCATACACGATAATTGTGTGACATGATTAACCTGCCAACAGCTTTTTGCGTCGCTACAGGTGAGAAACGGGTGTTTCTACTTGGTTCGTTTCGTAATCAACGATACTAATCATATCAAGTTTTATTAAGCATGTCAATTGTTTTTTAAAATTAGTGATGTTTTACTTCATTCATTGAGACATCTTGGCTTAAATCAACTTCTTCAAGAGGTATTTTTTTAGTTTTATATCTTAATTTATGATAAATAAAGAATACTAAAAATACTGGAATACCCATATACGTAATAATAAATCGATTAAGATCAAAGTGCCCTGTTTTAATGAAATCTACATCTTGTCCAACAATCACAATCACACACAATATACCTGCAAATATTGGACCGAATGGGAACCATTTCGCTTTATATTTCAATTCTGATTTACGATGATGCTGAACATTAAATGCTCGTCTAAAGCGATAATGACTTACTGCAATACCTACCCAAGCAATAAACCCTGTCATACCACTGGCAGCTACAATATATTCATAAGCATTTCCGCTTAATTTTTGTACTAAGAAAATAACGACTACAAGTACACCAGTAGCAATCAATGATAAATATGGCACGCCATGTTTATTCGTTTTACCAAATGAAGCGAAAGCTAATTTATCTTTACTCATTGAATATAACATACGTGTTGATGCATACATCCCTGAATTACCAGCTGATAATACTGAGGTTAAAATAACTGCATTCATAAATGAAGCAGCGAATGCTAACCCTGCATTTTTAAAGACAAGCGTAAATGGAGATGTTGCAACATCGTTATCTCCACCCATTAATGCATTACTATTGTAAGGAATTAACATACCAATAACAAAGATGGCTAAAATGTAAAATAATAATATTCTCCAGAAAACTTGTTTAATTGCTTTTGGAACAGCACGTTCTGGATTCTCAGATTCTCCAGCAGTAATGCCTATTAATTCAGTACCTTGGAAGGAGAAACCAGCAACTAAGAATACACCTAGAATTGAAAGTAAACTACCGCCAAGATTTCCACCTAGGATTGGCCCATCACCTTTAGTAAATGTCTCAAATCCTACAAAATGTCCACCCATAATTCCTAATATAGTTAAAATACCAATAATTATAAAAATAATTACTGTAATCACTTTTATAAGTGCAAACCAATATTCACTTTCACCATATACTCTGACAGATAAAGAGTTTAATGCGAAAATAATAACTATAAAGATACAACTCCATACCCATGCTGGTATCCCTGCCATAGGTGTCCAATACTGAATGACTTGCGCTGCAATAGTTACATCTGCCGCTACAGTAATTACCCAGTTAAACCAATAGTTCCAGCCTAATGCGAATCCTAATGATGGATCTACAAATCGTGTTGCATAGGTACTAAATGAACCCGAAACAGGTAAATACGTAGCCATTTCTCCTAAAGAAGTCATTAAAAAGAATACCATAGCTCCAATAATTGCATATGCAATAAGCGCACCTAATGCACCGGCATCGTGAATAGCACCACCTGAGGTCATAAACAGGCCTGTACCAATACAGCCTCCCATTGCAATCATGGAGATGTGACGATCTTTTAACCCTCTCTTCATACCACTATCTTGATTTTCAACTTTACTCATATAAGCTCCCTTTCTTAATGTAGAGGTTAGCTAAGTATTTATTTGTTATGTGAAGATAATTAACATATTTAATTTTTATAAATGATATGTAAATCAAATTACAAATTAAAAAATAGGTACATACCGTTAAGATATGCACCCATTACTTAATCTATATCGGTAGCACATCACAAACTGTGACAGTACAGTTTCTATTCGATAACTGTCCCAACAAATCATAAGTATGGTTATCATTTGTTTCGGCATCTTTACCTTTCATACTTTCAACATACGTTCCATATCAACTTCTGAAGTATTACTTTTTAAAGATGCAACCTCTAACTCATTTTTATTTAACTACTTTGTAATATACATTAAGAATATTATTTTATCAAGACTATCTACGTTTTTTTAGACGAATTTCATCTACTAAGTTCCAGATAAATTCATCTCTTTCTATTGTTTCTTGATCTTGTGAGCCATACTTACGAACATTTACTTCGTTGTTTTCAACTTCTTTATCTCCTACTACAATTTGATAAGGAATTTTTTGCATTTGTGCCTCTCGAATTTTATAGCCCATTTTTTCGTTACGATCATCAATTTCTACACGAACACCTTGAGATTTTAATTCATCTTGTAAATTTCTCGCATAGTCATAATGTAAATCTACATTTACTGGAATAATCTCAACTTGTTTTGGAGCTAACCATGTTGGGAAAGCACCTTTAGTTTCTTCAGTTAAGAAAGCTACAAAACGTTCCATAGTTGAAACTACGCCACGATGAATAACAACAGGGCGGTGATTTTCACCATCACTACCAATATAAGAAAGATCAAATCGTTCAGGTAGTAAGAAATCAAGTTGTGCAGTTGAAAGGGTTTCTTCTTTACCCATTGCAGTTTTAACTTGAACATCTAATTTAGGGCCATAGAATGCTGCTTCTCCAATGGCTTCAACATATGGTAAGCCCATTTCATCTACTGCTTCTTTAAGCATAGACTCAGCTTTATTCCACATGTCATCATCGTCCATATATTTTTCTTTATCTTCAGGATCTCTGTAACTTAATCTGAAAGTGTAATCTTCAAAACCAAAGTCTTCATAGACATCTTGTATCATATGAACAACGCGTTTGAATTCATCTTTAATTTGGTCAGGACGCACAAAGATATGAGAATCATTTAAAGTCATACCTCTTACACGTTGTAAGCCTGATACTGCACCACTTGCTTCATATCTATGCATAGTACCTAATTCAGCAATACGAATTGGTAATTCACGATAAGAATGTGGTTTATTATTATAAACCATCATATGATGTGGACAGTTCATTGGACGTAATACCATTTCTTCAGTTTCATCTAATTTCATTGGTGGGAACATATCATCTCTATAGTGATCCCAATGACCTGAAGTTTTATAAAGTTCAACATTAGCTAAAACTGGAGTATATACATGATCATATCCCATGCTTACTTCCTTATCTACAATATAACGTTCAATTTCACGGCGAATTGTTGCACCATTTGGTAACCATAGTGGAAGACCAGCACCAACAAGTTGATTATTTGTAAATAATTCTAAGTCTTTACCAATACGACGATGATCACGTTCACGACGTTCCTCTAACATTTCTAAATGTGCTTTTAAATCTTTTTTATCAAAGAAAGCAGTACCATATATACGTTGTAACATTTTATTGTCACTATCTCCACGCCAATATGCACCTGCAGTAGAAAGCAGTTTAAATTCTTTAATTTTTGAAGTTGATGGTACATGAACACCACGGCATAAATCTGTAAATTCACCTTGGCTGTATAATGTTACATTCTCATCTTCAGGAATTGCATCAATTAATTCTAATTTATATGGATCATCTTTAAAGAAATCTTTTGCTTCTTCACGAGTAACCACTTTACGTTCAATTTTATAATTTTCGTTAACAATTTGTTTCATTGTTTTTTCGATCTTTTCAAAGTCATCTGATGATACTTTTTCATCCATATCAAAGTCGTAGTAAAAACCACCTTCAATCACTGGACCAACGCCGAATTTAACATCTCCATAAATTCGTTTTAATGCTTGAGCCATTAAATGAGCAGTTGAATGACGTAATACCTCTAGAGCTTCATCACTACCAGGTGTAACAATTTCAATTGCCCCATCTTCTTCAAGTGGACGAGTTAAATCAACGAGTTGATTATTAAATTTTCCTGCTACTGCTTTTTTTCGAAGTCCAGGACTAATTGATTGTGCAATGTCTTCTGTAGTAGTTCCTTTGTCAAATGATTTTGAATTGCCATCTGGAAACTTAATATTAATTTGTTCCATATCGAAACCCTCCATAAATTTTATTCTATGATCGCTGAAGAAAATAAAAAAACTCCTCCCTATAAAAGGGACGAGTTCGTCGCGGTACCACCCTAGTTACCTAGATGTATTCTAGATATCTCTTCATAAGATAACGGTCTTGAGCCGGATACTGATTACCAGCATCTAAATATGAAGGAGTAATAATTTAATATATCAACCAAATTCTCATCAATTATTGGTTTGCTGTATGATAGAGATTAAATTACCATATCTTCATTTATTTCAACGATTTAGATTTATCTTTATTATACATCACACATTGTAAATTTCAATTATTTCGTAAATTTTTCCCATCTAAATAAAATTCATTTGCTAAACTTTTGATACGTTCGATAATTCGAGCAGCTTTCGTTATTTCTGCTCCTTTATTTGAAATAGATAAATGATGTTCTAATTCTTCCAAATTTAGATTTGAACTAAAGAATGTTGGTAATTCATGAACCATACGATAATGTAATAAGGGACCTATCACCTCATCCCTTACCCAAGTTGTGACATCCTCAGCTCCGATATCATCTAACATTAATATATTTGCTTCTCGTATACGCTCTAACTTTTCATTATAACTTCCATCTTTAAAACCACCTTTGAGTATACGAATGTATTCAGGTAAATATACTATTGTAGATGGCACATGTTTTGACTTAAGCTGGTTTGCGATCGCTCCTAAAATAAAAGATTTACCTGTTCCAAATGGGCCATGTATATAAAGACCCTTAACGCGTTCACCGTTAACTAACTTTTTACAAATATCGTTAACTTCCATCGCTATTTCAAGTCGACTTCTATCGTTGGTATAGATATCTTTAACTTTTGCATTCAACGTATCTCGTTGCATGTGATGGGCAGTAATGAGTTGTGAACTTAAACGTTCTTCATCGTATTTAATTTTGCAAGGACATAATCGATAACGAACTTTAATACGCTCATTTTCTATATATAATTCTGGAATATGACCTTTAACAAAGTTTGGACAATGTGCATAATCGTGACCATCGTAGTGTTTTTGTTGATCTTTATATTCTTGAAGTACATTTAAATCTTTATCAATCATTTCATTAGTAAGTTCTGACTGGTGTTGATTTAAAAATTGCTTAACATCAGAATCATTAATGACTTGATTTTTTATTTTAGCAATTCTTTTGTTTAAATTATCTTGATTTTTTATAAGTTTACTAAATGATTTCATCTAATCCTCCCAATCTTGTTCTAATTGAGCACGAAACGCTTCTCTATCTTTTTCAAATTGCGCATCATTATTGTTTGGTTTTTCATCTTGTTGATTTTTATTTTTTAACCACTTTGGTGTTTTTTCTATCGATGCAACGTCACGTTGTTTATACTGACGTTTTGTTTTTTTAGTTATACTATCATTGATTTGTTGATTTGTTTTCAGCGCATAATCGTATGCTTGTTGTGCAGTTTTAATACCTAACTTTTTCCAATTTGAAGCGATTTCAAATATATAGGATTTAGGAAGTTTCATTTCATTCTTAAGCATTACAAATTGTAATAAAATATTAATTACACCAAATGACAATTTTTCACGCTCTATTAACTCTTCTACCATTCTTTTTTGTTGTAAAGTTGGTTCTGATTCTGACCAAGACGCTAACATATCGATAGGACTTGTGTCTTCTAATAACTTAAACCAACTATCACTTTCCTTTATATCATCAGTAGTCTCATTTGGACTCTGTGATTGTTCTAAATGATTAGAAGGATTAGCTTTAGTTTGTAACTTAGGAAGCTGTTGTTGATGCTCAATTAAGTAATGAGACCTTGCTTGTTTTCTCATCTCTTCAAATGATAACGTTTGATTTTGTGTGATAGAGTTAAGAATGATTCGTTTCATAGAAGTAGGCGTTAACCCATATAAAGTAGCCAATTGTAAAATTAATTGTTTTGCCTCTTTAGTGATAATTTCTCCACTTATAAAATGATGTTGTAACATATCTCTCAACATATCAAAGTCAAATGATTCATTATCTAAATCTATAGTAGCTGAATGATTTTCCTTTTGAATTGTTGAAGCATCAATAGATATATTTTTATGTGGAACTTTGAATACATCAGTAAATTTGCGCGTTACTTGTTGAAATGCGTTTAAATCTGGTTCATTTTTTTCAAAATACGCTTTTAAATCTTTATATCTTCGATTATCAACTTCATTGTATAGGTATATAGATAACATTGGATCATTAAAAAATTGGTATGCAGTTGGAGGTTGAATCAATTCATATATAAACATAGACTGATTACTATCATGTTTTACAAATGTTTTAATTAACCCAATGCCTTCAAGTAAATCCATATATTCACGGAATTCTAATAAATTTATTTTAAGCTCATTCATAATAGTGTAATGTGTGAGAATAGTATCTTCAACTTCATCGATAAATTGGTTCATGAAATGATATACACCAATAGCTTTAAAGCCAATTAACGGTATGTACAATCGATTTAATATCTCTAATTGTTGATGATTAAAGAAAAAATGTCGATATACTTTAAATCCATCGTGTGGACTTAAACCATACTCATAAGATTTAAAACTCATTTATGAATCACTCCGTTTGTTATCATCCAAAATACCTTGCATCGATGCTAGTAATTGATCCACATCTTTAAACTCTTTATATACTGACGCAAATCGTACATAAGAGACTTGATCTACATGCATGAGCAAATTCATTACATGTTCACCTATATCTCTAGATGAAATTTCTGTATGACCTTTATCGCGTAATTGCCACTCTACTTTATTAGTAATGTCTTCCAATTGTTGATATCTAACTGGTCTTTTTTCACAAGATCTTACAAGGCCATTTAATATTTTTTCTCTTAAAAATTGTTCACGTGTTCCATCTTTTTTGACCACAATAAGTGGACTCACTTCAATATGTTCAAATGTTGTAAATCTTGTCCCACAATTCTCACATTCACGTCTTCTACGTATTGCGTTAGCTTCATCAGCATGTCTTGAATCTACCACACGTGAATGTGTGGCACTACATTTTGGGCATTTCATATCTGTCACCCTCTTGAATAGATTATGCTCCATTATACTATAAAAACGATTTATGACAAAAGAACTCATATGTATTAATAATAAATTGATACAACTTAGCTGTCTAAACCTATATAGAATATAAAAAGAAAGTGAAATAGAATTCAATATAAATTCTTTTTTCACTTTCCTATATATGACTCATTAAAAAATTATTTAATGTTTTTATAATGTTTTAATCTATAAAATCAAGGACATTAGATTAGGCTATCAACTCTAAAATTAACAATCTTTTATTTATTAAAAGCTTAAACTGCAGTCACAGTAGACTTTTCTACTAGTTGTTCACCAATCATTTCAGCTACTTCTACTACTCTATTAGAATAACCCCATTCATTATCATACCAAGCAATCACTTTCACCTTATGATCATCCATTACAATTGTATTCTCAGCATCGATAATAGCTGAATGTGGATTTGTATTAAAATCGACAGACACTAAAGGTGCATGTTCTACTTCTAAAACACCATCTAAATCTGAATGACGAAATGCATTATTAATTTCGTCAACAGTTACCGGTTTTTCTAAATCTACAACCAAATCAACTAAAGAAACATTTTTTGTAGGCACACGTAAAGCTAACCCATGAAGTTTACCTTCTAATTCTGGTAAAACTTCTTTCAATGCTTTTGCTGCTCCAGTAGAAGTTGGAATAATACTTTCATTACATGAACGTGCTCTACGTAAATCTTTATGAGGATTATCAATATTTTTTTGATCATTAGTAATTGCATGAACAGTAGTCATTAATCCATTGACAATACCAAATTGATCATTTAAAACTTTAGCAACTGGTCCTATACAATTTGTCGTACATGAAGCATTACTGAAAATGTCATACTTTTCAACATCTAATTTGTCATCATTTACCCCTTTAACAATCATTTGAACTTCTCCACCTTTAGATGGACCAGTTAGTAATACTTTTTTAGCTCCAGCACGAATATGTCCAACTGCTTTATCACCATGATTAAATTTTCCAGTTGCTTCAATTACGATATCTATATTTAAATCTTTCCATGGTAAATTTTCAGGATTTCTATCTGACACTAACTTAATGTCATGGTTGTCAACACGTATACCATCATCAATTGGTTCTACTTTTTTATCATAACGTCCATGCGTTGTATCATAGTTAATTAGATGTGCAATTGTTTCAGGTGGATAGCTTGCATTAATCGCAACCACATTAAAATTTTCATTATGTAATGCAATTCTTAAAACCATTCTTCCTATTCTACCCATTCCATTAATTGCAATATTTGTTGACATTTAAAGCACCCCTTGTTTTATATGTTATACTTTATAAAATTAGTATAACATAATAGATTTCGATTGAAAGCGTTTACCGAAAATAATGTAATATTTTTTACTTTTACATTTTAAGTTTATATAACTAATATATTTTATTGTATAAATAAAAAGAGTTTAAGACTTAAAATAAAGCCCTAAACTCTTTTTTATATTATTCATGAATGTATCCTTTTTCAATCAATAGTTGTTTAAGAATGGTTTCTAATTCAGATTTACTTCCTAAGTTATCTATAACATGATCAGCCATTCTGCTTTTTTTATCAATTGATATTTGACTATGAACTCTCGCTTTTGCTTGATCCAAGTCTAAATTGTTACGTTTCATTAAACGTTCAATTTGTACACTTTCTGATGTGTAGACGAGCCAAACTTCATCCACAGTATCTTGTAAATCATTCTCAAACAGAAGCGGAATATCCATAATCACATCATATCCCTGTTGTACATAGTGTTGCTTTTCTTGTTCCATAATCGTTCTTACAATAGGATGAATAATTTCATTAAGTTCTAATCGTTTTTCTGGATGATTAAATACTAATTCTCCAATGTATTCTCGATTCATTTCTCCGTCACTTGTGATTGCTTCATCGCCAAACGTTTCTTTTATTCGTTCCAAAGCAGTTGATCCTTTCTCTACTGCTTTTCTTGAAGCTATATCTGCATCGACAATTTTAAATCCATATTCTGATAATAATTTAGAAACTGTTGACTTTCCGGTAGCTATTCCACCTGTTAATCCAATTACTTTAGGCATTTATATCACCGCTCACTTTATTTATTTCTGACAATATGGGCAAAAATGACTGTTTCTAGATGCTATAACCTTTTGTTCAATATCATGGCCACATACTTTACATGTCTTTTGTTTGTATACATTTAAATGTAATTGCATTTGTCCAGTTTTTCCGTCTGCATGACGATAATCTGAAATACTGGTTCCACCATTATCAATACCCTCTTTTAAAACTTCTTGTACATAATAAAAGAGCATTTGTCTTTCTTGATGAGACGTATCTTTTACTTTTCTAGCAGGATGGATACCTGCTCTAAATAACGCTTCACAAGCATAGATATTTCCACATCCTGCTACGATTTTATGATCCAATAACATCTGTTTAATAGGTTTATTGGCTACTTTTTTTTGAGATAAATAGTGATTAAAATGTTGTAACGCTTCTTCGTCAAAAGGCTCAGGCGCTATTTCTAAAAATGAAGGATAATCTTCAAATGAATTTAAATTTCTAATCTCACCAAATCGACGTATATCTGAAAACACTAATTTTTTTCCATTATTTAAATGAAAAATCACGTGCCAATGTTTACGATAGTTGGGAATTGCTATCTCAGATAGGTGATTGACAATGAAAAACCCCCCAGCCATACCTAAATGACTAAGTAACACACGTTTACGATTATGCTTTTCAATATGAAAAACAATATATTTACTTCTTCGTTCGACTTTAATTATCTTATAGCCTTCGCAATTCAAACGAAAACCATCTAAATTCATTCCTTTGATAATCGTTTCTTTATTCTGACTTTTACCTTCAATTACTTTTTTAGAAAATGAAATACTTTTAATTGTAGTATTTACAATAAAAGGTTCTATTCCCCTTTTAACATGTTCAACTTCTGGTAATTCTGGCATTATTCATTCCTCTTTCTATTTCGCATCATACCAAGTAGGACCATAATTAGAGTCTACTTTTAATGGAACATCTAGGTCTAATGCATGCTCCATGATATCTTCAACAAATAAACTAAATTCTTCAACTTCAGACTTAGGCACTTCAAATATTAATTCATCGTGTACTTGTAAAAGTAATTTAGCTTTGTAAGACGTATGTTGAACTTGCTTATCAAATTCCACCATAGCAAGTTTAATAATATCTGCTGCACTTCCTTGAATTGGAGTGTTCATTGCTGTTCGCTCCGCAAAACCTCTTAAATTAAAATTACGACTAGTAATGTCAGGAATATAACGTCTACGATGCAATAATGTTTCAACGTAGCCATTTGCTTTAGCATCCTTTACAATGTCACTCATATATTGCTTAACTCCAGGGAAACTTGCTAAATAATCATCAATAAATATTTTTGCCTCTTTACGAGTTATATTTAAGCTTTGACTTAAGCCATAATCACTAATACCATAAACGATTCCAAAATTTACAGCTTTGGCTTGTCTACGCATTAAATCAGTGACTTCCTCCGCTTCAACACCGAATACTTTTCGTGCTGTAGCAGTATGAATATCCTGTCCATGAATAAATGCTTCTTTTAAACTGTCATCTTGTGTAATATGTGCTAAGACACGTAATTCAATTTGAGAATAATCAGCAGATAAAATAACACTGTCTTCAGATGAAGGTTTAAATGCTTTACGTATTTTACGCCCTTCTTCAAGTCGAATCGGTATATTTTGTAAATTAGGATCAACTGAAGATAATCGTCCAGTTTGTGCTAATGTTTGATTAAAACGAGTGTGTATACGCTTATCATTACTAATGACTTTTTGTAAACCTTCCACATAAGTAGATTGTAATTTAGCTAATTGACGATATTCTAAAATATCATTAATGATAGGATGTTCATTCTGTAACTGTTCTAGGACATCGACCGCTGTAGAATAACCTGTTTTTGTTTTTTTAATGACAGGTAGTTTTAATGTTTCAAATAAAACAACACCGAGTTGTTTAGGCGAATTAATGTTAAATTCTTCACCTGCTGCATCATGAATACGCTGAACTAACAATTCTAACTTCTCTTGTAATTCTTGTTGCATGCGTTGTAAATCATTTATATCTGTATAAATACCAATTTCTTCCATTTTACTTAAAATACGTGCTAGCGGAAGTTCTAAATCTTTTAGTAAATTCATTTGTTGATGTGATTCTAGTTCTTTTTCCATTAACGGTTTAACAGCATCAATAGATTTAGTAATAGATGCAATATGCGTATTTAAAATTTCAGCATTAGGAACTTGTCGCTTTTTACCTTTCCCATAAATAGAGACATCTTCTTTAACATACGTTTGATGATAATTTGTTACAACCGAATAGACATCATCAATCGTTCGTGATGGATCAATAATGTAGCTTGCTAACATCGCATCAAAAACGATATTTTGAATGGTAATATTTAATCTGTGTGCTATAACAAATGTTTTCTTTGCATCATAAACTACCTTTTTAGAATTTTCATTTTCCAACCATTTAATAAGTTCTGGATAATCTTTAATATTATCTGCATCAACTACGATATAACGTTCTTTATCATAAAATCCAAACTTTAAAATATCATCTTTTAAATAATTAGAACCATCTATTTCGAAATGAATCACTGCTTCATCAAGATGATTAAAATCAACATATTCAAATGTAGGCAAAATATCAAAAGAAACTTGTTTTTGTTCTTGCTCAAATTCAGATACTTCATTATCTATATCTGCTAATAATTGTTTAAATTCTAATTTCTTAAAAAGTTCAATTTTTTCATGATTATCCTTGATATCACTTAATTTCGTATCACTTAAAGTGACTTCTATTGGACTATGTCGATTAATTGTAGCAAGCTCTTTACTCATTAATGCATCTTCATGACTAAGTTCGAGCTTTTCTTTTAATTTTTTACCAGATACTTTATCAATATTCTCATAGACACCTTCTACAGAATCAAATTGATTTAAAAGTTTAATTGCTGTTTTTTCTCCTACTCCAGCTACACCGGGTATATTGTCTGAACTATCTCCCATTAAACCTTTCATATCAATAATTTGTATTGGTTTTAAACCATTATATTTTTCTGCTATAAATTCTGGAGTATAGTGATCAACGTCTGTGACCCCTTTTTTAGTATAATAAATAGTCACATTTTGAGTTGCTAACTGTGTTAAGTCTCTATCTCCAGTTACAATAATAGTTTCAAAATCATTTTGATCTGCTTCTTTACTTAATGTACCAATAATGTCATCTGCTTCGTAGTTTTCTAATTCATAATGTTTAATATGATAAGCATCTAACAATTGTCGAATATAGGGGAATTGTTCGCTTAATTCGGGTGGTGTTTTTTGACGTCCACCTTTGTATTCACTATATTTAGAATGTCTAAAAGTAGTCTTACCTGCGTCAAAGGCTACTAAGAAATGTGTAGGTTGTTCTTCTCTGATAATTTTTTCGAGTAATTTGGCAAACCCAAGAATCGCATTTGTATGAATACCTGCTTTATTAGATAAAAGTGGCAATGCGTAAAAAGCTCTAAAACTTAAACTATTGCCATCTATCAATACTAATTTATTCAAATTTTAAACCTCCAGAATGAGTTTAATTATATTTTAGCATAAACCTTTGGTCATAACGACTGAACGATATTTTACGAATGTCAAAAAATAAAATCCTACAAGTTTAGGTCCCTTTAAAATCCTAAAAACATAAAAAAGTATTTTAAAGTGTGGATGACCTAAACTTGTAGGACAAAATAGTTATTCGATTTTATCTATAAATGAGACTCTAAATAGCGATCCTTTATTCAGTTCACTTTCGACCATAATGGTACCGTGAAGTGCTTCTACAATATGTTTTGTAATCGATAATCCTAAACCTGTTCCACCAGAGTCACGACTTCTTGCTTTATCTACTCTATAAAATCTCTCAAAAATATGCTTTTGATCTTTTTTGTCTATCCCAATGCCATAATCTTGGATTTCTAGATTAACTTTTATATCTTCTCTGTAAACTCTAACAATAACTTTATTATTTTCATATGAATAGTTAATGGCATTTGAAAGTAAATTCGTGATAACTTGAGACAATTTTCCTTCATGCGCTTTAATAATAACATCATTTTCTATTTCAGATTTAATAGCGATATTTTTATACTTAGCTTGAGTTTGTAGATTATGGATTGTATTATGTGCTAAATCTGAAAGATTAACATAAGTAGTCTCAATCTCAGTTTGTTGTTCAATATGAGATAAATCCAATAAATCCATGACAAGTGATTCTATACGATTTGATTCTTTTAAAATAATATTTAAAAACATATCAAGGGATTGTTCATCATTCTTTGCACCTTCAATTAAGGTTTCTGCAAATCCTTTAATTGAAGTGATTGGAGTTTTAAGTTCATGTGAAACATTTGCAACAAACTCACGTCTCAAATTCTCTAATTTTTTTAGATTAGTGATATCATGTAATACTACAACCATACCTTGAAGTTTCTTTTTTGATTTACTTAAAATGGGAATACAAGAAACATCAAAATATTTTTGATGAACATCATTAATGTATAACTCAATTTGTTCATGCAACGGTTTTTCAGTTTTAAAGCTTTCAATAATAAGATGTTGAATTTCTTTATCTAAATGTACAGTATAATCTTTATTTTCGACTTTACTATCTGGTTTGAACACCTCGTAATAAGCATGGTTTGCAATAACAATTTCACCTTGTTTATCTATCATTAATACCGAACTAGGAATATTTTCTAATGTTGTTTTAAGGCGATTAGATTGCATTTTTTGTTTATTATTTAATTTTTGCAATCGTCTTGCTAAATCATTGGTAGTAACAAATAATGCTTTTGTTTCTTTCACATTACTTTCAGGTACTCTAACATGATAATATCCATCTGCAATTAAAGATGTCGCATAAGTAACTTCGTTGATTGGTCGTATATAGGTGCGATTAATGCTTCTTACAGCTAAATAAATAGCAAATAACACAATGATTCCAATTAATGATAAGTACTTCCACATATTTTTTTGTAAATCTAAAATTTCAGTATTAATACCACTTATGTATATTGTTTGATTACTTACAATATTTTTAAATGTGTAATCCACCTTATCCTTATTTTTATGATATATAATATTCGAAGGATTAGCTGCATTATCAATAGTATGATTAATTTGATGTTGATTGCCAGTTTGATATAACACATGTCCATTTTCAGAAATTTTAACAACCAAATTTTGATTTTGTGCTATACGCTGAATGTCTGCTTGTTTATTTCGCTTATTTAAATTTACGATATTTTCTGATAAATGATTTAATTCTCTAGTTTGAGTATCTGATAATATCTGATAAATCGTATGATGAAGAATTGCACCTAAGCCTATAAAACTAATAATTGTGATTGTACATAGTAGAAGTAATAATCTATGATGAAATTTAATCATTAAGCTTTAGGTCTTTCTAATTTATAACCCAATCCACGAACTGTTTTTATCAACTTAGGTTGTTTAGG
This sequence comes from Staphylococcus sp. HMSC035D11, assembly GCF_001836075.1. Lineage (NCBI taxonomy): Bacteria > Bacillati > Bacillota > Bacilli > Caryophanales > Staphylococcaceae > Staphylococcus > Staphylococcus sp. HMSC035D11. The sequence continues at coordinate 116,404 of NZ_KV827224.1, forward strand.
ATTTTCTTCTAATTTATCTCTTAAATGACTAATATGAACATCTACAATTCTTGAATCTCCTGCAAACTCGTAATTCCACACTGAATTTAACATATGTTCTCTAGTAATTACGCGTCCTTGACGTTCAATAAGATAAAGTAATAACTCAAATTCTTTAGGAGTAAGTTCAAGCAAGGTATCATCTCTATAGACTTCAAAGAATTCAGGACGAATTCTAATATTATCAATTACAATATCTTCATCCTCCACGTCATCTTTTACGACTTCATTAGCAATTTGAGAGCGTCTTAAAATAGCTTTTACTCTTGCTACAACTTCTCTTGGAGAGAAAGGTTTAGTCATGTAATCATCAGCACCTAATTCTAAGCCTAAAACACGATCAAACTCATCATCTTTAGCCGTTAACATTAAAATAGGTACAAGATTTTTATCAGATCGAATCGTTTTACATACTTCTATTCCATCTTTTTTAGGTAACATGACATCTAATACAATCAGTTCAGGTTTAACCTCTTTAACTTTTTTGAGTGCTTCTTCACCATCATACGCTACATCTACAATATAACCTGCTGTTTCTAAGTTATATTTTAGTAACGTTACTATTGATTGCTCGTCATCAACCACTAATACTTTTTGTGACATGATTTGCCTCCCTAAATAGAATTAACAATTTCAATTTTATTATAACTGAAATTTAAATAAAAATAACATACAACATATTGAATTTACATAAACTTAACATTTACTTATTATTTTCAATTTGTTAAGAATATTTTTCGTTAATCTTGTTTTGATATTTATTAATAATGAACAAAAACAGTCTAAGACATCAAAATCCATCTTAGACTGTTTTATCAAAATAAATATTATTTTAAGTTTTTAATCAATTCATCGGCAAATTCTGAAGTTGATACTTCAGTAGCTCTGTCCATTAAGCGAGCAAAATCATATGTCACAATTTTAGAAGCAATTGTAGCTTCAATAGCATCAGTAATTTTATCAGCCGCTTCTTGCCATCCTAAATGTTCTAACATTAATACAGAACTTAATAATTCAGATGATGGATTCACTTTATTTAAGTTAGCATACTTTGGTGCTGTACCATGTGTTGCTTCAAAAATAGCATGCCCTGTCTCATAGTTAATATTAGCACCAGGAGCAATACCGATTCCTCCTACTTGTGCAGCAAGTGCATCTGAGATATAGTCGCCATTTAAGTTCATTGTAGCTACTACATCATGTTCTGCTGGACGTGTTAAAATTTGTTGTAAGAAAATATCTGCTATTGAATCTTTAATAATAATTTTACCGTCTTTTTCAGCTTGTTGTTGTGCGTCATTTGCAGCATCTTTACCATCTTTTTCAGCAATGTCATCATATTGTTGCCAAGTAAATACTTTATCAGAAAATTCGTTATGAGCTAAATCATAACCCCATTGTTTAAATGATCCTTCTGTAAACTTCATAATATTACCTTTGTGAACTAATGTTACTGATTTACGGTTATTATCAATTGCATATTGAATAGCTGATCTTACTAAACGTTCGGTTCCTTCTTTAGAAACTGGTTTAATACCAATACCAGAAGTTTCGGGAAAACGAATATTTGTAGCACCCATTTCATTTTGTAAGAAGTCAATAACTTTTTTAACTTCTTCTGTTCCTTCTTTAAATTCAATTCCAGCATAAATATCCTCAGTATTTTCACGGAAGATAACCATATCAACATCTTGAGGACGTTTTACTGGTGAAGGTACACCTTTAAACCAACGTACTGGACGAAGACAAGTAAACAAATCCAATTCTTGTCTTAATGCTACATTTAAAGAACGAATGCCTCCGCCAATTGGTGTAGTTAATGGCCCTTTAATTGCGATTAAGTATTCTTTGATGGTATCTAAAGTTTCTTGTGGTAACCATTCACCAGTTTCATCGTACGCTTTTTGACCAGCTAATACCTCTTTCCACTCAATACGCTTTTCACCGTTATATGCTTTTTCAACCGCCGCATCAACAACACGACTAGCTGCTTTCCAAATATCAGGACCGATACCATCCCCAATAATAAATGGAATAATTGGTTCATTAGGTACATTTAATAATTCATCATTTGCTCTAGTAATTTTTTCAGCTGCCATTATAAAACCCTCCATAAATTAAATTTTGAAATATTTTATCTTTCTTCTACTGGTACATATTTACGATTTGTTTCTCCAACATATTTTGCACGCGGACGAATAATTCGATTATCACGATATTGTTCTAAAATATGCGCGGTCCATCCTGCAGTACGACTTACAGCAAAGATAGGTGTAAAAATATCGTGTGGAATTTCCATGCTATGATAAACAGTTGCACTAAAGAAGTCTACATTTGGAATTAAACCTTTTTCATCATGCATACGCTTTTCAATTGCAAGAGAAATTTCATATAATTCGTTATGTCCAGTTTCAGAAGTTATTTTTCGACTCATTTCTTTTAAGTACTTGGCACGTGGATCTCCCTCTTTATATACACGATGACCGAATCCCATGATTTTTTCTTTGTTAGCAAGTTTCTTATCTAAATAATTATCTACTTCATCAAGTGATTTAACTTCTGATAGCATTTTCATAACTTGTTCATTTGCTCCACCATGTAAAGGGCCTTTTAATGAACCAATTGCTGCTACAATACCTGAATACATATCAGATAAAGATGATACTGCGCATCTTGCTGTAAATGCTGAAGCATTAAGTTCATGATCAGCATGTAATATTAAAGCTTTATTAAAAGCTTCAACTTCAGTATCAGATGGCAATTCCCCTTTTAACATATACAAGAAGTTTGCTGCATAGCTTAAATCAGAATTGGGCTTAACAGGTTCCTTTCCTTCTCGCACGCGTGAAAACGCTGTAACTAATGATGCAATCTTTGCTTGGATACGAATAGCTCGATTTTTTCGACTTTCATCTGTTTCCTCTTCAGCATCTGGATCAAAGTGTGCAATATAAGAAACAGAGGAACGTAATGCAGTCATTGGATGTACATCATCCGTAGCATATTCTTCAAAATGCTTATATACCCTTGGATTTAATGTCATATATTGTTTAAGTTTCTCTTTTAATTCTTCAAGTTCTTCTTGTGTTGGTAATCTATAATTCCATAATAAGAACATGATTTCTTCAAATTGAGCATTTTCAGCTAAATCATCAATATCATATCCTGAATAAGTTAATTGACTGTCAATAATTGAACTAATTTTAGTTTCTGCTGCGATAACCCCTTCTAAACCTTTTTGTAATTCTGCCATAAGTAATTCCCCTTTTCTTTTACATAATGTAATGGCTTTCATAAAATAGTATATCTAAAATTATAAGTTTTGTGAATAATTATATATGTGGTTTAAATTTTCATTGGTAAATTATTTATATATTAATTTTAATTATAATGATAGTAAAAATTGTTATAAAGCTATTTATGAATAGTAAGACAAGGTTGACTTATGTGAAAATAATGAATATTTTAATTATTTATCAACAATGATTATTTTTTATTAACTCAATGTTAATAAAATTTTTAGAAAAAATTTAGAAAAATAATTGTCGAATTTAATATATAAGTGCATAATTAATATTAATTAAATGTAAGGGAGTTGTCTTATGGCAGAAGAAAAATTACAAAGAGGATTAAGTAATCGTCATGTACAATTGATTGCTCTTGGTGGCGCTATCGGAACTGGATTATTCTTAGGTGCAGGTCAAACTATAGCTATGACTGGACCTTCTATTCTATTAACCTATATCATTATTGGATTCATGCTATTTATGTTTATGAGAGGTCTTGGAGAAATCATCATTCAAAATACTCGTTTTAAATCATTTGCTGATGTAACAAACGAGTATATTGGACCGTTTGCAGGATTCGTTACTGGATGGACATATTGGTTATGCTGGATTATAACGGGAATGGCAGAAGTAACTGCAGTTGCTAAATATGTTAGTTTCTGGTTTCCAACTATACCAAACTGGATTACTGCTCTGTTTTGCGTATTAATATTAATGGTTTTTAACTTATTAAGTGCAAAATTATTTGGAGAATTAGAATTCTGGTTTGCTATTATTAAAATTATAACTATTATAGCTTTAATCGTCATTGGTGCAATAATGATTTTATTTGCTTATAAAACTCAATTTGGACATGCAAGTTTAACTAATCTTTATAAACATGGTATTTTTACCAATGGAACCTCTGGTTTCTTTATGTCATTCCAAATGGCTTTATTCTCATTTGTTGGTATTGAAATGATTGGGGTAACCGCTGGTGAAACTAAAGATCCAGAAAAAACAATACCTAAAGCTATAGATGCAGTACCAATTAGAATTTTAATTTTCTATGTAGGTGCTTTAGCAGTCATTATGTCTATTATTCCTTGGGACAAAGTGGATCCAAATGAGAGCCCATTTGTTAGATTGTTCTCATTAATTGGTATTCCGTTTGCAGCTGGATTAATTAACTTTGTAGTTTTAACTGCTGCTGCTTCATCTTGTAATAGTGGTATCTTCTCAAATAGTCGTATGTTATTTGGATTATCTGAACAAAAACAAGCGCCTTCTATATTTAAAAGTACTAACAAACAAGGTGTACCACATATCGCAATTATAGTATCATCTGCGTTATTATTGGTGACAGCATTATTAAACTATATTTTTCCAAATGCAACGCTAGTATTTACATATGTTACAACAATTTCAACAGTATTATTTATTATCGTGTGGGCTTTAATTATTTGGGCTTATATTAATTATCATAGAAAAAATCCTGAATTACATAAAAAAGCAAAATTCAAACTTCCTGGTGGAAAATATATGGCCTATATTATTTTAGCATTCTTCATATTTGTGTTTTGTTTACTATTTGTAAATGCAACAACAAGAAACGCTATTTTCTTAACACCCATTTGGTTTATTATTTTAGGTATTATGTATTTAAGATATAAAAAAGTAGCAAATTAACATTAAAATATCAATATAAAAAATGACTGGAACAATTGATAATGTTCCAGTCATTTTTATGTTAATGCAGTCGATGTCTGAATTGAAATACTCTTGTAATAAGCATTTTTAAACACTACTATCCCCAACATAGAGATTTTCTTAATGAAAATCTACGTTCAACGCAAGGTGGGACGACGAATACGGCTCTATTCCACTTTTTTAATATGTTTAAATAATATAAAAAAGAGCGAGAATTTTATCCACTAATGTGGTTATTCTCGCTCTTCTAGCATTTTAATTAAACATACTTATACAGTTGTTTAATTAAAGGACATTCGCATACCCTTCAAAAATTCTACCTTGATTTGCATCAACAGTAATTAATAAGTCATTTTTCAATTCTTTAGTTGCATTTTCAACACCAATAATAGTTGGGATACCTTGTTCAAGTCCAACGATTGCACTTGGTGATGTTATACCGTTTTCTTCAGTAATTAAACCTGCAGCTTTTTCAACATATGGAACATAGCTTTCGTCTACTGAATTAGTCACAATAATTGATTCACTTAGGTCTTTTCCTTCTAAATCACTAGCAGTTTTAGAAATCACTGTTTTACCAGTTGTTGATCCACGACCAACACCTTGACCTTTAGCAATTTCATCACCTACTAAATGTAATTTCATCATATTAGTCGTACCTTTTTCACCAGTTGGAACGCCAGCAGTAATGATAATTAAATCACCATTACCAACTTTTTCAGTAGCAACAGCTGTTGCTACTGCATTATTTAATAAATCATCTGTTGTTTTACGTCCTTTTTTAACAACTGGATATGCACCCCATACTAGTGCTAATTGTCTTGCAGTATGTTCACTAGGTGTTACTGCAATAATATCTGAATGTGGACGATATTTAGAAATTGTAATCGCTGTTGAACCACTTTCAGTTGCAGCTACAATTGCTTTAACATTTAAGTTTAGAGCAGTATGTGCTACAGATACACCAATCGCATTTACTAATGATGTTTCTACTAATTTAGTACGATCAGATAATAATTTTTTGTAATCTTGAGCAGCTTCAGCTGAAATTGCGATATTTCTCATTGTTTTAACTGCTTCTTCAGGATATTGTCCTGCAGCTGTTTCACCAGATAACATAACTGCATCTGTACCATCATAGATTGCATTAGCAACGTCACTTGCTTCAGCTCTTGTTGCACGTGGATTACGTTGCATTGAATCAAGCATTTGAGTTGCAGTAATGACAGGTTTTCCTAATTTATTACATTTTCTAATTAAATCTTTTTGAACGATTGGCACAGATTCAGGTGGAATTTCAACACCCATGTCACCACGCGCAACCATTAAACCATCAGATACTTCTAAAATCTCTTCGATATTGTCAATACCTTCTTGGTTTTCAATTTTAGGGAAGATCGTAATATTATCATTATTTTCTTGTTCTAAAATTTCGCGAATATCTAATACATCACTAGGACGACGTACAAAGCTTGCTGCAATGTAATCAATATCTTCTTTAATACCAAATTTAATATCTGCAGCATCTTTATCAGTGATACCAGGTAAGTTTACTTTAACACCAGGTAAGTTTACACCTTTTTTATTTTTTAATTCACCAGTATTTAAGATATCACATTTAACTTCGCCTTTATCTTTATCAATATCTTTAACTTGTAATTCTACTAAACCATCATCTAATAAAATGTATGATCCAATTTGAACATCATTAATTAAATCTTCATATGTGACTGAGAATTTTTCAGGTGTACCTTCAACTTGAGACATACTCACAATAACTTCTTTACCTTTTTCAAGTACAATCAAGCCGTCTTTCATATCATGTGTACGAATTTCAGGTCCTTTAGTATCTAATAAAATACCAATAGTTTTACCTAATTTTTTAGATACTTTACGAATTGAATCAATACGTGCTTTATGTTCTTCATGACTACCATGAGAGAAATTTAAACGTGCAACGTTCATTCCAGCATTCATTAATTTTTCTAACATTTCCTCAGACTCTGAAGCAGGTCCTATAGTACATACAATTTTAGTCTTTCTCATTATAAAAGCCTCCTAAATTAAATAGATAATTCTTTTGCTAAGTCATAAATACGAGTGTTGAATTTATGGCTTTCATTATTGAAAATTTCATCAAATGGTGTTGCTGTAAGTTGGTTATTTTGTATACCTACACCGAATCCTGTTTGACCTTGCATTAACAATTCAACAGCATAACCGCCTAATCTTGAAGCAAGCACTCGATCTACACCAGATGGACTACCACCACGTTGGATGTGACCAAGAACAGATACACGTGCATCAACATTGATATATTTAGTTAATTGTTCTGCACATTCATGGCCACTCATACAACCTTCTGCTACCATAACGATAGAATGTTTTTTTCCACGTTTAATACCACTTTCAATTTTTTCAGCAACATCTTTAATATCTGTGTGCACTTCTGGAACTAAGATGGTTTCAGCACCTACTGACAATCCAGCCCACAGTGCTAAATCACCACAATCACGTCCCATTACTTCTACAACAAAAGTTCTCGCATGACTTGAAGCAGTATCTCTGATTTTATCGACACAGTCAATAATCGTATTTAATGCTGTATCGAAACCAATCGTGAAATCAGTACCATTAATATCATTATCAATTGTTCCAGGGATACCAATTGTTTTTATATCGGTTGTTTCTTCGCTAATACGTTGAGCACCTCTATAACTGCCATCTCCACCGACTACTACAAGTCCTTCAATACCATGCTTGTGTAAGTTCTCAATCCCTTTTTGTCTTACACTCTCATCTTTAAACTGAGGACATCTAGCAGAATATAGAAAAGTTCCTCCTCGTTGAATCGTATCTCCAACACTTCCTAATTCAAGTTTGTGGATATTATCATCAAGTAAACCTTGATAACCCTGATAAACACCAAAAACTTCGATATTATTATAAATTGCTTTTCGTACGACTGCTCTAACAGCAGCATTCATGCCTGGTGAATCTCCACCACTTGTTAATACCGCAATTCTCTTCATAGCGACATACCCTTTCCTAACTATAATAATCTTCATGTATAAATTACCATAATTTTATTATCTATTCCATTAATATTAATAGATTATATATATGTAAACGTTTTAAATTTTTAATTTAATTTATATAAAAAAAATGACTAGAAATTTAATTAAAATTTCTAATCATTCTGTGTTAATTAATAAAAGTATCAATATTTCTAAACTTATTAAATCGATGATTCGCTAAAGCTTGTCCATCTAATTTATTTAATTCATTAAGCTGATGAATAAAAGATTGTTTAATTTGTTTTGCTTGAAAAACGATGTCTTTATGAGCGCCACCTTGTGGTTCAGTAATAACTTCATCTATAACGTTTAATTCCAGTAAATCTTTTGCAGTAATTTTCATCGTTTCAGCAGCCATTTTTGCTAAAGAGCTATCTTTCCAAAGTAATGCTGCCGCCCCTTCTGGAGAAATAACAGAATAAGTACTATTTTCAAGCATTAATAATTTATTAGTTATACCAATACCAAGCGCACCACCACTTCCACCTTCACCGATTACAACACCAATCACAGGTACTTTAAGCGAAGCCATCTCAATTAAATTTTTCGCAATTGATTCACTTTGCCCTCGTTCTTCAGCGGCTTTCCCCGGATATGCACCTTTCGTATCAATAAACGTAAAAATAGGACGCTTAAATTTTTCAGCTTGTTTCATTAAGCGTAAAGCTTTACGGTAACCTTCAGGATGAGCCATTCCAAAATTACGATAAATATTATCTTTAGTATCTTTCCCTCGTTGCTGACCTATGATAGTTACCGGTTGATTGTTGAGATATCCTATTCCACCAATCATCGCAGGGTCATCTCTAAAATTACGATCTCCATGTAATTCAATGAATGAGTCGAAGATATATGGAATATAATCAAGTGTTGTAGGTCTTTCTTGAAGTCTTGCAATTTGTACTCGATCCCAAGGTTTTAAATTGGTATATATTTTTTTTCTTTCTCTTTCCAAAGAGGCTTCTAACAAGTCAATTTCATCTTGTAAGTCGACGTCATTTTTTTCTTGAGATTCCTTCAATGAATTAATCTTTTCTTTAATCTCATATAAAGATTTCTCGAAATCAAGCATTCGTCTTCACCTCTTGATGTAGTTTTAAAATTTCAGAAAGTGTTGCTTTCATGTCTTTTCTATGCACAACTTTATCTAATTGACCATGTTCTAATAAAAACTCAGCAGTTTGAAAATCTTCCGGCAATTTTTCGTTAATTGTTTGTTCTATCACTCTACGTCCAGCAAAACCGATTAAAGCTTTAGGTTCGCTTAGGTTAATATCACCCACAGAAGCAAAACTAGCTGATACACCACCAGTAGTAGGATGTGTTAAATATGAAACATATAATAATCCAGCATCAGAATGTCGTTTTAATGATACACTTGTTTTTCCCATTTGCATTAATGAAATAATACCTTCTTGCATTCTGGCACCACCACTTGCAGAAAATAATACAAATGGTAACCGATGTTCAGTACAATAATCAACGATTCTACAGATTTTTTCCCCTACGACTGAACCCATACTTCCCATTCTAAATCGTGAGTCCATGACTGCAATACCATATTTCACGCCATCTAATTCTGCTGTACCAGTTACGATGGCTTCATTTAAACCCGTTTTCTTTTGATCTTTTTCGACTTTTTCTTGATAGCCAGGAAAATCCAAAGGATTAGAAGAAACCATTTCTTTATCGAATTCTTTGAACGAATTTTCATCTGAAATAGCTTCTATTCTTTTGTACGCAGGAAGTGCAATATGATGATCACAATTAAAGCATACATTTAAATTTTCAGTTAGTTCTTTTGTATACATTATTTTTTTACAATTAGGACATTTAGTCATGATGCCTGTTGGTACGTCATTTTGTTTAGAATCCGGTACCGTTAAATATTTCTTTTTTTTACTACTTCTATTAAAAAAATCTTTAAACATGCGTAAACCTCCGCATAACTCACTCAATAATTTCGTTATTTTAAATAGTTACTTTTAAATTCGCTTACTTTATTTTAAATCTATTAACTTCATTGTTTTATCATATACTTATTGGAAATCTACTTCAATACATGCAACACCTAATTCTATAACAGATCGTGTTAAATCTCGTGTCACTGATGGTGCCACTCTTTAATCGAAAGGAGTAGTTTCAATATCTAAGATATCTTTAAAAATACCTAGAAAAGCTAATACCTTATTAACTTGATTTGGAAAATAAGGTCGTCTCGTTCCTACTACTTTAGCACTACTTCTTTCGCATCATCAGGTTTGATTTCTAATTTACCTTGATTCTCTTTATGCATTTGTAATGCATCGTCTCTTAAAGACATTCAATCAACTTCTAATTGATTTATAATTAAATTACTTTTGAAAAGAGGGATTTTTGTAACAATTAAGTTCAATTTTAAAAATCTTTTTATATGCTACATGTTATTAAATCAAGAGATAAAAAAATCAATAAAATTATTAATTCTTCTTTATTTATAACCATCAACTAACTATATCATAATTTTTTTGCATATAAAAGTTATATAATTCTGATGTCACTTGGCTTGAACATCTTTATAAACCTTTCGACTTGTTCCATTTCTTTTTGTAAAAATCCTAAAGATTGAGTTTGTTGTTGCATTTCATTAAATAAAACTACTTCTAAATCGTTATGTGTAGTCTGATCTATTAAAAATGATTTAATATCTTCTAATTGATTGACGTTTCTAATCACTATTTGTTTGGCTTGAGATAATTTGTTATTTTCAAAGTCGTTAATTGTATCCATATTTTGAATGATAATTTGTCTCTTTTGATTTCGTTCTTCAAATTTGCCATGAACGACTAGAATATCATTTTGTTGTTGAATCATTGTCTCATATTGTTTGTACTTATCTGGAAACAAAACACCATCAATAGTGGTTCTACCATCATCTAGAACTAAGAACGCCATATGTTGTCCAGTTTTTGTTCTTATTTGCTTAAATTGATTAACCTGAACAAGTATAGGTTGATAATCTAAACTATTCTTAATCGTAAAAATACCTAAATATTGTTTGATATAAAATAATTTTTCAACTGGATGGTTAGAAATATAAAATCCTAAGTATTCTTTTTCATAATCACTAATGATTTGATCACTGAATTCCTCTTTATCTTCATAGGATTGCTTTGGTGTTAACATATTAAATAAAAATTCATCTTGTTCAACATTCGAAACTTGATCAATAACTTCGTCAATTGTAGATAATAGTGTTGATCTAGTTTTACCAAATGAATCAAATGCGCCCACACATATTAATGCTTCTAATAATTTTCTAGTTTTAATTCTTTTAGGAATTCTTCTGGTGAAATCAAAAAAGTCTTTATACAATCCATTTTCAATTCGTTCGTCTACTATAGATTTGACGCTTTGATATCCGACACCTTTTATTGCGCCCAACGATAAATAAATATTTTTTTCTGTCGCTTTGTAAAACCAATGACTTTTATTAATATCTGGAGGTAAAATATTTAAACTTTGAGTTTTAGCTTCTTCTATTATTATTGCCGTTTTGGTTTCATTACCTATAACATTACTGAGAATATTCGCGTAGAAATAATTAGGATAATGCACTTTTAAATAAGCCATGATATATGCAATTTTAGAATAACTCACTGCATGAGCTCTAGGAAAACCATAATCCGCAAACTTTAATATTAGTTCGAAAATACGTTCACTAATTGATGCATCATAATTATTACTTACAGCCCCTTCAATAAAGTGTTGACGTTCACTTTCTAGAATAGCTCTATTTTTTTTACTCATTGCACGTCTCAATATATCTGCTTGACCATAACTAAAATTAGCGAATTGACTAGCAATTTGCATGATTTGTTCTTGATAAATAATGACGCCATACGTCTTCTTTAAAATAGGCTCTAAATCAGGATGTAAGTATTTAATGTCACTTTGACGATGTCTTCTTGATATGTATGTAGGAATTTCTTGCATTGGACCAGGTCTATACAATGATGTTACAGCAACGATGTCTTCAAAGTGTTCAGGCTGTAATTCCATCAATACTCTTCTAACACCTTCTGATTCTAATTGAAATATACCTGTAGTGTTTCCTAGAGATAATAATTTAAATACTTTTTGATCATTAAAAGGGATTTGTTCTATATCGATATCAAGATTTAAATCTTTTTTTACTTGAGTGATAATTTGATGAATAATTGATAAATTTCTAAGACCAAGAAAGTCAATTTTTAATAAACCTAATCGTTCTGCTTCAGTCATTGTCCATTGAGTCAATATACCTGTATCTCCCATTGTTAAAGGAGCAAAATCATACAATGGTTTATCATTAATAATTATTCCAGCAGCATGGGTAGATGTATGACGTGGTAAGCCCTCTAGTTTTTTACTAATTTCAAACCATTTTTCATGACGATAACTTTTATGAACAAATGCTTTAAATTTTTCATTTTGATAGGCTTCTTCTAGTGTAATACCTAATTGATGTGGAATTAAATTCGATATTTCATTTAACGTTTTTTCGTCAAAACCAATAATACGGCCTACATCTCTCGCTACAGCTCTTGCTAATAGGTGACCAAAAGTGACGATACCTGATACGTGATATTGACCATACTTTTCTTGTACGTACTGAATCACTTTTTCTCTTCTTGTATCCTCAAAATCGATATCAATGTCTGGCATAGTGACACGTTCTGGGTTTAAAAAGCGCTCGAATAATAAATCAAATTTAATTGGATCAATAGTTGTGATACCTAATAAGTAACTGACTAAAGATCCTGCAGATGAACCACGTCCAGGTCCAACCATCACGTCATGCGTTTTAGCAAAATGTATTAAATCGCTCACTATCAAAAAATAATCTTCGAATCCCATATTCGTTATTATTGAATATTCATGATGTAATCGGTCAATATATCGCTGATCTTTATCTAATTTAAATTCTTTAAGACTATATTTTAACTTTTCTAAAAGATAGGATTTAGTACTTTGTTGATTAGGGGTTTTAAAGTTAGGCAATAGATTTTGATGATATTGAATTTCTGCGTTACACTCATCAGCTAAAGCCTTTGTATTAGCTATTATTTTTTCAGACAATTGAAATGCTTTAATATTTTCACTAGTTGGAAAATATTCATGAGCATCCTTAATATCATTTACTAAATCCAATTTTGTATTGTTTTTTATTGCTTTTAATGCAGGTATTGTATCTGCATCTTCAGGATTTAAATATCTTGCATTATTAAGAAAGACAATTTTATCGTCTGAAAAATCTAATTGACTTGTGTGATTTATGAATACTGACTCATTATTCTTTAGTGTTTGAATTAACGATTGATGAGACGCATGAGCATCTTTAAAAACAATAGCAAGATGATAACTATATTTTTGTAGCCATTTTAGGGGTATCGTAGTCTTTTGTTTCATATTTATTGCAGAAGAAAGTTGATACAGAGCATGGAGACCTTCATTATTCTTTGCGAATAATACTGTTTCAATTGTGCTAATTTCATCAGAAACCATTACAGTCATTCCAAATATTGGCTTAATTCCCTCTTTAACACATGCGTCATAAAACTTAGGGAAGCCATATAATACGTTCGTATCAGTAATTGCAAGTGCTTGATATCTATTTTCTTTTGCCTTTGATACAACATCGTTAATTTTTAAACTTGAATATAATAAATCATATGTTGAATGAATATTCAAATGTACAAACATATATGACTTCCTTTCGTAATTTATAGTTTTTGGCGTAAGGCTTCACCTAAAGTCTCAAATTGTTCCCAATTTTCAACAGAGACTCCAGATGCATTTGGATGTCCTCCACCGCCAAATTGATTAGCTATATCATTAATAGTAATTCCTTTAGAACGTAATCGACATCTAATTTGATCACCTTCATCAACACCAAACATCCATATTTTTAGACCTTTGATATCCGCTACGGTATTAACAAACTGAGATGCTTCGTTAGGTGCAATTTGAAATTGGTTTAGGACGTCTTTAGTAATCTTTATTTGGCAATATTGATGATCTTCACTTAATTGGAAATTTTGTAAAATATATCCTTGGAATGGCATAAGTTTTGGATCTTTCTCACCCAATTGATTTAATATCTCATTATGATTAAATGGAAATTCTAGCAAACGACTAGCAACCTTCATAGTATGTGGTGTGGTATTACTAAATAAAAAACGACCTGTGTCTCCGACAATTCCTAAATATAGAACACGTGCGACAGATTCATCGATAATATTAATATCATTAAAATGTGTAATAAAATCAAAAATGATTTCGCTTGTTGAACTTGCATTAGTATCTACATAATTTATTCTGCCATATTGATCAGTAGCAGGATGGTGATCAATTTTAATTAAATCTTTGCCTTGATTAAATCTTTGATCATCGATACGAGGTGCATTTGCTGTGTCACAAACAATCACTAGAGCGTTTTGATACATATCATCTCTAACTCTGTCTAAATCCCCTATAAATGCTAAAGAAGATTCTGGTTGCCCAACTGCATAAATAGACTTTTCTGGAAATTTACGTTGCAAATAATATTTTAAGCCTAACTGTGAACCATATGCATCTGGATCAGGACGAACGTGTCTATGAATAATAACAGTTTCATATTTATCAATTTCATTCATTATTTTATTAAAAATTTCTACCATTTCTTTTCTCCTTTAATTTCAAAAACTATTTTAAACACCTTCAAACATTTGACATATAATCATTGCATTTGCAACTTTCTCATTTTTACAAGTCATAGTGACCTCTAATTTAGCAAAATTTCTTCCTACATCTAACATGTTATACTTTACATCAAGCGTACTTTCAATTGCGACATTTTTAATATAAATGATATTCAAGCTTTCAATCATAACATCTACTTTTTTATACTTACGCAATTCATGTTTAATTGTTTCTTCAATAATTGCGACACATATTGCTTTACTCAACGTACCATATTGGTTGGTTAAAACTGGTGAAATTTTAACTGAAGTCTCATTATGATTTATTGAGATATGTTTGGCAATTTGATCGATAATGGTTTCTCCAATTTGAGGTTGTCTTCCAATTAATTGCATTGCTTTTAACACATCATTTCGTGTAATAACACCTATTGCTTTTTTATTTCTTGTTGTGACAGGTAAAATTTCAATTCCATCCCAAATCATTATATGAGCACAACTCGCTACTGTAGTTGTTAATTCAACATTGATAGGTCGTCTTGTCATGACTTTATTAATCTTATCATCTTCGTTCATATGAATAATTTCTTTACTCGTTACAATTCCCACAAGTTTCCAATCTTTATTTACTACTGGAAAACGAGAATGTCCTGTGACTTTTGCACGAGAAATATAGTCTTCTAAACCCATTTCATCAAACACTACCGTCATATCATTGATAGGTTTTACGATATCTTCAACAATAAGTATCTCTTTTCTTATCATTTGATTATACATGGCTCTATTAATGATATTAGCTACTAAAAATGTATCATAATTTGAAGAAATAATAGGTAACTCTTGTTTATTTGCATAATCAATAATATTTTGAGCTGTACTAAATCCACCGGTAATAAGTATACCGCTTCCTCTTTTTAATGCTTCCATCTGAACTTCAGGACGGTTACCTACAATCAATAACGTTTGATTTCCAATATACTTTACTACATCTTTTAGTTCCATAGCTCCAATTGCAAATTTACTAACAGTTTTATTTAAACCATTTTTCCCACTTATGATGTCACCTTCAATAATATTCACAATTTCTTGAAAAGTAAGATGTTCAATTTGTTCGCGACTCTTTTTATCTATCCGAACTGTACCCACTCTATCGATGGTGGTTACAAAGCCAAGTTGACTAGCATCTTTAATTGCTCTATAAGCAGTCCCTTCAGAAACATTCATTACTTTGGCTATTTTTCTAACTGAAATTTTTTGTCCTATATTTAATGATTCTATATAAGATACAATTTGTTCATGTTTAGTCATTTTCAACCCTCTTCATTTTTAGACAATGTCTAATATATTATAACTTTTTTATTTATAAAAATCGATTTGAATGTGACAAAAGTATCAAAAACTAACATATCGGTATCATTTTGTTTTTAATGTATAAAAATGAAGTTAATTTAAATAATAAAAATATAAATTTGATGGAAATATTAAATCACTAATTATATAATTAAATATAAGGAGGGATGACCTATGTATAAAAACATATTACTAGGTGTAGATACTCAATTAAAAAATGACAAAGCATTGAAAGAAATTTCAAAATTAGCTGGCCCAGGTACCGTTGTTACAATCATGAATGCGATTGGTGAACAAGACATCCAAGCCTCTATTAAAGGAGGGACTCACATCGAAAAATTGACACATCGTCGTGATCAAGGACTTGAACACACACGTCATACTTTAGATGATTATGGTATCAATTATGATCAAATTATCGTTCGTGGAAATCCAAAAGATGAATTGGTGAAACATGCAAATAGTGGTAAATATGACATTGTCGTATTAAGTAACCGTAAAGCTGAACAACAAAAGAAATTTGTTTTAGGTAGTGTTAGTCATAAAGTTGCTAAACGTGCTACTATCCCTGTTTTAATAGTTAAATAATTTTAATCTTATAAAAAAAGACGGTAAATGCTATATTTACCGTCTTTTCTATATATCATTAAAATGTCACTTCATCACCAGGTTGTAAAATTTGTACTTCTCCTTGAGATACTGCTTCTTTAAATTTCTGTGGATCTTGTTCAATTAATGGGAATGTATTGTAATGAATAGGCACTGAAATTTTAGGTTTAATGAATTCATTTATTGCATAACTTGCATCTTCAATACCCATAGTAAAATTATCACCAATAGGAATAAAACATACATCTACTGGATGACGTTCAGCAATTAATTTCATATCGCTAAATAAACCAGTATCTCCTGCATGGTAAATTGTTTTACCTTCTGCTTCAATGATAACGCCCATTGGCATACCCAAATAAACAGGTATTCCATCTTCATTAGTATAACTTGAACTGTGGAAGGCTTGAACAAATTTTACTGTACCGAAATCAAATTGATATTTACCGCCAATATTCATACCATGTGCGTGTTCAATTCCATGATACGTTGTTAAATAGCCTTGTACTTCTGCAGAACCAATCACTGTAGCATGATTGCGATTAGCTAATTCAACTACATCACCAAAATGATCACCATGTCCATGCGTTAAAATAATATAATCCACATCTAATGTCTGCTCATCTAAATCACTTTTATCATTACCAGAAATAAATGGATCAACAATTACTTTTTTGTCATTACTTTCAAAATAAATCGTTGACTGTCCATGAAATGAAAGTTTCATATATAGAACCTCCTATATTTTAATATTATTATTATACCCTGATAATTATATTTATAACTTGAAACACTTTGAATTCATTTCTATTTAGACGTAAAATTAAATTGATTAAACTATAGGAGGATACGTATTATGATTAAAACAGACGAAATTATTGCAACATTAAAAGATAAAAATGCTGATGCAGCATGGATTACTACTCCACTTAATATATTCTACTTCACAGGTTATAGAAGTGAACCTCATGAAAGATTGTTTGCGTTACTTATAACTTCAAATGGTGAATGCACATTATATTGTCCTAAAATGGAAGTTGAAGAAGTTAAGCATTCACCTTTTAATGGAAATATTGTTGGCTATTTAGATACTGAGAGTCCTTTCGATTTAGCACCCCATACATTTGATAAATTACTAATTGAAAGTGAACATCTCACTGTTAAACGTCAACGAGAACTTACGAATAACTTTAACATTAAAGTGTATGAAGATATCGATTTAACTATTAAAAAGCTAAGAAATATTAAAGATGAAAATGAAGTTAAAAATATAAAAAAAGCTGCTGAACTTGCAGATAAATGTATAGATATTGGTGTTTCATTTTTATCTGAAGGCGTAACTGAAAGAGAAGTTGTAAATCATATTGAAAATGAAATTAAAAAATATGGCGTCAGTGAAATGAGTTTCGATACAATGGTACTATTTGGTGACCATGCTGCATCTCCACATGGTACACCTGGAGATCGAACATTAGTTAAGAATGAATATGTATTATTTGATTTAGGTGTAGTCTATAATCATTATTGTAGTGATATGACAAGAACTGTAAAATTTGGTGAACCAAGTAAAGAAGCAAGAACGATTTATGATATTGTATTAAAAGCTGAACAAAGTGCTATTGAAGCAATTAAACCAGGTGTCCCTTTACAAAATATTGATAAAATTGCTAGAGACATTATTTCAGAAGCGGGTTACGGTGATTTCTTCCCTCATCGATTAGGACATGGACTCGGTTTAGAAGAACATGAATATCAAGATGTATCAAGTACAAATACAAATTTACTTGAAGCAGGTATGGTGATTACAATTGAACCTGGCATTTATGTGCCTGATGTCGCTGGCGTCAGAATTGAAGATGATATTTTAGTCACTGATACTGGGTTTGAAGTACTTACACATTATAATAAATAATTTAAAATTAAATCTCTCTTTTATATCAAAAAAGCGGAATAGGCACTCATAACGAATGCTATTCCGCTTTTTATTGAATTAATTTAGATTATTCTTTTAATGCATCTTCAATAGATGTATAAGTTAAATCAAAAGCTTCTGCAACACCTTTATTAGTTACATAACCTTTATACGTATTTAAACCTAATGACAGAGGTTGATTTGCTTTAAATGCCTCTTTATAACCTTTATTAGCAAGTAACTGTGCATAAGGTAAAGTCGCATTATTAAGAGCAATAGTAGACGTACGTGGAACTGCACCAGGCATATTCGCTACTGCATAATGTACAACACCATGTTTAACATAAGTTGGATCATCATGTGTCGTGATTTTATCAGTAGTTTCAAAGATCCCACCTTGGTCAATAGCAATGTCGACTACTACTGAACCGTCTTTCATTTGTTTAATCATATCTTCAGTAACTAAACTTGGCGCTTTCGCTCCAGGAATTAATACTGCACCAATAACTAAGTCACTTTCTTTAACTGCATTTTCAATATTAAGTGGATTAGACATTATTGTATTAACACGACCGTCAAACAAATCTTCTAATTCCGCTAAACGTTTAGGATTTACATCTAAAATAGTTACATCTGCACCTAATCCTAAAGCAATTTTAGCAGCATTTGTACCTGCTTGACCGCCACCAATAATAGTAACTTTGCCTTTTGGTACACCTGGCACGCCACCAAGTAAAATACCCATTCCACCGTTAATTTTTTGTAAGAATTCTGCACCAATTTGAGCTGACATACGTCCTGCAACTTCACTCATTGGTGTTAATAAAGGTAAAGAACGATCTGGTAATTGAACTGTTTCGTAGGCAATACTTACTACTTTATTATCAACTAATGCTTGAGTAAGTTTTTCTTCATTAGCAAGATGTAAGTATGTGAATAAGATAAGACCTTCTCTGAAATATTTATATTCTTCTTCTAATGGTTCTTTTACTTTAATCACCATGTCTACATCCCAAGTTGTTTTTGCATCATTAACTATTTCTGCACCAGCCTGTTTATAATCTTCGTCTTCAAAATATGAACCAGAACCTGCGTTTGTTTCAACAAGTACTGTATGTCCTTGTTCAACTAATGCATGTATACCACTTGGTGATAAACCTACTCTATTCTCATTATTTTTTATTTCTTTTGGAATACCGATTTTCATTCCATCCACCTCCACTTCTTATGGTAACGCTAAAGTAATGAAAGCGCAATCACCAAAGATACACAATGTCCACATAATTGTTGAATTATAAATATTAAATATTCAGAAATTTATGTTAAAATTGAATTAAGAAAAGTTAAGGGGGACTTAAGATGTTAACTTATAAAAACATTTTAATCGCAGTTGATGGTTCACATGAAGCAGAATGGGCTTTCAACAAAGCTGTAGACGTTGCTAAACGTAATGATGCTCAATTAACTATTGTTAATATTATCGATTCAAGAACTTACTCTTCTTATGAAGTGTACGATGCTCAATTCACGGAAAAATCTAAAGGTTTTTCTGATGAACTTTTAAAAGGCTATAAGGAAGTTGCTTCACGTGCAGGTGTTACAAATGTAGAAACTCGTTTAGAATTTGGATCACCTAAAGCGATTATACCTAAAAAGTTAGCAAATGAATTAGGTGTCGATTTAATAATGTGTGGTACTTCAGGATTAAATGCAGTAGAACGATTTATCGTTGGTTCTGTTTCAGAAGCAATCGTTCGTCATGCACCATGTGATGTACTTGTCGTGCGTACTGAAGAAATTCCAGAAGATTTCCAACCTGAAGTTGCAACTCCTGAATTTAGAAAACAATTTTCTTAATAAAGTAATGTATGTAAATAAAGAGGTCTGAGACAATTCCTTATGTCTCAGACCTCTTTAATATGTTAGAGATACAACATTAGAGTGGGACAACAAATTCAACATGACTTTTGTTCTATTCCCCTGTTATATTCTAAAAAACGATGAGATAAGTTTAATCTCATCGTTTTTTTAATATATCTTATAATTCACCGAATTTTACTGTGTCTCTTGCAATCATGACTTCTTCATTAGTTGGAACAACAATTACTTTAACTGGAGAGTGTGGGTAATTTATGAAAGCTTCTTCACCGTGAGTAGATTCATTTTTCTTAGGATCCCAATAAACACCCATAAACTCTAAGCCTTCTAAAATTTTAGCACGTATTGGTGATGAATTTTCACCGACACCTGCTGTGAAGACAATAACATCAACGCCATGCATTCTAGCAGCATAAGAACCAATGTATTTGTGAATTCTAGAAGCAAAAATATCTAAAGCAAGTTCAGCTCGTTCATCGCCATTGGCAGCTTCACCTAATAAATCACGTAAATCACTTGAAGTACCAGAGATACCTAATAATCCAGATTCTTTGTTTAAAACTGTTAAAACTTCATCAGCAGTTTTACCTGTTTTTTCCATAATAAATGGAATTAAAGCTGGATCAATATCTCCTGAACGTGTACCCATTGTTACACCTGCTAATGGAGTGAAGCCCATTGATGTATCGATAGATTTCCCACCATCAATTGCAGCAATTGACGCACCATTACCAATATGACAAGAAATAATACGTAATTCTTCAATAGGTTTTTCTAAAATATCAGCCGCACGACGTGATACATATTTATGGCTTGTACCATGGAAACCGTATTTACGAATACCAAAATCTTCGTAATAGTTATATGGTAAACTATACAAATAAGAACTTTCTGGCATAGTTTGATGGAATGAAGTATCAAAAACTACAACATGTGGAATATTAGGTAATAACTTTCTAAAGGCACGAACTCCCATTAAGTTTGCAGGATTATGTAATGGCGCTAATTCACTTAATGACTCAATTTTTTCTTCTACTTCATCAGTGACTAAAGCAGATTTAGGGAATAATTCTCCACCATGAACAACACGATGCCCTGTACCAGCAATATCATTAATATCATTAATAATACCATGTTTTTTGAAGCTATCTAACATGATATTAATTGCCTCTTCATGATCTTTAATATCTTTAACTCTTTTTACTTTTTCACCATTTACTTCAATAGTAAATATTGAATCTTTAATACCAATACGCTCAATTAAGCCCTTTGTAACTAATTCTTCTTCAGGCATTCTGATAAGTTGGAACTTTAAAGAAGAACTTCCCGCATTAATCGCTAAAACTAATTTAGACATGATTCATTGTCCTCCAATTTATATATTAAATATCCATATCTATTTAACCACTAATACAGAAGTAATTCAAGAATATCACAGTTTATTTTTGTGAATGATTTGCGTCCATCCACTCATTTAATTCGTTAATAAAACCATGGAATTGATTAGGATTTTTAAAATCCGGAATATTAGCTAATAACACTTCTACAGGCTTAGTTTCATTTGCTTTTTTCTTTTGTAGTATTAAAATTGATTTACGTGCATTTTCATTTTTAAACAATGTTTTAGGAAGG
The DNA here is from genome assembly GCF_001836075.1 of Staphylococcus sp. HMSC035D11. Lineage (NCBI taxonomy): Bacteria > Bacillati > Bacillota > Bacilli > Caryophanales > Staphylococcaceae > Staphylococcus > Staphylococcus sp. HMSC035D11. The sequence continues at coordinate 138,581 of NZ_KV827224.1, forward strand.
TTTAAAAATGCTTGCATTTCAGTTTCTGTAGTAATAAAATTTTGTAACTGTTTCACATGTTCATCTTCAAAAATATTACTAGGTACTACTAAAAAAGCATAGCCACTTTGTTTTAAAGCATAGACGGCTTGTTCGATGAGTAAAAAGTGTGAATAACTATGGCCTTCTTCAAATCCAAGTTTCATTTCTTTACTACGTTCATCTAAAGGATAATATCCAATAGGAAAATCTCCAACAACCACATCAGCTTCCTCCAATGGTAATGGCATAATCGCATCTTGAGGATACACATCAAACGGTATTTCTAAAAAATTCGCTAGATGCACACTAACTCTCGATAAAACAGGATCTACTTCAATTAAGTGATGCATAACTTCGCTATCTTTTAATACTTCATTCACTGTAGCGCTTAAATGACCAGCTCCACTTGCAATATCAACAATCTGTAATTCTTTATTATTTTCTATAAATTTTTGTACTAAAAAACCTAAAATTAAGCCAATAGAATCTGGTGTAATTTGATGATTTGCCTGAATATTTTCTTCTTGTAATAAGCTTAAGTAAGCAAATTGAAATGCTTTTCGACGATCTTGAAGCGTTGCTTGTTCTAATAGAGTACGTTGATTACGATATACATCTTCCATTGCTAAACCTAAATTTTCTATAAAGCTTTGACCATTTTCTTCATTTAACGACTTAGCTTTATCATCTAAAGTTCGGAATAATCTTTCCATAATAGTTTGTTCTTCTGCCATATTCAATTCCTTTCCAATAAAAAAATGTCCATAATGCAAATGTCTTAAAACGAAATCATTCATTTTAAAATACATATGGACAATATTAGTATTATATCTTTAATTTAATCATTTAATAGTGACTTAAATATTACGATAAGCTTCTAAAGCAGCCTCGAAATTTGGAAAATCAGTACCTTCTTGAACTAACTCTTTATAAACTACATGATTGTTTTCATCTAATACGAAAACAGAACGCGCTAATAATCTCATTTCTTTCATAACAACACCATAATGCTCACCAAATGATAAATCTTTATGGTCACTTAACGTAATTACATTTTCTAGACCATTTGATGCACACCATCTTTTTTGAGCGAAAGGTAAATCCGCTGAAATTGTAAGTACTACACCATTTTCTTGAGAAGCTTCTTCATTAAATTTGCGAGTTTGTTGATCACATACGCCAGTATCAATAGAAGGAACAACACTAATCAATTTCTTTTGCCCTTTAAAATTATCTAAAGTAACTTCATTTAAACTATTATCCAAAACTTT
>NZ_KV827224.1:139972-164103 GCF_001836075.1 Staphylococcus sp. HMSC035D11
ATCCAAAACTTTAAAATTAGGAGCCACATCTCCTTTTGAAACCTCAGTTCCTTCTAAATGTATAGGGTTATTTTTAAAAGTAATTTCTGTCATATTATATGACCTCCCATTAGTTATTTAAATTATAGTTTAATGATACGATAGTATTTAAACTTATTTCAATCATTTAAAACGCTAACTACTATTTTAATTTGAAATGATTTGCATGATATAATCAAAGGTATTTTTTAAAATGAGTAAAATGGTAACTATTATAAATAAAATTTTGACATATCCTACACCTTTTTTGATTGCAAAATGTGCACCAGTATACGACCCAATCACCATACTGACTGCCATAATTAATCCATATGCTATATTTACTTGACCAAAAATAATAAATAATGTTAATGCACCAACGTTTGAAGCAAAGTTTAATACTTTTGCATTACCAGCTGCACTTAAAAAATCAAATCCAAACATTAATAATACAAATAACATAAATGATCCAGTACCTCCGCCTAAGAATCCGTCATAAAATCCAATTAAAAGCAGAAGTGATATAAAGGCAATCGCTTTACTAATAGTAAATTTAGAGAACGTTCTGACATTACCCCATTCTTTCTTAAAAATGGTGTAAATTAAAACAAGTGTCAATATGACTATAACGAGTGGTTTCAAAACATCTGATGGCAAGAAAGTAGCTAAACTTGCTCCACCAACTGCAAATATAAATACAAACGGAAATAGTCTAAATACTATTTTTTTATCAACATTTCCAGATTTTAAAAATTTGATTGCACTCGTTAATGAGCCAAACGCACTTGCTAATTTGTTTGTACCTAATGCTAATGATGGCGGCATTCCTATAGCTAAGAGTGCAGGAATTGATATTAAGCCACCGCCACCTACAACAGCATCTATAAATGCTGCCAAGAAACCAAAACTAATAATAATGAAAATAATATGAAAACTTAGTTCTATAACGCCCACCCCTTATTAAATTACTTTAATACTTTCATATTAAAATAATTCATCAATGAGTGCATCAGTACTTTTATCTTTTTCAGTTTTATAATCTTTATTAATCTCTATTGTTTCTACATTGTCTGCTGCTTCTTGAACAAGATTATCAAAGTTAAACACACTTTCATATTTAACAACTTTATCAAAATCTGGTTCAGTTACAGGGTTTTTAGGCGTAAAAATCGTACAGCAATCCTCATAAGGCTGTATTGAAACTTCAAATGTTCCTATTTCTTTTGCTTTTTTTATAATGTCTTCTTTATCTAAAGAAATAAGTGGTCTTAAAATAGGAGTAGATGTAACATCATTAATTGCGTACATACTCTTTAATGTTTGACTAGCTACTTGACCTAAATTTTCACCATTTACGATGGCGTTCGCTCCAATACGTTCTAAGATAATATCTGTCACTCGTAACATCATGCGTCTAGTAGTAGTCATGGTATATCGTGGATGCACAGACTTATTGATTTGTTTTTGAAGTGCTGTGAAAGGAACAATATGTAATTTAATGGGTCCTACACGTTCAGATAGTATGCGTGTCAATTCAATCACTTTATCTTTCGCTTTTTCACTTGTAAATGGTGGACTGTGAAAATGAATAGCTTCTATTTTTACGCCACGTTTCATCATTTCCATACCAGCTACTGGTGAATCAATCCCACCTGATAACTGAAGAAGTGTTTTACCACCTGTACCTGTAGGTAATCCGCCAGCACCATCGATAACTTTAGTATAGATATATACGCCTTCTTTACGTACTTCCACTTTAATATTATGTGTCGGACGTTTAACATCTACTTTTAAATGATCAACTGATTTTAAAATGACACCACCTAGTTCTCTTTGTAGTTGATACGTATCTAATGAAAATGATTTATCTACACGTTTTACATCAATTTTAAAAGTATCTCCATGTGCAAAGTCTTTAGCTAACGAAACACAAAGTTGTTTTATATCTTCAAGATTTTGTGTTGTTTTAAATACTGGACTAATAGATTTTATGCCAAATATCTTTGTTAAACGATTCATGACTTCATTTACATTTGCTTCCTCAAAAAGCGAGATAAACATGCGATCTCTCTCGCATTTAACTCGTGTACCTTCTAATGAACGTAATGACTGAATCACATTTTCTTTTAATACATTTGTGAATCTTTTTCTATTTGTTCCTTTTAACGTAAGTTCTCCATATCTTACCAAAATATGATCATATTTCATTTATTTCAACAACTCCTTTATTTGAGCATAGATTAATTTAAATTTATCTTTAAATTGTTCGATATCTTTTTCTGTTGTAGTTTCACCCATGGATAAGCGAACGCTTCCCTCTATTCTGTTGTCCTCGATGTCCATTGCTAACAAAACTTCATTTAATTTTTCTCTTTTAGACGAACATGCACTTGTAGTCGACACCATAATATCCAATTTTGAGAACGCATTAACAAGCACTTCTCCTTTTACTCCTGGAAAAGCAATATTTAAAATATGCGGAGCACTATTTTCTGGAGAATTAATATACACTCCTTTATATTGACTTAAACTTTCTCTAATTACTTTATTATAACGTGATAGACGATGATTAAGCTCATTTAAATTTTGAATTGCAATTTCCATTGCTTTCACAAGTGAAACATTCATTGCTAAATTTACAGTACCACTTCTAATTCCATATTCCTGACCACCGCCAAATACTGTCGGTTCAATTTTTTCCTTATTATCGATAATTAATATGCCTTGACCTTTTAAACCATTAAATTTATGACCACTAAAACTTACACTATTTACATTCTCTAATTGCATTGGAATTTTCCCTAAAGCCTGAACGCCATCTACGTGAAAATGTGCCTTAGGATATTGTTTTAATAATGAGCCAATTTCTTTTATCGGTTGTATTTGTCCCATAACATTATTGACATACATACATGTTACTAAGCCCACATTATCCGTCATTAATTGTTCTAAATGATTAATATCTATTTGACCATTTGGAGTCACATTCACATATTTCAATATAAATCCTTGTGTTTCTAAATAACGCATCACTTCTAATACTGATGGATGCTCTAATACTGAGGTAATGATTACATTCGCAAACTGTTTTTTTCTTAATGCAATACCTTTGAGTGCAATATTATTAGACTCAGTGGCACCACTTGTGAAAATGACATCAGTATTATTATTGAGGTTTAACATCTCTTTTACACGCGACTTAGCCTGTAATAATATTTTTTCTGATTGTAAACCCATTTGATGAGGACTATTAGCATTATAATAAGCTTTCTCACTTACTTTTAGAAATGAATCTAAAACCGCTTGGTTCGGTTTTGTTGTGGCAGCATTATCTAAATAAATCATATATAGAACACTCACTTTCATCAATAACATATCTAAAACATATTTTAGATTTCTCGACTTAAAAATAGACACTCAAGCATTATACTATTTTTTTAAAAAAATAAAAGAGAACAACCTAGAAATATGTGGATGTCTAGGTCATTCTCTAACTATAAAAATGTATTATCCTTTAATCACTTCATTTTCAATATGTTTTGTTATACCAGGTTCTACACTTTCAAGTGCTTGCTCTGATACTTCAATTGAGCGCTTATAACGGTTATTTTTAAATAAACGTTCTGCTTCGTTTAAACTTTTATCTACACTATGATGATCTTTACGATATCTGTTTCCATATTGAATTAATCGTTCTGCATAGACTGCATTGACTAATATATCATTCGCTTCATCTTCAAAAGTATTCATTTGAATTACAATTTTTGAAACTTTATCTTTAAGTTGTTTAACATGAAGCGGACGTTCGTTAAATTGTTCGCTGACCGCTCTTACTTCATGGTCGATTTCATTTTTCATAATAACAAATCGCTCTGGAACACTTGTTAGGTTTGAAGCAAGAAGTCGACGATAAATCTCTTCTTTTTTCGATTGAATTTTTAATAGATTATCTTCAGCCTCAGCTTCATCTTCTCTAAGTTGAATCAGATGATTTTGTAATTTTTCTTGTTCTTCATTAATCACTTTTACATGTTCATCTAAGTATTCTAAATTATCTTTTACTTCACTGTATCTCACAGCAGATTTAGACATTTCTTTTAGAATATCATCATATACTACAACTAGATTTTGAATTTCATTTTCATGTTGTCTAATACTATGAACATCACTTTCATTAATGAAATAGTTTTCTCGTATATAGTCGATTTCTGTTCTAAGCGTATAGTTCATTTCTCTCGCTTTGAATAATTCATTTGTAATATCTTCTTTTGTTTCTTCAACTTCATTTTTAGCTTTTACTTCATGCTCAATTAAATCATACATTTCATCAAGCTTATCATTAATTTGTTGCAATTTATCATTAGCTTCCTGTAATTCAAGACGACTAATCATAGGTTCTACAAAATTTAATTCAGTTTTTAAGCTTTGTAATGTTCCATCAATTTTTACATGATCCAAGTCATAACCATTTACTTTTAAATCTCTACAACCATATTTTAAATCTTGGAATTGTCCTGGTAACTCTTTTTGAGTTTCTCTAATTAAATCTGGAATTTCATCCATATATCCTTTTGTTTCATTAATAGAGTCATTTAATCCATTAATATGATTATGAGCTTGTACATAGTTACCTTCTTCTTTCAGCATGTCATACTGATCAAGTTCTGGTTCAAAAGCCTCAATACGTTTTTCAAGAGGAGCTGCCGCTTCTCCAAATTGATGTCTATTTGCTAAAACATCTCTTTTCATTTCACGATAATCTATTTTACATTTTTCATAGATTGCTTCGTTATCTTTATGTAGAGAAAGAATTTCATTTACTTCATCTACTTGTGACTGATAACCAGCTTCATATCTATCCATTAATTCATGAGCGTCATCAATTTCAGTTTGAGCTCCTGCAAATTGGAATTTATCAAGTTGAAGCTCAGCGTCATGAATTTTTTCTTCTACTGGTGCTAAATAGTTATTAGTGTGATCTAATGTATCTTGTTTTAACGCGTCGTATTTTGTTCTCGTTTCACCTTTAAGGTTTAAAGCTGATAACTTTTCTAAATTATCTTCAAAAGGTAACTGTTGAACTTTTAATTTACGTTCTTCTGCTTGCTCAACCATTTTACGTTTGTTAGAACGTAAATAAAACATAATACCGACAGCAATCAATATAATAATAATAATTGCTAATATAATGTATAAAACCATCTCATTCTCCTCCTATATTATCATTATTATAACGTATCTTATCCCGTCATTAAAATAAAATTCAAAGAATTGATTGAAAAAATTTTTACATTTATACTAATAATCAAAATATTACATAGAGAGGTTTTTATATGACGACAACTAAAGAAACAAATTACAACTTATTAGGTAAACAACTTGCAAGTCTTATTGAAGATGAAACAAATCTAATTGCAATTTTAAGTAATACTTCAGCTTTACTCAATGACAACTTAGATCAAATCAATTGGGTAGGATTTTATTTAATTGAAAATAATGAACTTATTTTAGGTCCTTTCCAAGGGCATCCTGCTTGCGTGCATATCTCTATAGGAAAAGGTGTATGTGGAACTGCTGTTGCAAATAACCAAACACAACTTGTCGATGATGTAAATACATTTCCTGGTCACATCGCTTGCGATGCTAATAGTAAATCTGAAATTGTCGTTCCAATTCATGTTGATAATGAAATAATCGGCGTGTTAGATATAGATGCGCCTATTACACAACGATTTAGTAAAGGCGATCAACAAGGACTTGAAGAGATAGTTTCTATCTTAGAACACCAATTATCAAAATAATAAATTTAAATGATTCCTTGACACTTTAAAAAATAATGGTACAATGAATTTTGTGTGAATTAACGAAAATAGCAGTTGTATATTATTAAGCTCTATGTTGTTCCCGATGTGGACGTGTCATGTAACTGTAGCTATAAGGTGAAGACACATAAAACAATATATCTTAATGAGCATACAACACTCTTTTTTGTTTATTCATTCCAACAAAAAAGAAAAAGGAGGAGTCTTATTATGGCTCGTTTCAGAGGTTCTAACTGGAAAAAATCTCGTCGTTTAGGTATCTCATTAAGTGGTACTGGTAAAGAATTAGAAAAACGTCCTTACGCACCAGGACAACATGGTCCAAACCAACGTAAAAAATTATCAGAATATGGTTTACAATTACGTGAAAAACAAAAATTACGTTATTTATATGGAATGACTGAAAGACAATTCCGTAACACATTTGATATTGCTGGTAAACAGCACGGTGTACACGGTGAAAACTTCATGATTTTATTAGCTAGCCGTTTAGATGCAGTAGTTTACTCATTAGGTTTAGCACGTACACGTCGTCAAGCTCGTCAATTAGTTGGCCATGGTCACATTGAAGTTGATGGTAAACGTGTTGACATCCCATCATACACTTTAAAACCTGGTCAAGTTATCTCAGTTCGTGAAAAATCACAAAACTTAGATATCATTAAAGAATCTGTTGAAATCAACAATTTCGTACCAGAATATTTAGATTTCGATGCTGACAGCTTAAAAGGTACTTTCGTTCGCTTACCAGAACGTAGTGAATTACCAGCTGAAATTAATGAACAATTAATCGTTGAGTACTACTCAAGATAAGTTGATTAATATTCTACCACCCTTTCCATTTTGGTCAGGGTGGTTTTTTATTTATAATTTAAATATATCATCTGGTATATCTGAGATAATTCCATCTACTCCTAAATGAATCAATTTTTTCACATCTTTCATGTTATTTACTGTATAAGGTATTACTTTAAGATGATGTTCATGAGCACGCTTGATAAATTTTTTATTTATTAATTTATAGTTAGGATTTATAAATTGTGCAAAAGAAGCTATATTTTCAAAATCAGGTTGTTTGTACCAGTATTGCTTTTTACTTATTAAAACACCTAGTGCATATTTCTTTGTGTATTCAGACATTCTTTTAACACTTTCCACATCAAATGACTGAATAATGACTCTATGAGAGGGAATTTGAAATTTATCGAGTTCCTCAAGTAACGCTTTTTCAATGCCAGGATACTGTTCTGGTTTTTTTATTTCAATAAGTAATGTTTTAGAGTAATTTTTAAATAATGAAAGTACTTCGCTAAAAGTAGAAATACGAGTATTTTTAAAAGTTTCACCATGTCTGATTCCAAAATCAAATTGTTTTAATTCTTCTAAAGTAAAATCTTTTACTTTACCCTTTTGATTCGATGTGCGGTCAATGGAATCGTCATGAATGACTACTAATTGTTTATCTTTTGTAAAATGTACATCAATTTCTAACATATCAATATGTTGCATAAGGGCTGCTTTAAAACCTTCTACCGTATTTTCAGGATATTTCTGCGATAATCCACGGTGTGCAACGATTTGAAATGATGTATTAGGCTTTTGTATTTTCATTTTTAAATACCATCCTTTAAATTAATTATATGTTCAACTACACTTAAATTACCATAATGATATAGGAGGTCAATAATAATGGTTAAACACGATTTTGTAGTTCATACGTCATGGCGTGGAGGTCGTGAAGAAATCGGTAAAGTTAATGGCGATGTAATTTCTGAGCAAATTTCTATTCCCTCTTCACTTGGTGGTAATGGAACTGGGACAAATCCCGATGAAATGTTAGTTGCAGCAGCCTCATCATGTTATATTATCTCTTTAGCTGCTACACTTGAAAGAGCTAAATTTACTAATATTCATTTAGAAATTAAGTCAATTGGAAGCGCAGTGTTTGAAAATGGAAAATTTAAAATGGAAAAAATCACTCATTATCCAACAATATCTCTTACAGAAGAAGAAAAAACGCATCTTAATAAACGACTTCCTAAACTATTAGATATTGCTGATCATCATTGTATGATATCTAACTCAATTCGAAACAACGTTAAAATAGAAATTCAAGCAACCATTCAAGATTAGAACTAAAAGCGGTCGATTTAACTGCCGCTTTTTATTTTAGACTTTTAAATTTTCAGAATATTTGGTAAAATTAAAAAATCTTATATCAGGAGGAAGATTTACGATGTATTATTATGAACCCTTATTATTAACACCTGGACCAACCCCTGTACCTGATGAAATCACACATGCACTTAATTTATCAATGGTAGGCCATCGTTCTTCAGATTTTGAAGCTATCGCAGAAGAAGCATTTAATCATTTAAAACCTATTTTTGGAACTAAAAATAAAGTAATGATTCTTACTTCAAGTGGTACTAGCGTCTTAGAAGCTAGTATGTTAAATATAGTCAATCCCGAGGATCATTTTGTAGTCATTGTATCAGGTGCATTTGGCAATCGTTTTAAACAAATTGCTGAAACATTTTATAAGAATGTACATGTTTATGATGTTGAATGGGGAAAAGCGGTCGACATTGAAGCATTTGAAACATATTTACATTCACTTAAACATGATATTACTGCTGTATTCACCCAATTTTGCGAGACTTCTACTGCTGTACTTCACCCTATACACAAATTAGGAAAAGTGATTAAAGCATTCAATCAAGACATTTACTTCGTTGTCGATGGCGTAAGTTGTATTGGTGCCGTTGATGTCGATTTAGAAAGAGACAATATTGATGTACTCGTGTCAGGTAGCCAGAAAGCTTTAATGTTACCGCCTGGCCTATCTTTTGTTGCTTATAATCATCGTGCACAAGAGCGATTTAAAGCAGTTAAAACACCACGTTTTTATTTAAATTTAAATAAGTACTTTGATTCTATTGAACAAAATTCTACTCCATTCACACCAAATGTTGGATTATTTAGAGCGGTTAACGCTTATGCTGCACTTATTAAAAAAGAAGGATTTAACAATACCATTCACAGACATTACTTGATTAGAGATGGTTTAAGAGAAAGTTTAAAAGCATTAGATTTAAATTTATTAGTTACTAAAGACTCATATGCCTCTCCTACTGTTACTTCTTTTATCCCTCACGATAAAGACGAATTAACATATATTAAATCAACACTAAAATCAAGATTTAATATTACTATTGCTGGTGGTCAAGGCAAACTAAAAGGAACCATTTTGAGAATTGGTCACATGGGAAAAGTGTCACCTTTTGATATTTTATCTGTTGTTTCAGCTTTAGAAATCATTCTTACAGATTATCGTAAAGTCAATTATATTGGCAAAGCTACGCTAAAATTTACGGAGGTAATTCAACATGACGCATAATATTTTAGTTTCAGATCCAATTTCAGAAAAAGGTTTACAAAGTTTAATCCATCATCCTGATTTTAACGTTGATTTTAAGTCTGGTTTAACTGAAAAAGAACTTGTCGATATTATTCCTAACTATCAAGGGTTAATCGTACGTAGTCAAACTCAAGTCACAGAATCTATTATTAACCATGCTTCAAACTTAAAAGTTATTGCAAGAGCCGGTGTAGGTGTGGATAATATTGATATAAAATCAGCAACTCTAAACGGTATACTCGTTGTAAATGCTCCCGATGGAAATACGATTTCTGCTACTGAGCACTCAGTTGCTATGATTCTAGCAATGGCACGAAATATACCGCAAGCTTACACATCACTAAAGAATAAAGAATGGAATCGTAAAGCATTTAAAGGAGTTGAATTATATCAAAAAGTATTAGGCGTCATTGGAGCAGGACGTATTGGTTTAGGTGTAGCAAAAAGATTAAAAAGTTTTGGTATGACTGTTTTAGCTTATGACCCTTTTTTGACTAAAGAAAAAGCAGAGCAACTTGGAATTGAACTAGCAACAATTGATGAAATTGCTCAACGTTCAGATTTTGTTACCGTTCACACACCATTAACACCTAAAACAAAAGGTATTATCGATGCTCATTTCTTTAATCAAGCTAAACCAACGTTACAAATTATTAATGTAGCTAGAGGCGGAATTATTAATGAAAACGACTTGCTTAATGCCTTAAATCAACATCAAATTGCTAGAGCAGCATTAGACGTATTTGAAAATGAACCTCCTCTAGATTCACCGCTGCTCGATCATAAAAATATTATTGTAACTCCTCATTTAGGTGCATCTACGATTGAAGCACAAGAAAAAGTAGCTGTATCAGTTGCTGAAGAAATCATTGATATTTTAGAAAATGGTAATGTTACAAACGCAGTCAATGCACCTAAGTTAAACTTAAACCATATTGATGAGAAGACACAACAATGGCTTCGTATTAGCCAGCTTTCAGGTGAATTGGCAATTCAATTATTAGATGATGCGCCTAGAGAGATTAAAGTGACTTTTAACGGAGAACATGCTAAAAAAGAAGCTGATTTAATTACTCGATCAATCGTAACGTCAATTTTAAAACAAAATTTAGGTGAACGCGTGAACTTAATTAATGCTATTGCATTATTAAACGAACAAGGTATCACTCATCATATTGAAAATCGTGCTTCACAGGGGACATTCAGCAATTATATTCAAATTAATTTGATAAGTGAACATGAAGAGGTGAAAATTGGTGCAACTGTAATAGACGGATTTGGTGCACGTATTGTAAGAATTAATGATTATTCAGTAGATTTTAAACCTAATGCTTATCAATTTATTTCTTATCATAAAGACTTACCAGGAATGGTAGGTTTAACAGGTCAACTACTCGGTAAACATGATATCAATATTGCTTCAATGTCTTTAGGAAGAAGTTCTGAAGGTGGACAAGCAATGATGATTCTGTCAGTAGATCAACCTATTACTCAACAAGTTATTAAAGAATTATATGAGATTGGTGATTTTGATAAAATCTACGGTACAACTTTATCAATATAATAAATAAGAAAGGAACGACGATAATATTCGGCGTTCCCTTCTTTTTATTATTTATTAAGTAGAATATGTCTAATGTCACAAATATGATTAACAATATAATCAGCACCATGTTGCTCTAGCTCTTCTTTTGCTCCTTTCCCACTTAAACCAGTTAAAGTACCTATAAATGTTGCCCCAATCGTTTTAGCACACAATAAATCCGCTAATGAATCACCAACAATAAATACATCATCCTCATTAACAATATGTGTTTGATTTTGAATATAGTGCAAATAATCTCTCTCATTGTTTCCATAAAGAGTTGCAATATAACTAAATGGATTAGGTTTACCTAGTGACCCTTCTTTTGGAAATACTGACTCAGCTTTCAATACTTCACTCGCTGTAACAATATGCTTTTCATTAAAAAAAGTTTTAAGACCAAAGGATTCAAATGGAACAATGGTTTCTGTTCTTGGTCTACCAGTTGCAATGGCAATGTTAAAACCTGCTTGTTTTATATCATTTAATAAAGTTTTAATTTCTTCCACAGGACGTAAGATCATTTCTTCATAAATAAAACCAGATTTAGGAATAGACAAAGGAGTAAGTTTTTCTACTTTTTCATATAAAGTTGTTCCTAAATACCATTCTTGATATACTGCTCTAGCTAAATTCCAAAGTGGACTTTTTAAATTAAATAATTTAGCATTTTCAATATTTAATTGATCTTTTGCATAACCTTCTAATTCAAGATAAATATTCTCTTTACCACTTTGACTATTTTGAATAAATTTTAACGGTACTGCATAATTAACTTTAAATTGATCATTATAAGATTGTAATTCACGTAGAGTCTCAACTGAAAACGTTTCAACATGAGTCACTTGTCTAATTGTTTCTGAATCCAACTGTTTCAAGAGATGGATGAAGTGAATACTAAATACAACAAATAGCATATCCCAGTTAGAATTAAGGCCTAAAGATTTTAATTGATTTAAAATTTGATCATTTAAAAATACTCGTGTTCTTATATCTTCAATTAATTCATCATTCATATAATTAAAATTTTGAGCGCTATCTAAACCTAAAAAGTCATCACTCTTTAATAGTTCTTCTACTGTTAAGGCAGATACATCAAAGCAACGTTCTTCACTTAAAAACACACCATCTACATCAAATAAAATTGATTTCATCGACATCTCTCCATTTTTTGACTATTCTGATACTTATAATCATAACGAACATTTATATAAAGTCAATGTAATAAAAATAAGAGCCAATGCTTAAAATCTAGCATTAGCTCTTTTATATAAACAATATTTATCAATAGGACTATAGTGTAACAAATGATTTGGACATATATTGTCGCTTTTATTGTTTCTATTGAATTATTTCAACTGTTTTTCAATTTCATCTGCTACCTGTTGAACATGTGTACCAATAATTACTTGTGTTGAATGGTGGCCATTTTTCGTCACCCCAACAGCTCCAGCATTTCTAATTTTTTGTTCATCAATAATCGTATTATCTTTTAGTTCTAAGCGAAGTCGTGTAGCACAATTTGTTAAACTATCAATATTAGATTTTCCACCTAAACCTTCTAATATTTGTGTAGCTGGTTGATGATATTTTCCACTTTTTGATTTATCTGTAGTCGTCGTTTCTTCTACTACCGGATCAGCTAGTAAGTTATCACCACGTCCTATTGTATTTAAATTCAATACTTTAATCATAATTCTAAAAATAACATAATATAAAATAAAGAATACAATACCTTGAACTAATAGCATTAAAGGGTGATTAGCGATTGGATTAATTAGCGATAAAACATAATCAATTAATCCTGCACTAAATGAGAATCCCGCGGTCCAATGAAATAGAGATGCAATAAGTAATGAAAGTCCTGTTAATAAGGCATGTATGATAAAAAGTACAGGTGCAACAAACATAAATGCAAATTCAATTGGCTCTGTAACGCCTACTACAAATGCTGAAATAGCACTTGCTAAAAACCATCCCCATACTTGCTTTTGTTGCTTTGTCTCAGCACTGTGATACATTGCAAGTGCTGCTGCTGGTATACCAAACATCATAATTGGGAAGAAACCTGCTTGATAACGTCCTGTTATACCTTTTACTGCATCTACACCTGTTTGGAATTTACCAATATCATTAATTCCTGCTGTATCGAACCAAAATACTGCATTCAATGCATGATGTAAACCAGTAGGAATAAGTAATCGATTAAAGACACCATATAAAAATGCCCCGAATGAACCAAAACCTACTAACCATTCTCCAAATGCAACAATGCCTGAAAAGACCATAGGCCAAATAAATAATAGTATAACTGCTAATATGGTACTAAAAAATACAGTCATAATAGGTACTAATCGTTTACCACTAAAAAATGACAAGGCCATAGGTAATTCAACTTCACTAAATTTATTAAAAGAATATGCTGCAATTAACCCGATAATAATACCAAGAAATACATTAGAATTATCCATTTTTGTAAAGCCTAAGTTAACTGCTTTTTCTTTTATATTAAATAACGTAGCCACATTTTCTGGATTTAATACTTTCGTTACCATAGCATATCCTAACGCACCTGCCAAAGCAACCGCCCCATCGTTCTTTTTAGCCATACCAATAGCTACACCGATAGCAAAAATTAATCCTAATTGTCCTAAAATAGCTGTTCCTACAATTGAAAAGAACATGGCTACTGTGGGAAGAACATGAAGTGCATTTAGTAAGTTACCTATCCCAGTTATGATTGCTCCTGCTGGTAAAACTGCTACAGGGAGCATTAACGATCTTCCGAGATTTTGAAAGAATTTAAACATCTTTTATCCTCCTTTATTTATTAAAAATTATATTTTTTATGTATTTAGTCCAATATATAATCTACCATATTTGTAAGCGGTTACGCTATATGTTTATTTTATATAAATAGACAATGTGATGACAAAATAAAAAAGATACGCTTTAACCAATAAAGATTAAAACGTATATATATTTAATAAGATATTATAAATGATTTTTATTATTGATTGAGATAATTAACTGGTATTTTACTTCAAATCTATTTTTTTATTAAATAATCTTTCCGCATTGACTAAATAAAAATGATTAAAGACAAAATAACAAGAACAATACGTTAGGTAATATATGGTACTAACGGAAAATAGATTTCTTAAAATCTGTCATTTTCACTCATGGTACTCCTATCATCCATTTATCAATTATTTATAAAAAAAGAAGATTCTCTATTTAGAAAATCTTCTGATGAATAATGCTATCAATATCTATTAAAGACGTTCTTGAATAAGATGAAGTTCATGTTGTAACTGTGCTGTACGTCTTTCTATTTCTTTAGTTAGAAAATCAATTTTTTCGTTACGCTTTAAATCTTTAGGTATGTCAGATTGATAAATAGGTTTACCAAATTTAATCATCGCTTGACCAGTGACTAAACCATGTAACTTCGTTGGTCCAACATAAGCAGCTGGTAAGATTGGTGCTTTACCTAACATAGCAATCGTTGCAGCTCCACGTTTTAAAGGCGCGCCTTCAACTGAAGTTCTATGACCTGTTGGGAAGATACCTACTGTTTTATGATCTTTCAATAATTTAACAGGTTGTTTTAACGTACTAGGTCCCGGATTTTCTCGATCTACTGGAAAAGCATTTAAAGATCTTAAAAATTTGCCACCCCATTTATTACTAAATAATTCTTTTTTAGCCATATAATGAATTTCATTTGGAATTAAAGCTAATCCTAATAAAATCACTTCATTATAACTTTCATGGGTACAAGTCACAACATATTTACTATCTTTAGGAATGTTCTCTTTACCTACAATGTGTAATGAACGTGCCATTTTTACGATTATTAATTCTAAAAATTTACTAATAAATTTATACATTTTGTCACCTACTTCTAAGTTTCTACACTTAGTCGATTTTATCATTAACTTATCACGTGAACAAGATTTTAAAAGATACATCTTAAGACTGATAGCTATTTACTAGAAATATTTAAATATTTTCTTCATAATTGAGATAATGGTTAAAATATATACGGAGGTTTAATATGACAGAATATAATCAATATTTTCAATCCAGCGATTATCAGCATTCACGTCCACCTAAACCGAAGTTTCCATGGTTTAGAATTATTATTATTGCTCTAATCGCTGGTATCATAGGAGCATTAATTGTTTTAGGAGTTAATCGACTTATGAATGGAGATGATTCAAATAGTGGTGGATCTCAAGTCCAACAGGCTACGAATGATAAAGGTGGCAATGTGTTAGACGGTAAAAGTGATAAATATAAATCGGTTAATGCCATGATCAAAGATGTTTCTCCTGCTATTGTAGGTGTCATCAATATGCAAAAGGCAACAAGTTTTGACGATTTATTACAAGGTAAATCAACTAAGGCACAAGAAGCCGGTATCGGTTCTGGTGTTATTTATCAAATTAACAACAATTCTGCTTATATCGTCACTAATAATCACGTTATTGATGGTGCATCACAAATTAAAGTACAATTACATAACGGTAAACAAGTAGAAGCAAAGCTTGTAGGTACAGATGCAGTTTCAGATATTGCAGTTTTAAAAATCGATTCTCAAAAAGGAATTAAAGCAATGAAATTCGCAAATTCTTCTAAAGTTCAAACTGGCGATAGTGTTTTCGCAATGGGTAACCCACTTGGCTTAGAATTTGCTAACTCAGTAACATCAGGTATTATTTCTGCAAATGAACGTACAATTGAATCTAATACCACTTCTGGTGGAACTAAAGTAAATGTGCTACAAACAGATGCAGCAATTAATCCCGGTAACTCTGGTGGTGCATTAGTAGATGTTAATGGTAATTTAGTAGGTATTAATTCAATGAAAATTGCTGCTGACCAAGTTGAAGGTATTGGTTTTGCAATCCCAAGTAATGAAGTAAGAGTTACAATTGAACAACTCGTTAAACATGGTAAAGTAGAACGTCCTTCAATTGGAATAGGGTTACTTAACTTAAGTGATATTCCAGATTCTTATAAAAAAGAATTAAAAACTGATCGTGATACTGGTGTGTATATTGCAAAAGTTAGCCACTCTAGTGAATTAAAAGTTGGCGATATCATTACTAAAGTAGATAGTAAAAAAGTAGATGATGATACCGATCTAAGAACGTACTTATATCAAAATAAAAAGCCAGGTGAAACCGTGAAGTTGACTGTTATACGTGATGGTAAAACTAAAGACGTATCAGTCACTCTTAAAAATCAAAAATCAATATCTTCGCAATCATATAATTCTGAAGATAATAATAGTCAATTTATTCGATAATAAATAACGAGGTTAATCCAAAATAATGGATTAACCTCGTTTTCAATATATTCTTCTCAGATAAGATTATTTATAATTTACCATGAAGTATTTTTTCTTACCACGGCGAATAATTGTAAATTCATTATCAAATTTATCTTCATCAGTTAAGTTGTAATCAACAGACTGTTCTCTTTCACCATTAATATAAATTGCTCCATTGTTTACATCTTCTCTTGCTTGTCGTTTTGAGGAAGCAATTCCAGATTCAATTAAAACATCAATAATGTTAGTTGTTGCTTTAGAAACTTCAACTTGAGGTACTTCTTTAAACCCTGCTTTGATATCTTTAATTGATAAAGATTTTAAATCACCTTTAAATAATGCTTCTGAAATTCTAATTGCATCATCAAGTGCTTCTTTACCATGAATAAATTCTGTTACATTTTCAGCAAGTGCTTTTTGAGCTTCTCGTAAATGTGGTGCTTCATCTCTAGATTGTTCAAGGCGATTAATATCTTCTTTACTTAAGAATGTAAAGTATTTTAAGAATTTAATAACATCTTCATCCGATTGATTAATCCAGAATTGATAAAATTCATACGGTGTTGTTTTTTCAGCATCTAACCAAACAGCTCCAGATTCTGATTTCCCAAACTTTTTACCATCAGACTTTGTCACTAATGGAATAGTTAAACCATAAGCTTCTGTTTGACCATACATACGTCGCATTAACTCAATACCACTTGTAATATTACCCCATTGATCAGAACCACCAACTTGAATTTTACAATTAAGTTCACGATTTAAGTGGCCAAAGTCAATTGCTTGTAAAATAGTATAGGTAAATTCTGTATATGAAATTCCATTTTCTAATCGTGATTGAATTGAATCTTTACCTAGCATATAATTGACACCTACATGTTTACCATAATCACGTAGGAAACTTATTAGTGAAATTTGACTTAACCAGTCTCTATTATTAACGAGTACGGCTCCTTTATCTGTGCCAAATTCAAATAGTTTATGCATTTGAGCGCTTAAGCCTTCAACATTTTTTGCTACTTGATCTTCAGTTTGTAATACACGTTCTTCAGATTTACCAGATGGGTCTCCAATCATACCAGTGCCTCCACCAATAAGTACTATTGGACGATGACCATGTTCTTGGAATCGACGTAATGTCATAAATGGTAAAAGATGACCAATATGTAAACTATCAGCAGTTGGATCTGCACCACAATACAACGTTACTTGTTCTTTATTTAATAAATCTTCAATACCTTGTTCATCAGTTTGTTGATAAATTAAACCTCTCCATTGTAATTCTTCTAGTAATGCATTTGACATAGTTATATCCTCCTATAAAATTTATTTTTATTAAATAAAAAAGCACCCTCACAACAATGTAAGGGCGCTTATGCACGTTACCACCATACTTAACAATTCAAATAGAATTGTTTACTCTATTAATGATACGCTCATTAATAAACGTTGAATAAATAAGTATGAGGTGTATTCATATATAAACACATGTTAGTTCACAGCATCCACTAACTCTCTGTTAAGTTAATTTATATATTACTTCTCCTCTTATTCAATACATATTGAATTGATAATAATTATAAAAAAACCTCTTCTAAAAGTCAAATATGCTAGATATGATATACTGTATTTAATTTGAGGAGGACTACCATGAAATTATTATTTAAAGATATTCAATTTAAAACGTTTGAAAAAAATTATAAATTTATAAAACATATTATGGTAGGCCTTTTGAGTATTATAGTTTTAGGTTCTATACTTATTGTTCTTGGTACTGCTACTTATTTTCATCATCTTACTCAAGAAGCTTCAAATATAAGTGATACTGAATTGAAACACCGCGTACTACACTTTTCAGGTGATGAGATTTTGAATCACGATAAAAATATTTTAACTGAGTATGATCATTCTCAAAACTCTCTCATCGTAGGTCCAAAACATGTAAATTCAAACGTAATTAAAGCATTAATATCTTCTGAAGACACATTATTTTTTAAACATGATGGAATTTTACCAAAAGCGTTAATAAGAGCAATGATACAAGATGTTTTAAGTTTAAATTCTCGTTCTGGCGGAAGTACAATTACACAACAATTAATAAAGAATCAAGTCTTAACAAATGAAAAAACATATAGTCGTAAGGCAAATGAAATTATATTAGCGATGCGTCTTGAAAAAATATTATCTAAAAATGAAATTATTTATACATATTTAAATATTGTACCGTTTGGACGCGATTATAATGGTGCAAATATAACTGGAATTGCATCTGCTTCCTATAGTTTATTTAACGTTCCCCCCTCCAAGTTAAATGTTGCACAATCCGCTTATCTTGTTGGCTTATTGCAAAGTCCTTATACGTATACACCGTATGAAAATAATGGTGATTTGAAGGCTTATAACGAAGTTAAAATTAGTATTGACCGTCAGCATTATGTATTAAAACGAATGCTAGTGGAAGGGGTAATTACTAAAAAGACATATCAACAGGCAAAACAATATACTATTTATGATCATTTATTAACTAAGCCTCAATGAATCAATCAATATCTTTTATCGCACTTTATATTAATTTAAATAGTTTATGAGTATTGAATTTAAAAGACTTTTAAAATAAATGTATGATAGTAATAACACAAAATATCGATATATCATTTAAATTACCTGAAATTCGTCTTTTAATTGGTTTTGCCGCTAAATTACTTGTCTTTTCACATGCAGTTTTACCAACAAAATGATGAAATTTGTTGGTAAAACAAAGAAACGTCTGAGACAGTAAAAGTCTCAAACGTTTTTTCTTTAATCTAAATTAGAATAATCCTACTGCATGACCTTCATCAGTGACATCCATGTTTAATGCCGCTGGTTTTTTAGGTAATCCCGGCATTGTCATAATTGCACCTGTTAATGCAACAATAAATCCAGCGCCTGTTTTAGCTTCTAATTCTCTGATAGTTATATCAAAATCAGTTGGTGCGCCTAAAGCGGTTGCATCATCACTAAATGAGTACTGTGTTTTAGCCATACAGATTGGATATTTGCCCCATCCATTGTCGGTAAATTCTTTTAATTGTCTTTTTGCTTTTTTACTGAACGTTACTGAAGAACCACCATAGATTTCTTTTACAATTGTTTCAATTTTTTCTTCTAATGATTGATCTAAATCATACAAGAATTTAAATTCTTGTGGTTGATCGATGACTTCAAGAACTTGATTAGCAAGATCAACGCCACCTTTACCACCTTTCTCCCATACTTCTGTTAAGGCAATTCGTACATTATTTTCTTTAGCCCAAGCTTTAACTGCTTCAGTTTCATCTTCAGTATCATGTACAAATGCATTTAAAGCAACCACAGGTTCTACTCCAAATTTTCTAATATTATTAACATGACGCTCTAAATTAACAATACCAGATTTAACTGCTTCGACATTTTCTTCTTTTAGATTATCTTTAGCAACACCTCCATGCATTTTTAACGCACGAACAGTAGCTACTAGGACAACTGCAGAAGGTTCAAAGCCTGCTTCACGTGCTTTGATGTCTATAAATTTTTCAGCGCCTAAATCTGAACCAAAGCCTGCTTCTGTAACAACAATATCTGCCAAATCACGTGCAGTTTCAGTTGCTAAAATCGAGTTACAACCATGAGCAATATTAGCAAATGGCCCACCATGTACAAGTGCTGGTGTTCCTTCAATAGTTTGTACTAAATTAGGTTTAATTGCATCTTTAAGTATCATTGCAAGAGCGCCTTCAACTTTTAAGTCTGCAACAGTAATTGGTTTACGTTCACGAGTATAACCAACTGTAATACGACTGATTTTTTCTTTTAAATCATTAATATTACGAGCTAAACATAAAATCGCCATTATTTCAGATGCTACAGTGATATTGAAACCATCTTCACGTGGAACACCGTTAGTTGGTCCACCTAACCCAACGATGACATTACGTAATGCACGATCATTCATATCAAGTACACGTTTCCATTCAACACGACGTACATCAATTGCTAAATCATTACCTTGATGAATGTGATTGTCTATAAATGCTGATAATGCATTATTCGCTGTTGTAATTGCATGGAAATCACCGTTAAAGTGTAAATTAATATCTTCCATAGGTAAAACCTGCGCATATCCCCCACCAGTGGCGCCACCTTTAATTCCGAAAGTTGGTCCTAAAGCAGGTTCACGTAAAGCGACCATTACATTTTTATTTAACTCATTAAAAGCATCAGCTAAGCCTACTGTTACAGTTGATTTACCTTCACCAGCTGGTGTAGGGCTCATTGCAGTTACTAAGACAACTTTACCTTTTTCTTCTTTTGATTGAACTTGATTAATATCAATTTTAGCTTTGTAGTGTCCATATTGCTCTAAAGCATGTTCAGGTATTCCTGCTTTTTTTGCAATGTCTCCAATTGGTTTTAATTCTGATTGATTAGCAATATCTAAATCTGATAAATGTGCCAAATTATTTCAACCCCTTGTTTAAAATAAATTTTATGTAATAAGATATTTAGAAATAACTACCAAATCATCTTACTACTTTATAATAACTAACAAACAAATATATGTCGAATACTTGATAGCGTTTACAAAAATATTTAATTTCCTTAAAAATAAATTTAGTAATATTAAAAGGTTTACATAATTATATTATAGTAACTTATATATTAAAAAAGGATAAAATTATTCATTTTATCCTTTTTTCTACATTACTTTATTTAGTAGTATTTCGATATTCAATTCTATGTGGCAAAACTACATTAGGTTCTGCAATGTCTTCTTCATTCATAAATTTAGTAAGAAGACGCATACCTACTGCTCCGATGTCATACAATGGTTGAATGACACTAGATAGTTTAGGTCTAACCATTTCTACCAAACGCGTATTATTAAAACTAACGATTTGTAGTTCTTCTGGAACTTTTATTCCAGCATCAAGAGCACTATGCAAAATACCAATTGCTTGTTCATCACTAATAGATAATATAGCATCAGGTAAATTATTTTTTAATTTTTCAAAAACATTCACTCCGTCTTTATAGCTTTCTGAACCTGATAATTCTATAGTGTTATTTAACTTTAATTGATGTTTGTTTAAAGCATCTTTCAAACCACTTAGTACATCTTCTTGAGCCTTTTTAGAATAATCTCCACTTACAAGTACAAAATCTTTTGCGCCTGTTTTAATAAGTTGTTCTGTAACTTCTCTGGCAGCTTTAGCAAAATCGATATTAACAGATGCGATATTGTCATCTTTACCATTTGTGCCAGATACTACAACTGGAACTGAAGAATGATTAATTAAATCTTTGATTTCATCAGAAATTGTACCACCTAAAAAGATAATGCCATCTACTTGTTTACTTAACAAATTATTAAAAATTTCTTTTTCTTTTTCTGAATCATTATCTGAATTAGAAATGATAGAGTGATACTTATACATTGTTGCAATATCTTCAATACCTCTAGCAAGTTGAGAATAATAAATATTAGAGATATCTGGTATAATAACGCCTACTGTAGTTGTACGTTTACTAGCTAGTCCTCTTGCAACAGCATTTGGTCTATAATTTAATCTTTGAATAACATCATTTACTTTTTTACGTGTTTCTGGTTTTACGTTTTGATTGCCATTAACTACTCGTGATACAGTTGCCATAGATACACGAGCTTCTCTAGCTACATCATATATAGTTACCGTCATAATTTCCTCCTTGTAAGCGTTTCATTTATTATTATAACGTGTTTTCATTTCATTTTCAAAGTTTATCATAAATTGGTTATGTGTCAAATATATAAGACTTATATTCACAATTGTGTCAAATTTTAGTTAATAGATTTAATAAAATCAAAATAAAACTATTCGTTTTAACTAAAAAAGAACAATATAGAAGTTAAATATAAAACTTTCTATATTGCCCTATATTTTAGTAAAAATGAATAGCTAGTAAATTAAAGTATGATGTTTTATTTAAGTTGTTTAGAATTGTACATGTCAACTAATGGCTTTAATTCATTATAAAATTTATCAAATTCATTTAAATCCATTTGTTGACCACTATCACTTAAAGCTACTGATGGATCTGGATGTACTTCTGCCATTACTCCGTCTGCACCCACAGCAAGTGCTGCTTTTGCAGTTGGTAACATAATATCCTTACGTCCTGTACTATGCGTAACATCTACCATTACTGGTAAGTGAGTACCTTGTTTTAAGATAGGTACGGCAGAAATATCAAGTGTATTACGAGTAGCTTTTTCATAAGTACGAATACCACGTTCACATAGAATAATATTTTTATTACCTTGAGAAGCAATGTATTCAGCTGCAAATGTAAATTCTTCAATAGTAGCTGATAAACCACGTTTTAATAAGATTGGCTTATTTGTACGTCCAGCTTCTTTAAGTAATTCAAAATTTTGCATATTTCTTGCACCAATTTGGAAGACATCTAAGTATTCATCAGCAATTTCGAAATCAGCTGGATTTACAATTTCACTAACAATATTAAGATTGAATTTATCTTTAACATTTTTCAATATTTTAAGCCCTTCAATTCCTAATCCTTGGAAATCGTATGGTGATGTTCTTGGTTTAAATGCACCGCCTCTAATAAATTTCTCACCTTTGGCTTGTAAATCACGAGCTACTGCATCAACTTGTTCTTGAGATTCAACAGAACATGGACCAAATACAAATGATTTATTTCCATCACCAATAACTCCACCATTATCAAATTTTACAATTGTATCTTCCGGTTTTAATTTTCTTGAAACATATAAGTGCTTTTCATTTTCTGATTTTTGTAAATCAGTAGACGCTTTAAAGATTTCTTTAAACAATTGTTTAATTACATTATCATTAAATGGTCCGTTATTACGATCCATTAATTCATTAATCATTTCTTTTTCTCGTTGAGGGTCATAAACTTTAGTACCTTGCTTAATTTTTTCTTCTCCTATTTTTTGAGCTAATTCCCCTCTTTTTGATAATAAGTCTAGAATTTGATTATTAATTGAAATTATCTCTTCCCTGTATTGTTCTAACTTTGTAGACATTCATACTCACCTCAATAAATTTTACTATACTGAATTATATTACTTTAAAGCGGTAAAATAATTGTATTTAGATAGTATTCTAACAATTACATTAAAAATGTTCAACTATAAATCGAATAAATTTTCTAATATTTCTGAATTATTAAAATTAATATAATTAATAATACTATATAAAGAATTAAAAGAGCAATGTAAAATATTACACTGCTCTTTAAAAAATATTAATCATTAAATGTACGTTTTTCTATTTTACTATTTGCTTTTTCAGCTCTTTGTTGTTGCTTTGGCGTTTTGTTTTTATTTTTATTTTTTTGATTCTGATTTTTACGTTTTTGATTATGTTTTTTATTTTTTTGAGTTGAATTTGATTGAGATGGTTGATGTTGGTGAGTAATAACTCCTTTTTCAAATTTAGCATCATGGTGAGTTTGTTTATTTTTTGTTATTTCTTCATCTTTATTAAATGACTTATGATTTTTAGTTATCAAATTAGGCACTTTATCATATTTAGAAGATGTTATTGGTGCCTCCTCAAATAATTTTTGAGTATTACTTGCTACATCTTTATTATCTTTTAACTTAGCTTGCTTAGTTCTAGCTGCCGATGCAATTTTAGAAGCTTGTGATTCATTTTCGCTGTTTTGAGTTTGATGACTTCTTGCTGGATTAGATAATTGATTTATTTCTGATTCATTTTGAACTGCACGACGTTGTGCTGCAAGTGCATCTGTTTCTTCTTGTTTTTCATCTTTAGCAATTGCTTCTTTTTTAGCTTCTTGTATTTCTTGCGCTTGTGGTGACTCGTCTGCTAAATTACTTGATGTTTCTGATTGAATTGCACGACGTTGTGCTGCAAGTGCATCTGTTTCTTC
>NZ_KV827225.1:0-2030 GCF_001836075.1 Staphylococcus sp. HMSC035D11
AATTTGTTAGAAATTATGTCCCAGCCTCTTTTAACTATTACTAATTTTAAAAATAAACTAATCTACAATATCTAAAAATATATGTTTAGTACTATTTTTGTTTAGTTATATCAAGTGATTTGGGAATTAACAAATAGACAACTATTGAAATGATAATCATGATAATCCCACCTACTAAAGCAGTTGCTACAAAAGCATCATTAAATGATGTTACAGCCTCGTTTGCAAGCTGTTTTATCCCCGTAGCTTTAGCTACTTCGACAGCGCCCACTACAGATTCTTCAGCTACATGAGCTAAATCTCCAACTATACCTTTTGATGAAAAAGATGAAATATCTAAAAATACACGATAAAGCATAGAAGATAGGCTACCAAGTACTGCTACACCAAAAACATTTCCAAGGTCATACATAGACTCTTCAACAGCAGCTGCATTACCTGCTTTTGATGTAGGTGTTTCTAACATTATTAGAGCAGATGCAACTGCTAGTGAAGCCGTACCAGCTCCAACTAAAATTAATGCTAAAGCCATTGTAGAATATGATAATGGATGACCAAAGAAATACATAATAAACATGCCAATGGCTGCAATTCCAATTCCGGAAGGTAACACTATTTTCGGTCCAAATCGCGCCGCTAATCCGGGTGCAATTGGTGCAAACACCATATCTCCTATTGCCATAGGTAATAGGTATAAGCCAGCTTTAAAAGGAGAAAGTTCTTCCACAACCTGTAACCATTGTGAAGCTAATAACAAAACAGATGTCATTGCAAACATTGTCATAAATGCAGCAATTGTACCAGCTGAAAATGATCTCTTTTTAAAAAGTCTTACGTCTAACATTGGATCAGAACTTGATAAATTACGTTTAACAAATATCACTATCATGGTAATTGCTAATACTATTACAACCCATGGAATAATATCTGCTAGTCCTTCTTTTGAAAATTCTTTGATACTCCATACCAGTCCAATCATGCCTGCAATTGATAAAATTGTAGAAGGAATATCCCACGAGTGAGACTTTTCTTTTGATAACTTAGACTCTGGTAATAAAAATAAACCTGCTACAACTGCTATTATCACAAACGGTACATTAATTAAAAATGCCGAGTGCCATGAAAATTGCTCAAGTAAAGCTCCTCCGATAATTGGTCCAAAAACAGCACCTATCGATGAAACGATTGACCATACAGCTAATGCAGTGGCCCTTTCTTTAGGGTTTTCAAAAATTACTCTTATCATTGAAAGAGTAGTTGGCATTATTAAAGCACCTGCAATACCAAGTAAAAATCGAATAGCTATTACGAACTCTGCACTTTCTGCGAAAAATATAGCTAATGAAACGAGGCCAAATAAAGCAAATCCAGTTAATAATGCTTTTTTTCTTCCCCATTTATCAGCAAAGGCACTCAATGGAATTATAAAGCCAGCTAAAACAAGAGAGTATATATCAACTATCCATAACTGTTGGGTACCAGAAGGCTCTAACTCTCTTACTAATTCCGGTAAAGCCATAATTAATATTGTCATATCCATTGTAACAACAAACAAACTAACAGCTAATACTACTAGTGCAGTCCATCTTTTTTTTGATGTCATCATATCAGTAGTTTTTGTAAAAAATGAAATCATTTAAGTTCCCTCCAATCCTTATAGACCGTTCGACCGGTCTATAAGGATTATAATCTATTTTTTTACATATTACAACAAAAAATCTTGCGAAATTTAAATGGCTGTATTGTGTTATACAATTATTCTTTGAATTTTTTGTGCTATCATTGATAGTACTTAATACTCATTAAAGGCGTGATGAACTTGAAAGATAAAATACTAGGTGTCGCAAAGGAATTATTTATAAAAAATGGATATAATGCCACTACTACTGGAGAAATTGTTAAATTATCAGAAAGTAGTAAAGGGAATCTTTATTATCACTTTAAAACAAAAGAAAATCTATTTTTAGAAATTTTAAATATAGAAGAATCTAAATGGCAAGAACAGTGGAAAAAGGAACAAATCAAATGTA
>NZ_KV827226.1:0-22408 GCF_001836075.1 Staphylococcus sp. HMSC035D11
ATCTAGATACTTTATGTCCCGGACTCTTTTTTATCTTACTATTTTTTTCTCAAAACGATTTAAATCATTATCGTGTCCAATCATTATCATAATATCTCCAATTTCAATATTCATATTTGGATCTGGTGACACAATGATTTCTCGACCTCTTTTTATTGCAATAATATTAATACCGAATTGTGCTCGAATATCTAAATCTCTGATTGTTTGACCAGTTAATTTTTCGCTTACTTTTAACTCCACTAATGAATGCTCATCTGCGAGTTCGAGATAGTCTAGTACACTTGCACTTGCTACATTATGTGCAATACGACGACCCATATCTCTTTCTGGATGTACCACAGTGTCGGCACCAATTTTATTCAAAATCTTTGCATGATAATCGTTTTGTGCTTTGGCCGTAACTTTTTTAACACCTAATTCTTTCAATATTAAAGTTGTTAATGTACTAGATTGAATATTCTCACCTATTGCTACAATGACATGATCAAAATTTCGTATACCTAAACTTTTCATTACCGCTTCATCTGTAGTGTCAGCTACAACAGCATGTGTCGCAATTTCACTATATTCATTTACTCGAGCTTCATCTCTATCAATAGCCATAACATCCATATCTAAAGCGTTTAACTCTCTTACAATACTTCCTCCAAAACGACCTAATCCTATTACTACATACTCTTTCTCCATGAATTCTGGAACTCCCATCTAAAAAATAAGAGCTAAAATGATAAGTTCATTTATATACTAGAAACTTATTCAAAGTTCTATAAATATAAATCACTCTCATTTCAGCTCCTCTCTTAATTTAAATTACTTTTTACCTTCCACATATTGTTTATCAAAAACGAATAATCTCAATAACAATATTAACGATGGAAGTAATAAAAGTAAACCTAAAATAAAGACGATCGTTAATGCTAAGCCCATTGATGAGTTTACACCTGAATCTGAAATTTTAATATATGGATAAAGAATATAAGGTAACTTACTCATACCGTAGCCGTAAAAAGCGAAAGCCATTTGTAAAATCACCATAATAAATGCTAAACCATGATACTTTTTAATCATATTTAAAATTCCTGCAATTAAGAAGAAAATAAAACTAATTGCAAACATCCACCAATAATGCGTAATTGCATTATAAAAGTGATTAGAGTTTTGTATTCTTAATGATAAGAATACAAATAATGAAATAATAATCATCGGTGGACCCCAGAACATAAACCATTGACGCATAAATTTATAAGCCACTTTATCTTTTGCTTTAGAAGCGTAATATGTTAAAAACCCTGATGATATATATAACACACTTACAATTGCTAAAAATACAACTGACCATGCAAAAGGACTTAATAGTAATTGTACCCAATCCAAATCAAAATGATTGCCTTGTTCATTAATGTATCCGCCTTCTGAGATAGTCAATACAGTTGCGAGTGCTGCGGGTATTAAAAGCCCAGTAATACCATATAAAAATATCCAAGGCAGTTTATTATCTTGTCCATAATGTTCAAAAGCATAAAAACTACTTCTAATAGAAATAAGAATTAAAGCGATTGAACCAGGAACTAATAACACTGTCCCTAAATAAAGAGCTGAATCTGGGAAAAATCCGACAAAACCTACAAAGAAAAATACAAAAAATACATTTGTTACTTCCCATACAGGATTTAAATATCTTTCTATAAGATGATTAATCTTTTTTTCTTCTCCCGTTAATTTTGTATGCAAAGTTAAAAATCCAGCACCAAAATCAATAGACGCTACGATAATATAACAAAATAGGAAAGTCCATAATACTGTAATACCTATGCCAGTATAATCCATTATTCTTGACCTCCAATCACTTTATCAATATCCTCGCGAGCTGGTTTATTTCTAAACATTCTCAATAATACATAAGCAGATGTAAAGAGAAGTACAAAATAAAGTAAACCGAATAAAATTGTTACTAATGTAATTCCTCCTGCCTGTGTAGCAGCTTGGCTAACACGCATGTAACCTCTAACAATCCATGGTTGACGTCCCATTTCAGTTAAGAACCAACCAAACTCTATAGCAAGCATTGAAGCAGGTCCTGTTAAAAGTACTGCATAAAGCATTACTTTTTTAGTTATAATAGGACGTAGTTTTTTTATCAATAATGCTAATATAAAAATGCCTGATACGATAAAACAAAAGATTCCCATAGCTACCATTAAATCAAAGAAATAATGAACGATTAATGGAGGTAAATCATTTTTAGGAAATTCATTTAAACCTTTTACTTTAGTATTAATATTATTATCAGCTAAAAAGCTCAGTAATCCAGGAATTTTTATAGCTCCTGAAACTTCTTGAGTGTTTTCATTTAAGACACCAAAAAAT
This sequence comes from Staphylococcus sp. HMSC035D11, assembly GCF_001836075.1. Taxonomy (NCBI): domain Bacteria; kingdom Bacillati; phylum Bacillota; class Bacilli; order Caryophanales; family Staphylococcaceae; genus Staphylococcus; species Staphylococcus sp. HMSC035D11. Next base: position 2,371 of record NZ_KV827226.1, read on the forward strand.
ACTAAATCTGCTTTGGAATGTGTATCAAAATGCCACTCATATGCAGCTAATTTTTCTGGTTGTACTTTATGAAGAAACTTAGCAGACAAATCTCCCGCTAACATTGATAATAATGTTTGAATAAATCCAAGAATCATAGTCATTTTTAACGCTTTTTTATGATATGGCGCATCTTCACTATATTTATTTTTCAATAATTTAAATGCAGCAATTGCTGCCAAAATAAATGCCATCGTCATACCAGCTGTTGCAACAACATGAAATGCTCTAACTAAAAATGAAGAATTGAACATTGCTTCAAATGGTTGAACATTCACCATTTTACCTTTTTTCATTTCAAAACCTGCTGGAGTATTCATAAATGAGTTCACTGAAGTAATAAAGAACGCTGAGAATGAACCACCAATAATAACAGGTAAACTAATTAAAAAATGTATCCATTGATTTTTAAAACGATTCCATGTATACAGATAAATACTTAAAAAGATTGCTTCAAAGAAGAAAGCAAATGTTTCCATGAAAAGAGGAAGCGCGATAACATGGCCACCCATTTTCATAAACGTAGGCCAAACAAGTGAAAGTTGTAATCCAATAATTGTTCCAGTTACAACCCCAACTGCAACTGTAATCGTATACCCTTTTGACCAACGTTTTGCTAATGCTATATATTTAGGATCTTTCTTTTTGATCCCTAAAAACTCTGCGATTGCAAACATTAATGGCATTCCTACTCCAATAGTAGCAAAAATAATATGAACGCCTAATGTCATCCCTGTCAAAAAACGACTAATTTCGACAGAATTCATACTTAACCACCTTTTCTATAATTTAAAATTTAATCCTATAGATTTAAATTATATACCTAAACATTAGTAACTAAAATTTTTTTGTTTACTTTTTAATAGATAATTTAAATGGAATTCACATAAAATTCAAAATTTGCATTTTTTAATTACCTTATATATAGTAAGAAAAGTATAATTAAAAGGAGAATATGATTTATGTCTAAAATAATTATCTATACACAAGATGATTGTCCACCTTGTAATTTTATAAAAAATTATTTAACGGAACATCATATTAATTTTATTGAAAAAAATATTAAGCATCCTTCTTATCGTAATGAAATGTTAGAATATGATGCATTCTCTACACCATTTATCTTATTAAATGAGGAGCCTATGTATCATGTAGATTTAGAAAAAATCAACAGAATATTTGATATCCAACTGTAATACATAAAAAAAGAACCTGAGACATCATAAGTTGTCTCAGGTATTTTTAATATTATTTAGAAATGCGATGAACAAGTTCTTTAACTTCATCTTGTGTTGCACAATTAATGGCACGATTTGCTAATTCCGCCATTTCATTTTTACTTAAACCATTAATTTGTCTTCTAGCTTTAAGAATAGAGGTTGCACTCATAGAGAACTCATCTAATCCTAAACCTAATAATAATGGAATTGCTGTTTCATCGCCAGCCATTTCACCACACATACCAGTCCATTTACCTTCTTTATGAGAAGCTTCAATGACCTGTTTAACTAAACGTAAAATTGCTGGGTTATATGGTTGATATAAATATGAAACACGTTCAGACATACGGTCAGCTGCCATAGTATATTGAATTAAGTCATTAGTTCCTATACTAAAGAAATCTACTTCTTTAGCAAAGATATCAGCTAACGCAGCAGTAGAAGGAATCTCTACCATGATACCTACTTCGATATCATCAGCAACTTCTTGTCCTTCGCTAGTTAATTTATCTTTTTCTTCTAAAAGAATAGCTTTAGCATCTCTAAACTCTTTAATAGTGGCTACCATTGGGAACATAATATTTAATTTACCATAAGCAGATGCGCGTAATAACGCACGTAATTGTGTTCTGAAGATGTCTTGTTGATCTAAGCACAAACGAATTGCACGATAACCTAAGAATGGATTCATTTCTTTAGGTAAATTTAAATATGGTAATTCTTTATCTCCACCAATATCTAAAGTACGTACAACAACGCGTTTATCTTTCATAGTTTCTAACACTTTTTTATACGCTTCAAATTGTTCGTCTTCAGTTGGCATTTGATCTCTACCCATATATAAAAATTCTGTTCTATAAAGACCAATTCCTTCAGCGCCATTTTCCATAACACCATATAAATCATCAGGTGTACCAATATTAGCAGCTAATTCTGCATGTTCACCGTCAACAGTTACAGTTTCGGCATCACGAAGTTTTTGTAATTCTTTTTTATCTTCAAAGAAACGCTCACGTTTATTTTGATAAGCAATGAGTTCGTCTTCAGTTGGATCTATGATAACGTCACCAGTAATACCGTCAACAATAACCATATCTCCTTGTTTTACTTCATGAGTAATCGATTTAGTACCAACCACGGCTGCAATTTCTAATGAACGGCTCATAATTGCAGAATGACTTGTACGTCCACCAATATTTGTAACAAAACCTTGAACAAACTCTTTGTTTAATTGTGCAGTATCAGATGGTGTTAAATCGTTTCCTATAATAACTACACTTTCATCAATCATACTAGGATTTGGTAACTCCACGCCTAAAAGATGAGCAAGTACACGCTTAGAAACGTCACGAATATCTGCTGCACGTTCTCTCATATATTCATTATCCATAGATTCAAAAATAGTAATGAATTGAGTCGTAACTTCATTTAATGCTTCTGGTGCATTGACTTTCTCATTCGCAATTTTATCTTCAATTGGCTGAATTAATTCTGGGTCATCAAGTACAAGTAAATGTGCATCAAAAATAGCAGCTTTATCTGCACCTAATGATTTTTCAGCATTATTTCTAATTTTTGTTAATTCAATTTTGGAAGCTTCTAAAGCATTTCTGAACTTTTTAATTTCAGCATCAGTATCAGTAATTTTCTCATTTGTAAATGATAAATCAGGTTCTACTAGTAAATATGCTTTGGCAATTGCAACTCCATCAGAAGCTGCAATACCTTTAATTAATTTAGACATAATTACTCTGTTAAACCTTCTTTTGATAAAACTTCACTGATAGCTTGAATTGCATCTTGTTCATCGCTTCCATCAGCATAGATAGTAATTTCAGCATCTTTACCTACACCTAAACTCATAACGCCCATAATTGATTTTAAATTTACTTTTTTACCGTTATATTCTAATTGAATATCTGAATCAAATTTAGATGCTGTTTGCACTAACATTGTAGCTGGACGTGCATGAATTCCAGTTTCGTCAACAATTACATATAATTTTTGTTCCATAATCTATTTCTCCTCCATAAGTTAGAAAATTAATTTTCTTATTATCTAACATAAAAATTCATACCCTAACACTACCAAAATATATAACTAAATTCAATTCTTATATAATTGAATTATTATCGAAAAATACACTTATGTTAATAAAGTAGCAGTCATTATATAAGTAATCAAACAAAGTTTGATTACTTATAATAGGTATAGCGTTATGTTAGTCAATTTTCTAATGTTATATATAAATTCCTTCCCTTTTATTATACTACATTTTAAAAAAATTAAATAATATCACGTAAAACTTTTTCACATTTTTCTATATGATCTTGACCTAATTTATTCATAAAGTAGTAACTAATTGAAGCTGAAACAGCTTGTCCCACTATTGGGAACCATTTTGTTTGTTTTGCTGCTGTACGTTTAGCAACATCTCTAATGATTAGTTTCAAAGCACCACTAGTTACTTTTTCACCAATCATTGAACTACCTTGAATTGCTGCTGCTGATAAAATACGTTCTTTAACATCTTCACCAAGAGAATTGACTTGTTTTTGATCAAGACCATAAATTTTATTAATATCTTCAATAATATCTTTCATCAATTTGATATCTACACCAAAGTCTAATCCTGGAATTGGCACAACACTCATCCCTGAAGATAATAAAGATTTTTTCTTAACAACAGCTTTAGCTTTTTCTCTACGTTGTGCAATTTCTTCTTCATTTTTAGGTAAGATATCTTTTTCGTTAATTTCTTCTATATCTAAGACCTTTTTACTAACTTTATCAGTAACTCCATTTGTAATTTTATTAATAATACCCACTTACTGACTCACCTTTCGTTTTTCATAATATTTTCAATATACATTTAATACCCTATTTCAGTACTTTAATGCTTAATATTTATGAATACAGCTTTTAAATATTTAGAAGGTTTATAATGTGGATGTGTTTTAAAGTCTTTTGGTAATCCCATGACTTCTTCTATTTCATATTCTACGTTAGCTTGTTCCAATGTTTTCTTAATTACATTTTTAAATGCTTTTAAAGAAAAAGCACTTGAATTTGTACATAGTAGCAATGTACCATCTGGTGCTAAAACATCTAAAGCACCATTAATTAAATCATCATAATTTTTTTGCACTGAAAAAGTTTTCTTTTTATTACGCGCAAAACTAGGTGGATCAATGACTATTGTGTCATATTGTTTTCCATGACGTGCTGCATAATTATAAAAATCAAATGTATCCATGACATAGATATATTGACTTTTAGGGTCTACACCATTTAACCCAAAATTTTCTTCAGTTAATGTACGAGAACGATTAGCTAAATCTACACTTGTTGTAACTTTAGCATTTTTAGATGCTACCACTGAAAACGCGCCCGTATAACTAAATAAATTTAAAATACTTCTATTTTCGGCAAAATAATCACGTAATTTTTTACGAACTTCTTTTTGATCTAAAAATATTCCTGTCATTAATCCATCGTTTAAATCAACATTGTAAAATGTAAAATTTTCTTCAATAACTATTGGAAATTCCGGAGTTTCTCCAAGTACATGTCCTCCTGTATACTCCGTATCTTTAAAGCGCATTTTTTCAAAAACTGATTCAAATTTAAATACTTTTTTTATTGCTTCAATAATTATATAACGAAACTTGTAAATTCCTTTTGAATACCATTGAATAAGTAGATGTCCATTGTAATTATCAATAGTTAAACCTCCAACGCCATCTCCCTCAGCGTTAAATAGTCTAAAAGCATTAGTTCCTTCTATATTATAGTAATACTCTCTTTCTTCTAGCGCTTTTTTAAATAAATTTTCAAAGAAAGTAATATTGATATCTTCTTCTTGGCTATATGTGATTACCCATCCTAATCCTTTATGTTGACGTCCTACATAAGCTGTTGCAATATATTGGTTATTTTCAGTAACTATATTAAACAAGTCACCTTCTTTTAAATGATCGTGTTGAAAAATATCTTCTTCTTCAACTAAAGGATATTGATTTAAATATTTAGTTTCTTTGCCTTTATTTAAAGTTGCTATTTTCATTTTAATTTCTCCTATTTTAATTTTTGTAACGAATCTATTGTAATCTACTCTACTATTTTAACAAATTTAAAATTCTTCACCTAAATATTAAATTAAAAAAAGAAGTGGAACACTGAATTCAAAAATGAATTCTGTTCCACTCCCTTACTCAGATTATGGTTTTTCTTTTAATTGCAACGAAAATGCTATAATTACAGGTATTAACATAATAATTAATGTAGGTGTAATAAATATTGAAAGTAATAGACCATGAATCATTATATTAATAAATTCAGTAAGCAATTTGAAGAATAGAATACTAATCATAAACAACTGTAAATAGTAAAATTTGCCTCTTAAAAAATGAGTAAATGTCGTCGCAATGTAAATGATAATAATAAAGAGTAATATTAACAGTGTAATCCATTCAATCACGTATTGAGTTTGTGATAATTCCCATTCTCCAGATACAAATAGAGCATTTCTATTATTAAATTCTATAAATGTAAATAAGAATAAGATAAAACCACAGAAAATTTCCACATATGCTGGTTTAATCCATTTAGGAGGTCTCATCCACTTAGGAATATCATCTTCTTCTATATCTACAATATTTTTAAATTTACTTTTAAATTTATCGCGTTTAGATCTAATTTTATCTAAATCTACACTTCTTCTTGTCTTACGTGCATATTCTGATGTTTTATCTTGAAGTTGTTTAAAATGAACTTTTGATTGAGTCGAAACGTTTCCTTTTTGAGTTCTTGATAATTCAGGCTCTTCTTCCCCTAATTCTTCTTTTGTTAAAGGTAACGCACGGCGTAAGAATAAGAAATTCCAAATTGCCGCTTGAGCTAATAACCACATAATGATGAAGAATGTATTTACACTTAAAATATCAATAGGCTCAATCTCATTTGCATCGATTTTGCCATACAATGACAGTTGAGTAATCAAGTAACTTATTCCATATGAAATAATAATCCATAAATAATGAACTTTTCTATTTTCTTGATACAATTCATCTTTATAAACAATATATCCTGTATGAATCACAAATGGAATAATGAATATAATTGCCCAAAAACCATATACTTGAGTCATCAATGTAATTGTAATGAGGAAGTATAAAATACCAATAACTAAAAAGAAAATTGAGATGTCGTAATCGTATTTGGTTGTTCTAAATAACGTATATCCAATCAATATGACTAGAATACCAAATAGAATAATTATGACTGCACTTACAACTGGAAAGTTGCCTATGAATCTACTCATCACTCTAATTATTTCACTAAAAAATGCATTAAGAAAGTCCCATATATTATGTATTTTTAAATCAATTTTATCTTTATCTTTTAGTTTATGGATTAAAGGCAAATTGATTAAGATAATGAGACCTGTGAAGAGTGAAACGATACCGATCAAGTAACTATAGATAATCTCGGCGTGTTTCTTAAGAAAAGACATACAGTTCACCTCAAAATTAATTATATATGAACTTTCTATTCTTGTCTTTAATAAAAAATAAAATACTTCTCTAGACTGAGATGAAGTTTATTCTTTTATTAATTGGGTATATTAGTTTTGTAAAGTAATCTATGAAAAAGGAGAGTTGTCCTATGACACATGAAGATGCAAAAAAAGCAAAAGAATATGAAGAAAAATTAAAAGAACAAAAAGAAGAAAAAACTGATGATATTGAACAAACTAAACAAGATGTTCAAAATACATTAGACTAATTTTCTTATTTATGTCATCATTAAGAATATTTAATGAATAAGCCTGAGACATACAAGCTGTCTCAGGTATTTTTAATATATTGGCTATCGATGGCTGAGTTGGAAATAAATCTATCCTACTTTCTTTCATTATTTTTAGAACTAATTACATTTTAATTGTTAAATATGTAAACTGTTTAATTATAATTTATTTTTAATTAAATATAGATTAAAAGCATCTTGACATCTACTATTAAAAGTCATACATTTAAAATAAATAAAATATAAATGCACTAGGGGTGTATAGCACTGAGATGAGGCTTAACCTCAAACCCTTTGAACCTGATCTAGTTAAAAACTAGCGTAGGAAAGTGTTAACTTAAATAAATCATGTTTTTAATAATCAATAGCATTTTTATTTAAACTTACGCACAACTTTTCTACGAAGGGTTGTGCGTTTTTTTAGGAGGAACTATTTTATGTCTAAAGGTTTAAAACTTTCAGAAATTCTAGTTACGGTGCTGATTGCTGTTATTTTTGCAATCATTTATAACTTATGGTGGTTGCCATATAATTTAGCTCAAGTAGCTGGTATACATCTAGAGCAACTTACATACGGTATTTGGTTTATGGCTGCTATTGTGGCTTACTTAATTATTCCTAAACCAGGTATTGCATTAATTGCTGAATTTGCTGCTGGTGCAGGTGAAACTATTGTTATGGGGAAATTTGATATTCCTACTATAGTATATGCCATTTTACAAGGTCTAGCATGTGAAGTTGTGTTTGCTATCTTTAAATACAAATCACGTTCTTTAATGGTAGCAATGTTAGCTGGTTTAGTAACAGCATTAGTATCTTTCCCTGTAGATTATTTTTACGGCTATCTAAACGAAGTTGCGGGTTGGAACTTACTACTTTTCATCATTTTCCGTGCTATTAGTGGTATTGTACTGTCTGGTATACTCTCTTATTTAATTGTAAAAGCCTTAGATCAAACTGGAGTAACTAAATTATTCCGTCCTGCCTCTCAAAAAGATTACGACAACTTATAAGGGGAAATGATTGTGTTAAAAGTCAAAAATTTACGTCTAAAATATCCAAATGGTGATCGAAAAATTTTCGATAATCTAAATATAGAAATTAAAGATAAAGAAAAAGTGCTTTTACTAGGTCCTTCAGGATCTGGTAAAAGCACATTGCTTAATGTCCTTAGTGGCATTGTTCCTAATCTTATAGAATTACCGATGAAATATGATGAACTAGACATTGATCCTAATTCGGGGGTTATTTTTCAAGACCCAGATACACAATTTTGTATGCCAAAAGTTTACGAAGAATTAGCTTTCGTCTTAGAAAATCAAAAAGTGCCAAGAGAAGACATGGATGAACAAATTAAAAAAGCACTTGCGTCTGTAGATTTAGATGTGGATAATTCAACTTTCGTAAATAATTTAAGTGGTGGTATGAAACAAAAGCTTGCTATCGTTGAAACGATTTTACAGAAAGCTGATACACTCTTTTTAGATGAACCTACAGCTATGTTAGATGTACAAGCAACTGCTGACTTATGGCAACGATTAATTCACTTATGGACTGATCAAACGGTATTAATTGTAGAACATAAAGTGGAACATATTTGGCATCATGTAGATCGAGTCATATTAATGAACTATGATGGAGAAATTATAGCTGATAATACACCTGAATACATACTCAAACATTGTGAATCGTTACTCACTGAATTTGGCGTATGGCATCCTCATGCTTGGGATTATGCACCTATTCGAAAAGATTTAACTCCCCAATATTCCAATACACTTTTTAAATTTCAAAACGGACAAATAATTCGTAGTAAAAATACACTATTTGAAGTTTCAGAACTAAATATTCATCCTGGAGAATGGATTACAATTACTGGAAAAAATGGAGCTGGTAAAACTACTTTACTCGAATCTATGATGCAATTAGTGAAATACAACGGTACAATGTTTTATGAGAAGCGATTACTGAAGAAAATTAAAGATGCTGCTCAAAATATGTATCTTGTATACCAAAATCCTGAACTTCAATTTATTACAAATTCAGTTTATGACGAAATTAATATTCATTATAATCATCTTGATAAAGCAAAATCGAAAGAAGAAACTGAGCATCTTTTGAAACTTTTACATTTAGAAAAAGTTAAACATCATCATCCTTTTGAAATATCTACAGGTCAAAAACGTCGATTAAGCGTAGCAACTGCTTTAAGTTCAAAAGCTGAAATTGTTTTACTAGATGAGCCAACATTTGGACTTGATAGTCATAATACATTTCAATTGATTAAGCTATTTGAAGAACGTGTAAAACAAGGACAAACTATCGTAATGGTGACGCATGACCCTGAAATTATTCATCGTTATCCAACACGTCGACTTGTCGTAGAAAATCATAAGCTTTTAGAAATGGCAGGTGAATCAAATGTTTGAACGTTGGAAAAAGCGTCATACACTTGTAGATGATGTAAATATTATTACGAAATTAATTCTTGGAGTTTTATTATTTATTTTTATCATTTTTGTGCATAATTTTGATTACATGATTTATATTACTTTATTAATGTTTATATTTTTATTATCTTTTAATGGTACAGCTTTTAAAGTCATTGCTGCATTTTTATCAGCAACCATTCTCTTTGCCTTGCTATCATCATTATTCATGATTTTATATGGTGATGGTACACATATGTTATTTGAATGGGGAATTATTCATATTAGTACTGAGAGCATTGTAAGAGGTCTTCACTTATCTTTAAGAACAATTACTGTTTCAATGTTTGGTGTGTTAATTGCATTAACATCGCAAATTGTAATGATTTTCTATAGTTTAATGCAACATTTAAAAGTAAAACCTAAAATCGCCTATGCATTTATGGCTGCTATTCGTATGGTACCACTTATTTTCACATCATTTATCCAATTAAGACGTTCTTTAAAAATGCGTTACCAAATGATTGATGCTTCCAATTATCGTGGATTTAAACGTATAAAACACTTACTTATTCCAGTTTTAAGTCAAAACATACGTCGTGCACATCAATTATCAGTAGCTATGGAATCAAAAGGATTTAAAGATGGCCCACGTACCTATTATTATAAAGCACCTTTCTCATACAAAGATATTCTTTTTGTTGGTATGACAATTGCTTTACTTATTATTGCTTTTTATTTATCTCAATATTTTCCAATCACTGGTATTGAAGATGCTCGTGTTTCAGAAATGTTAGAGTAATATATCTAACATAAGACAAACTAAAGTAAAAATTGAGTTCAAAGATAAAAACAGTTTCAAAAATACAGTAAATTTATCTTGCTCGTATATTAAACCCTAACATTATAAAAAACCCATAGATGAATATCTGGACTGACCCCAATTAGTGGGAAGTATATAAAAACACCTCCGCATGATTCATATTAAAATGAATCATGCGGAGGTGTTTTTTCTATGAAAAGAGTTGCTTATTCAGTAGAAACAAAGTATAAAGCTGTTGAAATGAAAGCAGCAGGATTTTCAACAAAAGAAATTATGGAAGAATTAAATATTAGAAATAGAACACAAGTGAAAACTTGGTGGCGATGGTATCGAAATGGGGAAAGTTATAGATTTTCACAACACGTTGGTAAACAATATACCTACGGTAAAGGATTAGAAGAGCTGTCAGAAGTAGAACAATTAAAATTAGAAAATAAGAGAAAAGATATAGAATTGGATATTTTAAAAAAGTACAAGGCATTGGAAAGGAAGTGGTACCAACGGTAGTCATAGATTTAGTGGATCAATTAAAAGGAAACTATTCAATCAAATTGATACTAGACGTATTAAACATACCTAAATCAACATATTACCGATGGAAAAACAAAACCTATAAAAATGATACTGTAACACAAAAAGTCATTGAATTATGTGAAGCTAACCACTATACCTACGGTTATCGTAAGATTACAGCATTGATTAATCAATGTTATACATCACCAATTAATCATAAGAGAGTACAGAGAATTATGCAGAAGCATCATTTGAACTGCCGAGTTAGACCTAAAAAGACGACAAGGATAGGTAAACCGTATTATAAAACAAACAATTTATTACAAAGACAATTTAAAGCGAGTTGTCCCATGAAAGTATTAACAACCGATATTACTTATTTACCATTTGGTCACTCTATGTTGTATTTATCTTCGATAATGGACATATATAACGGAGAAATTGTGGCGTATAAAATAGATGATAAACAAGACCAAAGTTTAGTTAATGATACATTAAATCAAATCGATATACCTGAGGGGTGTATATTACATAGTGATCAAGGCAGCGTTTATACATCTTATGCTTATTATCAATTATGCGAAGAAAAAGGCATTATCAGAAGTATGTCCCGAAAGGGAACACCTGCCGATAACGCCCCGATAGAAAGTTTTCATTCCTCGCTAAAGTCTGAAACTTTTTACATCAATAATCAGCTTAATAGCTCTAATCATATTGTAATAGATATTGTCGAAAAATACATTAAAAACTATAATAATAATCGAATTCAACAAAAACTAGGCTACTTATCCCCTGTAAAATACAGAGAATTAGCAGCCTAGAACATAGTGTTTTTATTAAGTTCCCATTTTAAGGGTTCAGTGCCTATCATCTATGGGTTATTATTTTTAGTTTATTTGAGTGCTTTATTTCCAATATCTTTACGATAAAATAGTTGATCACTCTTAATTTTTTCTACATTTCCATAAGCATCTTTTTGTGCTTGTTGAATAGTTTTTCCTTTTCCAATGGCTAATACAACTCGTCCGCCGGATGTAAGAAATGTATCATTTTCTTTTTTCAAACCACTAACGAAATAATGGTTATTTAATTCAAAGCCTGAAACCTCTGCACCTTTATCATATGACCCAGGATAGCCTTTCGAAGCAAGCATTACTCCTACCACATAATCGTTAATCCATTGAAAACGAATAGGTTCTTTACGGTCTAGAGCAACGATTTGTGCCATCAAGTCACTTTCTAGACGACTTAACAATACTTGCGCTTCTGGATCACCAAATCGTGCATTAAATTCAATAACTTTAGGACCTTCCTTAGTTAAAATTGCACCTATATAAAGTAAACCAAAATAGTCATAACCCTCTTCTTTTAACGCTCTAGCAATTGGTTGAGCAATATCTTTGTTTGTACGTTCTAAAACGTCATTTGAAATATGAGGAACAGGACAATAAGCGCCCATCCCACCAGTATTAGGACCTTCGTCATTATCATAGGCACGTTTATGATCTTGAGCAATACAGTCAAAAGGAACTGCATAATCACCATTAATGAATGTCATTAATGAGAATTCTTCTCCTTCAAGAAATTGTTCAAAGACAACTTTTCCATCTTCTTGTGGATATAGCACTTCTACCGCTTCAATTGTTTCATCTCGTGTATTAGCAATAATTACGCCTTTACCAGCAGCTAACCCATCCTTTTTGACTACAATAGGTAATTCGCAATCATTTACATAATTAAGTGCTTCAGTTTTATTGTCTATTTCTTTATAATCAGCAGTTGGAATATCATATTTTTCCATTACCCTTTTAGCAAAAGATTTAGAACCCTCAATTTGGGCTGCTTCTTTATTAGGACCAAAGACTTTAACATGATTGTCTCTCAATTTATTAGATAAACCATCTATCAATGGTTGTTCTGGACCAATAATCACCCATTCTATATGATGTTGGTGAACAAATTGTAAAATAGCCTTATGGTCGGTTTCAGCAATTTCAGTGTGTATTTCAGCTAAATGAGTCATTGCATCATTTCCAGGAATAGCATAAAGTTTTTCAATAAGTGGCGACTGATGTAATTTTGATACTAATGCATGTTCACGACCGCCTGCACCTATAACTAAAACATTCATTTCTTTTCTCCCTCTATTCTCTCAATTATTTTAAATTAGTGTTTAAAATGACGCATACCAGTAGTAACCATAGCAATACCATGTTTGTTAGCCATATCAATCGAATCTTGGTCTTTAATTGAACCGCCTGGTTGAATAATAGCTTTAATACCATGTTTTGCAGCAAGTTCAACAGTATCATCCATTGGGAAGAAGCCATCAGAAATCATTACTACATTGTCATTTATTTCAATTGCGCGCTCTAATGCAATCTTAGCTGCACCTACTCTATTCATTTGTCCTGCACCAATTCCAACTGTCTGTTTATTATTACTTAAAATGATTGCATTACTTTTCACTGATGGAATAACTTTCCATCCTAGAAGCATTGCCTCCCACTGAGCATCGGTAGGTTCAACGTCTGTAACAACCTTCATTTCTTCTTTAGACACTTCGTAATTATCTTTATCTTGAACCAAATATCCACCTGAGACTGAAACAAATTCTTCTTCACGATTATCAATTGTCATATCAATTTCTAATAAGCGAATATTTTTCTTTTGAGTTAAAATATCTAAAGCTTCTTTATCAAATTTTGGTGCAATGACAACTTCTAAGAAAATAGAATGTAACGTTTCCGCTAAATCTTTGGTAACTGTTCTATTGAGTGCAATGATCCCACCAAAGATAGACTGATTATCTGCATCATACGCATGTTTAAATGCAGTTTCAATATCAGTGCCAATACCTACACCACATGGATTCATGTGTTTAACTGCAACGGCAGCTGGTTCTTTAAATTTTTTCACTAATGCTAATGCTGAATCTGCATCTTTAATATTATTAAAACTCAATGCCTTACCATGTAATTGTTTCGCACCAGCAATAGTATGTTTACTATTAGAAGTACGAACAAAACGTGCTGATTGTTGAGGATTCTCACCATATCGTAATTCTTCACTATCTCCTTTGAAGAAACTTACAATTGCATGATCATATTCATTTGTATGTTCAAATACTTTAATCATTAATGACTTACGGTATGATTCATCAAGTCGATGTTCTTTAATTCGTTGAATGACTTCATTATAATCAGATGGATGGACAATGGTTGTTACATGTTTAAAATTTTTGGCTGCAGCACGTAACATAGTTGGACCACCAATATCGATATTTTCAATTGCATCATCTTCAGTTACATCTGGATTAGCTACAGTTTGTTGGAAAGGATATAAGTTGACCACAACCATATCAATTAAATCAATGTGTTGTTCTGATAATTGTTCTAAATGTTCAGGTTTATTACGATCTGCTAAAATACCACCGTGTACTGCTGGATGTAACGTTTTTACACGACCATCCATAATTTCAGGGAATTGCGTCAACTCTGATACAGATTTAACAGTTACATTAGCTTCTTCTAAAGCACGTTTTGTACCGCCCGTTGAATATAATTCATAATCTAATTGCGTTAATGATTTAGCAAATTCCACGACTCCACTTTTATTTGAAACACTAATAATTGCTTTTTTCATGATTAACTATGCTCCTTATTTAATAACTTTAGCTATTACACTTGGATAAAGTTCATATTCTAATTGTTTCACACGTTCTTCTAACGCTTCTTTTGTATCGTCCGGTTTTATATCACATTTTCGTTGTTCAATTATTTCTCCCGTATCCATTCCACTATCTACATAGTGAACTGTTGAACCTGTTTCCTTATCCCCACTATTAAATGCTTGACCAATTGCATCTTTCCCCTTGTACTTTGGTAATAATGAAGGATGAATATTCAATATTTTACCTTCATAAGCATTTAATAAGTCTGGTCCCACTAATCTCATATAACCTGCTAAGATAATCCACTCCACCTCTTCACTATGAAGAAGTTGAATTAATTTTTGTTCATATTCTGCTTTGTTTTCAAAGTCTTTAGGTTCATTAATATGAACCATCACTTTCAACTGTTTTGCACGCTCAATGCAATAAGCATCGTGATGATCTGTATATAAAGAAGTAATTTCTATATTATTAAGGTGCCCCTTATCAACTTTAGATACAATATTTTCGAAGTTACTTCCTGATCCAGAGGCAAATATAGCCACCTTAGTCATATCTATACCCCCTCAAGATAAATCGGTTCATCATTACTTTTAACAATTTCCCCTATTTGATATGCAGCAATATCTTGTTCTTTTAAGATATCAAGTGCTTTAGATACATCTTCTTTATTTACAATGACAGTATAGCCTATGCCCATATTAAAAACGTTATACATTTCACTCGTTTCAATGTCAGCTTGTTGTTGTAACCATTCAAATACTTTTGGTGTTGGGAAGGATTGTGTATCAATTTTAGCTGCTAACCCGTTAGGTAAGCCTCTAGGTATATTTTCATAAAATCCGCCACCAGTAATATGATTCATGCCTTTGATTTTAACTTTTTCTTTTAAAGTTAAAATAGGTTTCACATACAATTGAGTCGGAGCTAAAAATGTATCAAGATAAGTACTTCCATCAAATGAATCATTCAAATTAATTCCGGATTCTTGAATTAACTTTCTTACTAAACTATACCCATTAGAATGAATTCCATTAGAAGCTAAACCAATGATAATTTGTCCCTCTTCTACTTCAGATCCATCAATATATTCATCTTTTTCGACTGCCCCTACAGCAAAACCTGCTAAGTCATATTCTCCTTCGTGATACATTTCACCCATCTCGGCTGTTTCTCCACCAATAAGAGCAGTATGAGTAGCTTCACAACCATCACTCACACCTTTTACAATTTGCTCTATCACTTCCGGAACAACTTTATTTGTTGCTATATAATCTAAAAAATATAGCGGTTCTGCGCCCGTTGTAAGAATATCATTTACACACATGGCAACTGCATCAATACCAATCGTGTCATGCTTATTATTATCAATGGCAAGCTTTAATTTTGTTCCTACACCATCTGTACCAGAGACTAATACTGGCGCTTTCATATTAAGCTGGGATAAATCAAAAGTCGCACCAAATCCACCTAATCCACCAAGTACTTCTTTACGCATTGTACGTTGAACATGACTAGACATTCTTTCTACCGCTTCATAACCTGCATGAATATCAACACCTGATTGTTCATAAGCTTTAGACATGTATATTTCCCTCTCTATCAAAATAATGTTTATGATTATCAATATATTCTTTTTGACGTGTACTTAAATTATTTAAATAGTTTTCTTCATAGTCAAATAGACCTGCTGGATAATCTCCTGTAAAACTTTCTACACATAATCCACTATATGGTGCATCAAAATCTAATCCAATTGATTCTATAAGACCTTCAACACTTAAATATGCAAGAGAATCTGCACCAATATACTCACAAATTTCTTCTGGAGATTTACTAGCAGAAATCAATTCAGCAGTAGTAGACACATCAATTCCATAAAAACTAGGGAACATAAATTCTGGAGAAGCTATACGTACATGTATTTTATTTGCTCCAGCATCTTTAAGCATTTTGACAATACGTTTACTTGTTGTTCCTCTTACAATAGAGTCATCAACTAAAATAATGTCTTTACCTTCTACAATATCTTTCACTGCCGATAGCTTAACGCGTACTCCTTGTTCACGTAATTCTTGTGTAGGTTGAATAAAAGTTCGTGCGACATATTGGTTTTTCACAAGCCCCATTTCATAAGGTAATTGAATCTCTTCAGCATAGCCACTAGCTGCAGATAATGATGAGTTTGGAACACCGATAACCATATCTGCTTGAGCCGGACTTTCTTGAGCTAATTTTTTACCAGAAACTTTACGAACTGCATGCACATTTTTTCCAGCAATTGTTGAATCTGGACGCGCAAAGTAAATATATTCCATTGCTGAAATAGCTGTGTTAGTGTGACTTGTATATGATTTTACTTCAATGCCATTGTGATTAATGACAACATACTCTCCAGCATGAATATCTTGAACATATTCTGCTCCTAGCACATCTATGGCACATGTTTCACTAGCTAAAATGTATGTTCCATCTTGCATCTTACCAACTACTAGAGGACGAATCGCATTTGGATCAACAGCACCATACAAAGCGTCTTTAGTCAATATTGCGAAAGTAAATCCGCCTTTAATTTGTCGTAAACTTTCTTTTAGCGCCTCTTCAAATGTAGGAGCTTTACTACGACGAATTAAATGCATAATCACTTCAGTATCAGAAGATGAGTGGAAAATGGCACCATGTTTTTCAAGGTACTGTCTTAAAGTTTGTGCATTAATTAAATTACCATTATGACAAATTGCGACACTCATATCGTAGAAATGATATAAAAATGGTTGGATATTTTCGATACCTTTATTTCCTGATGTCGCATAACGAACATGTCCAATAGCATGATTGCCATCTTTTAGTTTATTAAGTTGTGGTTCTTTAATGGCTTCAGTAAGTAAACCTAAACCACGTTCACCCTTTAGAGTATCTTCATCAGAAACTACAATCCCTGCACCTTCTTGCCCTCTATGTTGTAAACTATGCAATCCCATATAAGTTAACTGAGCTGCTTCTGAATGATTCCAAATGCCAAAGACACCGCATTCTTCGTTTAATCCACTGTAGTTAAACATTCTGAAATAGCTCCTTCCCAAATTGCTTTAATATCTGAGACTTTTTCTGTAATTGTAGATGTAGTATTAGATACTTTAAATTCATCAACATCTGTTAATTCACCAATTTTAATAGCTCCATCTACATCTAGTGTTTGTCCTTCTTTGACTGCAACGACATAACGTCCTTGTGTTTCACTAAATAATTGTGCATCAGAGAGTTCTACTTTTGCTTCTAATCCTAAATTATAATAAGCACTTATTTTAGCAAGCGTAATAAGTAAACCGCCTTTACCTACAGTTTGTACATGAGAAGCAATTCCATTTCTAATAGATGTTTTTATTGCTTCGCCTTTTGCCACTTCATCACCTAAATCAATTTCTTCATACTCATGATTGACTTTACTATATAAAAGTTTTTCAATTTGACTTCCACCAAAATCATTTCTTGTTTCTCCTACAAGATATAATGTATGCCCTGTTTCTGGATGGAAATCATTTAAATATTGAATATCTTCAATGAGTCCTACCATTCCTACTACTGGTGTAGGGAAAATAGAAGTTCCTCTAGTTTCGTTATATAAAGAAACGTTTCCTGATACTACCGGTGTTTTTAATACTTCACAAGCTTCTGCCATTCCTTTTGTAGAATCAATCAATTGTTGGTAAATTTCTTTCTTTTCTGGAGAACCATAATTTAAACAGTCTGTCATAGCTAATGGTGTTGCGCCTACAGCAATTAAATTTCTATAAGCTTCTGCCACAACCATTTTTCCACCTTCGTAAGGTTGATTAAATACATATCGAGCTTCACCATCAATGGTTGAAGCAATGGCTTTATTTGTTCCTTCAACTCTTACTACAGATGATTGTAGTCCAGGTTTAATAATGGTATTAGCACCTACTTGTTGATCGTATTGTTCATATAAATAATGTTTCGAAGCAATTGTTGGATGCTTTAATAATTTCTTAAATACATCTTGTACATTGATCTCACTATAATCATTTTTTGAGGTATTATATTCTTTTTCTTCACCTTCTAAAATATAGACAGGTGCTTCATCAGCTAGTGCATCAACAGGAATATCTGCATACACTTCATCTTCGTATTTAAGAACGAAGCGGTCAGTATCCGTTACTTCACCAATTACTGCACTATCAAGTTCATGTTTATCAAATAAGTCCAAGAACTTTTGTTCTGTTCCTTTTTCAACAACAAGTAACATTCTTTCTTGTGTTTCAGATAACATCATTTCATATGGTGAGATTCCTGGTTCACGTGTTGGGACTTGATCTAGATACAGTACTAATCCACTACCGCCTTTAGCAGCCATTTCTGATGAAGAAGAGGTAAGACCTGCTGCTCCCATATCTTGGATACCTACAAGTTCATCAAATGTGATTGCTTCAAGTGTGGCTTCCATTAATTTTTTACCTACAAATGGGTCACCAATTTGTACTGAAGGTCGTTTACTTTCACTTTCTTCAGTTAATTCTTCAGATGCAAATGTGGCACCATGAATACCATCACGTCCAGTTTTAAGGCCTACATAAATGACTGAATTTCCTTCACCTTTAGCAGTACCTTTTTGTACCATATCGTGATCGATAACACCTACACACATTGCATTGACAAGCGGATTTCCATCGTAACGTTCATCGAATTCGATTTCTCCTGCTGTAGTTGGTATACCAATACAATTACCGTAACCACCAATACCACGGACAACGCCTTTTAATAAACGTTGATTTTGTTTTACTGATAATTCACCGAATCGCAAACTATTTAGTAGGTTAATGGGTCTTGCTCCAATCGATACGATATCTCTGATGATACCTCCTACACCAGTAGCTGCACCTTGATAAGGTTCGATTGCTGAAGGATGATTGTGAGATTCTACTTTGAAAACTACCGCTTGATTATCACCAATATCTACAACTCCAGCACCTTCACCTGGTCCCATAAGGACATGCTCGCCAGTTGTCGGGAATTGCTTTAAGAAAGGTTTAGAATGTTTATAAGAGCAATGTTCACTCCACATGACTGAGAAAATACCTACTTCTGTAAAGTTAGGCTCTCTTCCTAAAATCTCACGTACCTTATTATATTCTTCATCACTTAAACCCATGTCTTGATATAGTTTTTCAAGTTTAATTTCTTCAATACTAGGTTCGATAAACTTAGACATTTTGTTCCCTCCAACTATTTACCATTGCTTCGAATAATTTAACACCACTGTCTGTACCAAGAAGTGTTTCAAGTGCTCTTTCAGGATGAGGCATCATTCCACATACATTGCCTGCTTTATTTACAATACCTGCAATATGTTCATGAGACCCATTCGGGTTATCTTCATATGTTAAAATAATTTGATTATTTTCAACTAATTCATTGTACATATCATCTGTACAATAATAATGTCCTTCTCCATGTGCTACAGGATAAACAACAATTTCATTTTCTCCATATAAATTAGTAAAAGGAGTTTGAT
>NZ_KV827226.1:22508-51929 GCF_001836075.1 Staphylococcus sp. HMSC035D11
AATTAGTAAAAGGAGTTTGATTATTAACAATTTTCAGTTTTTCATTTCTGCTAATAAATAGATGTGAATCATTATGTAATAAGGCGCCGGGTAATAGTCCTATCTCAGTTAAAATCTGGAATCCATTACATACACCTAAAACGGGCTTACCTTCACTGGCAAAACGTTTCACTTCGCTAATAATTGGAGCGACACTTGCCATAGCCCCTGAACGTAAATAGTCACCAAATGAAAAACCACCTGGAATTAATACCCCGTCAAAACCTTTTAAAGATGTTTCACGATAATCTACATATTCAGCTTCTGCACCTGTTTTAATAGCCGCATTATACATATCTCTATCACAGTTAGATCCTGGAAAAACGAGAACTGCAAATTTCATATTATGCATTCTCCTTTTCATCAACAATTTTATAACTATATTCTTCAATAACCGTATTAGCAAATAACTTTTCGCTTAATGTCGTAATAATATTATTTACTGCTTCCTCTGTAGCTTCATCAACAGTCATATATAATACTTTACCTACTCTAATGTCATTAACTTGTTTATAACCTAAGTCATGCACAGCACGATTTAATGCTTGACCTTGTGTATCCAATACCTGTGGTTGTAATGTAATGTGAAGTTCAATTGTTTTCATTATTTTAGTTCCTCCAATTTATCCAAAAATGTTTGATACGTATCTATTAAAGAACCAGTATCATTTCTATATACATCTTTATCGAAATTCGTATCTGAATATTTATCCCAAATACGACAAGTATCTGGTGAAATTTCATCCGCTAATAAAATATCACCATTTTCTGTTTTTCCAAATTCAACTTTAAAATCTACTAATCTTAAATCCATTTCATTCATTAATTGAATTAATACTTTATTAATATTTTTAGCCATATCTTTTAATGTCTTAATTTCCTCATCATTAGCAATATGAAGTAATTTGACATGATCATCAGTAATCAATGGATCATTTAAATCGTCATTTTTATAAAAGAACTCTACAAGTGGTTCATCAAATACATGGCCTTTTTCAAAACCTAAACGTTTCGTAATAGAACCTGTCGCAATATTTCTTACAACTACTTCTAGTGGTATAATCTTTACTTCTTTAACTAATTGCTCAGTTTCAGAAAGCTGTTTAATAAAATGGCTTTCAAGGCCATGTTTATTTAAATATTCGAAAATAATTGAAGTAATTCGATTATTTAAACGTCCTTTCCCTTGCATCTTATCCTTTTTGGCGCCGTTACCTGCTGTGACTTCATCTTTGTATTCAACTCTCAACTGATGTACTGTTTCAGTTGAAAATACTCTTTTTGCTTTACCTTCATAAAGTAATGACATTGATTATTCTCTCCCTTTAAATTGTTTCAACATTTCATTTTCAGTTTCATTAACATTATTTGTAAGAATGGTCATATGCCCCATTTTTCTATCCGGTTTTCGTTCTGTTTTTCCATAGATGTGGACATGCCATTCAGGATGATCTCCAAATTTATCTTCTAATAAGTCTAAATCGCGTCCTAGTAAATTCATCATCACAGCTGGTTTTAAAATTTCAATCTCTTGAGGTAAATCTTGACCAGTTACTGCTAAGATATGTGTATCAAATTGAGAATAATCACATGCTTCAATCGTATAATGTCCAGAGTTATGTGGTCTCGGTGCAATTTCATTTACATATAAGTGATTTGATTTATCAATAAAGAATTCCACGGTAAAAGTACCAACAAAGTGAACTTTTTCGATTATTTTATTTACTTCTTTTCTCGCTTCTTGCTCTTTATCGCATCTAGCTGGAATAATAGTTTTAAATAGTATTTGATTACGATGCTCGTTTTCTTGTAGTGGGAAATAAGCAATTTGTTTTTGATTACCAATCGTTACAGTTAAAGATACTTCTCGATCGAGATCTAAAAATTTTTCTGCCACACATTCATGTTTTGAAACAAGTACTTTAGCTTCTTCAACATTGGAATCATTTTTCACTAAAATTTGTCCTTTACCATCATATCCACCAAAACGTGTTTTTACGATAAATGGATAACTTAATGTTTCAATTGCTTGATTCAAATCTTTTTCATCTTTTAAAGATACATAAGGAACAATTTTCGTACCTGCAGATTCTAATGTTTGTTTTTCAGTTAAACGATCTTGTAATAATTCAATTGCTTGATAACTTTGAGGAATGTTAAATTGTTGAGTTAGTTGCTTAAGTTGTTGAGCAGATATATTTTCAAATTCATAAGTAATCACATCTGATTGTTGACCCAATTTGTTTAAGGCTTCTTCATCATCATACTCTGCCGTGATAAAAACATCTGCTACTGATTTACATGGACTATCTGGATTAGGATCTAAACACGCTACATTAAAGCCCATTTTTTGGGCAGATTGTGCCATCATCTTACCTAATTGTCCTCCACCAATAATACCAATTGTTGCTCCGAACTTTAATCTATTGAAGTTCATCTTGCATTTCGCCTACCTTATCTACTAAAGATTGTTCATATTGTTCAAGATGTTTACGAACTGAATCATTTCCAATACTTAAAATTCTCGCTGCTAAAATACCAGCATTTTTAGCCCCAGATTTACCGATTGCCGTTGTAGCAACAGGAATTCCACCAGGCATTTGAACAATAGACAATAGTGAATCTAGTCCTTTTAAACTTTTAGATTCAATAGGTACACCGATAACAGGTAACGTTGTCATTGAAGCAACCATCCCAGGTAAATGTGCTGCACCACCAGCGCCAGCAATAATAACGTCATAACCGTTTGTACGTGCTTCACTTGCAAAATCAAACATTAACTTTGGCGTACGATGTGCTGACACTACTTTCTTTTCATATGGTATTTCAAATTGTTCTAACATTGCACAACTTTCTTGCATAATCTTCCAGTCTGAGGAACTACCCATAATGACTGCTACTTTCACTTTGTACACCCTTTCAAAGTTTAAAATATAAATCTTATTAGTTGTATATTACACGTATAGCATACCAAGTATAAGAGTTAATTTCAATCAAAAATCGAACTTTATCTATGTTTCTTAACTTAATTTACGCTTTTTAGCTAAAATTTGACGTTTTTATACCTTTAAAGTTAATCTATAGACAGATGTTTAATAAACAAGGAGGAATTTTTTGTGGTTGCAAAAATTTTAGATGGGAAACATATTGCAAAAGATTATAGACAAGGGTTGCAAGACCAAGTTGAAATTTTAAAAGAAAAGGGATATACACCAAAATTATCCGTTATTTTAGTTGGGAATGATGGTGCAAGTCAAAGCTATGTTAATTCTAAAAAGAAAGCTGCTGAAAAAATAGGGATGATATCTGAAATTGTTCATTTAGCTGAAGATACTTCTGAAGAAGACGTATTAAAAGAACTAGATCGTTTAAATAATGATGATTCGGTAAGTGGCATTTTAGTCCAAGTACCTCTTCCTAAACAAGTTAGCGAACAAAAAATTTTAGAAGCAATTAATCCAGAAAAAGACGTTGATGGTTTCCACCCATCAAACATTGGTAAATTATACATTGATGAACAAACGTTTGTCCCTTGTACACCATTAGGAATTATGGAAATTTTAAAACATGCAGATATCGATTTAGAAGGTAAAAATGCTGTCGTAATTGGCCGAAGTCACATTGTAGGTCAACCCGTGTCTAAGTTATTATTACAAGCAAATGCGACAGTAACAATCTTACATTCACGTACTAAAGATATGCATAGCCATTTAAAACATGCAGATGTTATCGTCAGTGCAGTAGGTAAACCTGGATTAGTTACTAAAGACGATGTAAAAGAAGGCGCAGTGATTGTGGATGTAGGTAATACTCCTGATGAAAATGGCAAACTAAAAGGTGACGTTGAATTTGAAGAAGTAAAAGAAATTGCAGGTGCTATTACTCCAGTACCAGGCGGTGTAGGTCCTTTAACTATTACGATGGTTTTAAATAATACATTATTAGCTGAAAAAATGCGTAGAGGCATTGAATAATTTAAATTCAAACGTTTATTATTAAAAAAGAGAGAGACATAATTTCAAATTAATTATGCCTCTCTCTTTTTTTAATAATATATTACATTTATACTGAAACACTTAATTTTGGAACAAATGTTTCATAATGAATATGTTCTTGGCTTACGCCTATTTCTTTTAATACTTCAATCACTGATTGAATAAATTTAGCACTTCCACAAACATATACTTCACTATCATTATTCACATAATTTTCAAGAGTTTCTTTAGTTAAATAACCTTTAGCTTGTCTATCATATAATTCATATTTCGCGTTGTCGTAGCGTTTTGAAATATCTTTTAAATGAGAAGTGAATGGTGTATCGTTAACGTCTCCAGTTACTTGAATAAACTGTGCATGATTTCCATTTTCAGCTACTTTATCAAACATTGAAACAAGTGGTGTGACACCAATACCCGCACCAATAAATACTTGTGGTTGATTTTGGTTAACCACACCAAATGGACCTACTGGAGCTGATAAGTTAATATCATTTCCTTCTTTTAATTCATCATGTAAAATAGTTGAAACTTCACCTTCATGGTCTGTAGATACATCACGTTTGACAGCAAAAGTTAAATGATTGTTATCGCCACTAACAATTGAATAGTGACGTTTTGCACGATAAGGCATTTTTTCACTACTTACATCAACTGTAATATATTCTCCTGGTGTAAATTGACTTAAATCATATTTATCTGATACTACAGTAAAGGATTTAATATCAGATGAAAGTTGTTCAATTTTTTCTATTTTAAATGGTTGGAAACCTTCCCATAACATTTTACTATAAATATCTTTTTCAACTTGAATAAATACATCAGCAATTTCTTGATATGCTTTTTTCCAAGTTTGAATAATAGGATGACTATCTTCTAATCCTAAAACAGCTTTAATTGCTTCAATTAAGTTTTCTCCTACGATATCATATCCAGCTGGTGGTACTTGCAACGCACAATGTTTATATGCAATTTCTTTAACAACTGGCAAAATATTTTCTAAATGCTCAATATTAACTGCAGCTGCTAATACACTTTGAGCTAAAGCAGTAGATTGGAATCCTTTTTGTTGATTAGTTTGGTTAAACATATTTTTTAACTCTGGATGTTGTTGGAACATTCTATTGTAAAAATAAGAAGTGATCTCTGTTCCTCTTTCTTGTAATACTGGAACAGTTTCTTTTACAATTCCTTTTTCTTGTTCTGTTAACATTCAAATCCACTCCTACTTAAAATTATATGTGTAAAATATATTTATTTACTACAAATATATTTTAGTACAATACTTATTATAATGTAATATAGATTTTTTTAAATTCACAGAACTTTCATTTTACATAAATTTAATATTTATTTATCTTAAGTTCATTTAAATTTAATCTTGAATAAGCTATATTAAGACTATAGTATGATGTTAAAAATCAGAAATTAAAGTATAGTTAAATTATTCAAATGACTTATTACATTCGGAGGTTAACGTAATGAATAAACTCATACAATCTCTTTCAGCTCTCGGTGTCTCCGCTACTCTTGTGACTCCAAATTTAAGTGCAGAAGCTACTTCAAATCATACTCCACAGCTTAAAGGAGTAAACGATATTGTTATTGAAAAAGGTCAAGATTATAATGTATTAAATGGAATTAGTGCCTATGATAAAGAAGATGGTGATTTAACACATAAAATTACAGTTGATGGTCACGTAGATACGTCAAAAGTAGGTACATATAAAGTAAGATATAATGTCATCGACTCAGAGGGAGCCGAAGAATCATCAACACGTTACATAAAAGTTAAATAAATGTGTCAATTTTCTGAAAAAGACGAGATGAATATCTCGTCTTTTTTATTTAATTTTTATTGTAAACGCTAGAATTGATAATGTTTCTCAAATGTAACGAACAATTTTCTATTTTTGACATTTTTCACAGAATAGACACATAATTTTAACAAACCTTACATTCCCCGTCATTCCTATTGTTACTAGTTTTTTCCTATTTATTATTGTAATTTTTTTCTAATAAGGTCTTGTAAATATCGCGTAATAAACTAAAATTAATGGTAAGCCCTACATTTGTAGTATTAGGAGGTCAAAAAAGTGTCAAAATTTAAGTCGTTGCTTCTTATGTTTGGCACACTAATTTTACTTAGTGGTTGTTCAAACATAGAAGTGTTTAATGCAAAAGGGCCAGTAGCAAGTAGTCAGAAGTTCTTGATTATTTACTCAATCATCTTCATGCTTGTTATTGTTGCTGTTGTACTTACTATGTTCGCTGTTTTTATTTTCAAGTATAGTTACAATAAAAATGACGAATCTGGTAAGATGCACCACAATTCTTTAATTGAAACAATTTGGTTTGTGGTACCAATCTTAATCGTAATTGCTTTAGCTATTCCAACAGTTAAAACATTATACGATTACGAGAAACCACCTGAAAGTAAAGAAGACCCATTAGTTGTCTATGCAGTTAGTGCCGGATATAAATGGTTCTTTGCTTATCCAGAACAAAAGGTTGAAACAGTGAATACATTAACTATTCCTAAAAACCGTCCAGTTGTATTTAAATTACAATCTATGGATACAATGACTAGTTTCTGGATTCCTCAATTAGGTGGTCAAAAATATGCCATGACTGGCATGACAATGAATTGGACTTTAACAGCCGATCAAACTGGTACATTCAGAGGACGTAACTCTAACTTCAATGGTGAAGGTTTCTCTCGCCAAACATTTAAAGTTCACTCTGTAAACCAAAAAGATTTCGATGCTTGGGTTAAAGATGCTAAAAGTAAGAAAACTATTAGCCAAGATGAGTTTGATAAACAAATCTTACCAAGTACTCCAAATAAAGAATTAACATTTAGTGGTACTCACATGGCATTTGTCGATCCTGCAGCTGATCCAGAGTATATCTTCTATGCATATAAACGTTACAACTATACTCAAAAAGATCCTAACTTCGTTGCTGAAAAAGATCTTTACAAAGATGTAACAGATAAACCTCAAAAACCAGCTCGTAAGGTAACAGTTACAAATGTCAACTATCCTCGTCATGGTATGAAGCCAATGATTTTAGGCAACGATGACCCTTACGATAGTGAGTTCAAAGATGAAGAAACTCACAACGCTAAGGAAATGGAAAAAATCAATAAAGGAGCTAAAGACGAGAATGCGTCTAAAGCAGATAATGATCATGGAGGTGAACATTAATGAATTTTCCATGGGATGAATTACTCGTTAAAGGTAACTGGATGATTACTATGGCACAAATTGGTGCCCCATTCTTAGTTATCGGTTTAATCGCAGTAATTACTTATTTCAAATTATGGAAATATCTATACAAAGAATGGTTCACATCCGTAGACCATAAAAAAATCGGTTTAATGTACTTAATTTGTGCAGTATTAATGTTCGTTCGTGGTGGTATTGATGCGTTATTACTTCGTACTCAATTAACTATTCCGGATAATACTTTCTTGGAATCAAATCACTATAACGAAATTTTTAGTACGCACGGCGTTATCATGATTATCTTTATGGCTATGCCATTCGTTTTCGGTTTATGGAACGTTGTTGTTCCTTTACAAATTGGGGCTCGTGATGTGGCATTCCCTGTAATGAACAACATCAGCTTCTGGTTATTCTTTGTTGGTATGATTTTATTTAACCTATCATTTATCGTAGGTGGATCACCAGCAGCTGGTTGGACAAACTATGCTCCACTAGCAGGAGAATTTAGTCCTGGTCCAGGAGTTAACTACTACTTAGTAGCAATTCAAATTTCAGGTATCGGTACTTTAATGACAGGTATTAACTTCTTTGTAACAATACTTAGATGTAAAACACCTACTATGAAGTTTATGCAAATGCCTATGTTTACTGTAACTACTTTTATTACGACATTAATCGTAATTTTAGCATTCCCAGTATTCACAGTTGTTCTTGCTTTAATGACAGCTGATAGAGTATTCGGAACTCATTTCTTTACAGTAGCAGATGGCGGTATGCCAATGTTATGGGCAAACTTCTTCTGGGTATGGGGGCACCCTGAAGTTTATATCGTTATCTTGCCTGCATTTGGTATTTATTCAGAAATTATTCCAACATTTGCTCGTAAACGTTTATTCGGTCACCAAAGTATGGTGTGGGCAACTGCTGGTATCGCGTTCTTAAGTTTCTTAGTTTGGGTTCACCATTTCTTCACAATGGGTAATGGTGCTTTAATTAACTCATTCTTCTCAATCTCAACAATGTTAATCGGTGTACCTACCGGAGTTAAATTATTTAACTGGTTATTAACATTATATAAAGGACGTATTACTTTTGAGTCACCAATGTTATTCTCATTAGCCTTTATCCCTAACTTCTTATTAGGTGGGGTTACTGGTGTAATGTTAGCAATGGCATCAGCTGACTATCAATATCACAACACTTATTTCTTAGTAGCTCACTTCCACTATACATTGGTTACTGGTGTAGTATTTGCCTGTCTAGCTGGTTTAATCTTCTGGTATCCTAAAATGATGGGTTACAAATTAAATGAAAAATTAAATAAATGGGCATTCTGGTTATTCATGATTGGATTTAACGTATGTTTCTTACCACAATTCATTCTTGGTTTAGACGGTATGCCACGTCGTTTATACACATATATGCCATCTGATGGTTGGTGGTTATTAAACTTCATCTCAACTATCGGTGCATTAATGATGGCAGTCGGCTTCCTATTCTTAGTAGCAAGCATTATCTACAGCCACATTAAATCTCCACGTGAAGCAACTGGAGATAACTGGGATGGTTTAGGTCGTACTTTAGAGTGGTCAACAGCTTCTGCTATTCCACCTAAATACAACTTCGCAATCACTCCAGATTGGAATGACTATGATACATTTGTTGATATGAAAGAACATGGTCGTCATTTCTTAGACAATCATAACTACAAAGACATTCATATGCCTAACAACACACATACTGGTGTATTTATGGGTATATTCATGTTAGTTGGTGGTTTCTTCTTAATCTTCGAATCTATCATTCCATTCCTAATTTGTGTAGCTGGTATCTTCGGAACTATGATTTATCAAAGTTTCGTACAAGATCACGGTTATCATATTCCAGCTTCTGAAGTTGCTGAAAACGAAGCACGTTTAAGAGAAGCACGTATTAAAGAAAGGGAGGCTGTAGGTCATGAGTCATGATACAAACACTATTGATTCACGTACGCATGAAGGTCAATTGAATAAACTTGGCTTCTGGATTTTCCTTACAGCCGAATTTGCATTATTCGGTACCCTATTTGCAGCGTTATTAACGTTGCAACATGGGGGCGGTTACGGTGGTAAATTGACAACTGAATTGTTTGAATTACCACTTGTCCTAATCATGACATTTGCCTTATTAATCAGTTCTTATACTTGTGGTATTTCAATTTACTACTTACGTAAAGAAGAAAAAGGTAAAATGATGTTTTGGATGATTTTAACAGTAATCCTTGGCTTAGTATTTGTCGGATTCGAAATTTATGAATTTGCACATTATGCTTCTGAAGGTGTAACACCTAAAGTAGGCTCTTACTGGTCAAGTTTCTTCATCCTATTAGGTACACATGGTGCCCATGTTTCATTAGGTATCGGTTGGATTATTTGTTTATTAATCCAAGTAGCAACACGTGGATTAAATAAATTTAATGCTCCAAAATTATTTATAGTAAGTTTATACTGGCACTTCTTAGATGTTGTATGGATCTTCATCTTTACTGCCGTATATATGATAGGGATGGTGTATAGCGGATGAACACAATCGTAAAACATACAGTTGGCTTTATTGCTTCAATCGTTTTAACGTTATTAGCAGTTTTTGTAACTCTATACACAAACATGACATTCCATGCTAAAACAACAATTATCTTTGGTTTTGCTTTCATCCAAGCTGCATTACAATTATTAATGTTCATGCACTTAACTGAAGGTAAAGATGGACGTTTACAATCTGCCAAAGTTATCTTTGCGATTATTATTACTTTAATCACAGTTATTGGTACTTATTGGGTTATGCAAGGTGGACATTCTAGTCACTTATAATTCAATTTCTACCTTTCTTAAAAAGCCTGTACGAGTTTTTTAACTTGTACAGGCTTTTTGTTTTGTTTATATTAATTACTTCTTTGTGTATGATAGATATAAGAAAAAGTAAAAATCTTTGGAGGTGTATTCATGTCATTACCTATTATTATTGATACTGATCCAGGTATAGATGATGCAGCAGCAATCGCTCTTGCATTATCTCATACAAAATTTGATGTCAAAATGATTTCTACTGTAAATGGAAATGTAGGTGTTGAGAAAACCACAGCGAATGCTTTAAAATTAAAAGCCTTTTTCAACAGTGAGGTCCCTATTCATAGAGGAGCTTCTCAACCATTAATAAGTGAAATACAAGATGCTAGTCATATTCATGGAGAAAGTGGTATGGATGGCTATCAATTCCCTACAATTTCTACTTCAGATTTAGCGTCTTCTCATGCTGTAGAAGCTATGAATGAGATATTAAGTCATTCTAATGAACCTATTACTCTTGTAACTTTAGGCCCTTTAACAAATATAGCTCTACTTTTTAATACGTATCCTGAATGCAAAAACCATGTTAAAGAAATTATTATGATGGGTGGTAGTACTGGAAGAGGTAATGTTACTCCCCTAGCTGAATTTAATATTTATTGTGATCCTGAAGCAGCTCATATCGTTTTTAATGCTGGTTTACCTTTAACGATGATTGGCTTAGATTTAGCGCGTCAATCATTATTTACTCATTCTTATTTAGACACTCTTAAAGATAAAAACAACACAACACAAATGTTGTATCATATTTTCCAACACTATCGCGGTGAAGATTTTAAAGAAGGAATAAAACTATATGATGCATTTACGATTCTTTATTTACTTGATCCTAAGAGTTATGAAATTAAAGAAGCAGATGTGCAAATTGAATTACAAGGGTCACTGACTCGTGGTGCTACTGTAGTTGATTTTGAATCTTCCTATCCTAATTGTTCTGTAGTCGTATCAAGTATAAATGAACATTATAAAACAATATTTTTAAATACTTTAAAAAATTAAAGGTCGAAACAATTAATGTTCCGACCTTTTAATATTTAATTTTACTCTTATTGATAATAAGATTGTTGAGATTGTTGATTTAGTATTTTATGATAAATATATGAGATTCGATTTTCATTTGTTACTTTAGAATTATCACCTATATTTGAAGCAAGTACGATGACATAATGTTGATTGAAATAGACGGTAAATATTTGTCCATAGAATACACCATTAATTCTGTTATATTGCGGTGTAACATAAAATCCGTAACGATAAGATTCAGGATATGCTGTTGTTCCTAATTGCTGAGTCAGTGGTATTGACACTGATTCACTAAAAATATTATTATTTTTTAAATTATTTACTAAATGAGCCATATCATATGTTGTCATATATAAATTACCCGCTCCATAATATTGAGCTAATATATTTGGTTTCATAGCAGTTAATTTACCGTCAATCATTTTATATCCTGTAGCCATATATTTTTTATATGGTTTTTCATTAAAGAAAGCACTATGTTGTAAACTAAATGGTTGTGCTAAATCATCATAATAATTCGCAGCATAGGGTTTATGTGTGACTACTTCTATTACTTGAGCAAGCACTAAGTAATTAGCATCATTATATAAATGTTTATGATAAAATTTTTCATCAATTCCCCTTGCTTGTATTGCATGTACTGCACCATCAAGACTTTTAGTTTTAGGAGAAGCTTCAAATTTATATAGCCCACTTCTATGTAACATTAGATCTTTTAAAGTTATCTTTTTTGTCGTTTCAAACCAAGGTAAATATTTAGTGACAGAATCATTTATATTCACTTTATTTTCATTTTCTAATTTTTTTAGAATTAATCCAGTTGTAAATTTCTGTGCGGAACCAATTAAATACATTGTATTTGGTGAGTTTTTAGTTTTATGATGAAAATTTTGATAACCGTATCCTTTATTCAACTTTAATTTACCATTTTCAAGAACTGTAACTGCCCCATTAAAATGAATTGCTTTTAAATATTCATCAATATTTTTGATATGTGGTTCTTCGACTTCAATTATCTTTAAATGTGGCAATTTCGATACATGATAATCTCTTTTTTGTAAATACGTTTTATTATCATTAATTTTGTTATATTCTGTATCTTTATGATTTGTTTTATATACTTTCATTAAGAATATAACGAATAATGTTACTAAGATGATTAAAACTATGATTAATGTTATTATTTCTATTCTTTTTTTCATTTGCTGCCTCATTACAATTTAATAAAAATTATTAACTCTACACTATTTTATTAATTTTTTATTCTTTCAATAAATTATATTATATATTATTCCCCCTAAAATATCATCTTTAATATATCTTACTCCGACTATTTTTTATTACATCATTCTTTAGACCGATAAAGTAAATTTTCAAGCCTGCTTCATTGTAAATAAAAGTTTTTAAACATTATCTTTTTATATTAAAATTAAGTTGTAATTTTAGCCAATTAGTAATACAATTTATGGCTATGGGAGTAATAATTATTATTCTTTTATATTAAAATGGTATGATTAAATTATTAACTTATTTTTTTAATAAATACGTATAGGAGCACATAATTATGAATCGTTTTTTAAAATATTTTATGATGCTATTAACATTATTACTTATTGTTGTTCCTGTCATTTTTATTGTCAATTTATATCATCATTCTGAGAATGCTTTGCAATCTTCATATAATAAATCTGATGCAAAACGTCATTCTACTTTAAGAAATAGCAAAATAAACCCTTCTAAAAACGCTATATCAATATTATTTCTTGGGATAGACGATAATGAAGGTAGACGTAAAAATGGTCAAACGACTGAACATTCAAGAACTGATTCAATGATTTTAGCAACACTTAGTCCAAATAAACAACAAATCCGTTTATTAAGTATTCCTCGTGATACAATCAGTTATATTCCTAAAGTAGGTTATTACGATAAAATCACACACGCACATGCCTATGGAGGTCCTATTGCTACTATGGATACTGTTGAAGCCACACTTAATGTCCCTGTCGACTATTATGTTCGAATTAATATGGATGCCTTTGTTCAAGCAGTAGATAAATTAGGTGGTATTTATTACGATGTACCTTATGATTTAGATGAACCTAACACAGATGATACTGGAAGAATCAAAGTTAAAAAAGGGTATCACAAATTAAATGGTGATGAAGCTTTGGCTGTAGCACGCACGCGTCATCACGATTCAGATTTGAAACGTGGCGAGAGACAAATGGATTTAATCAAAATTTTATTTCAGAAAGCAAAAAATTTAGATTCATATGACAGACTAGATGAACTCGTTCAAATAGTAGGTAAAAATGCTAAACATAACCTAACAACGGAAGAAATTAAATCGATAGCTTCAATTTATTTATCTGATAATATAGACTTTAAAAAGTCTCAACTTAAAGGTGACAATGATTATTTAAATGGTATCTACTATTATCACCCTAGCATTAAGAGCATATTAAAATATTCAAATTTATTGCGTTCTGATTTAGGACTATCTAAAATAACAGATAAGAATGATTTATTGGATGAAAGAGTCATTAAACATTATGGCAATCTAGTACCGTTAACACCTATTGATTCGTTTCTGTTAGAAAATAGTCAAAAAGATACCACAACAGATGAAAACTCTATTCAAAATAATGATACTAACCCTTCTACGCAATCACAATCAGAACAAAATCCATCTGATAGTACTATGGTTCAGCAAGATCAAACGAGTAATCAAGTCAATAGCAACAATCCAGACAACTCAAACGACTTCAACAATCAAAATGAAATAAATCAATTATATTAATTTGAGAGGAGCACGTAGAATGTCACGCAAAACATATGAAAAAATTGCTAATATTAACGGTATGTTTAACGTATTAGAACAACAAATTATTCATAGTCAAGACATGGCTTTATTCAGAAGTGAATTCTTTTATGTTAATCATGAACATCGTGAAAACTATGAGGCATTATTAGTATACTATGGTGAAAATTCAGTGAATCCAATTGTAAATGGAGCTTGTTACATTGTTGCTTTACCTGAAATTTTTAATAAAGTAGATGTATTTGAATCTGATTTACCCTTTTCTTGGGTATATGATGAAAATGGAATTACAGAAACAATGCAAAGCATTAGTATTCCTTTGCAATATTTAATTGCAGCTGCTTTAGAGGTGACAGACGTTAATCTTTTTAGACCTTCAGGTTTCACTATGGGTATGAATAACTGGAACATCGCACAATTAAGGATCTTTTGGCAATATTGCGCAATTGTTCGCCAAGAAGCATTATAATTTATTACTCCTTTTTACTTTTTAGTAAAAGGAGTTTTTTTTCTATATTTAAATAATATAAAATGATTCTATACAATGATTGAGTTTATTTAATTTAAGAGAGTAGGTAAATGTCACATGTTTAGAGAAGTAATTAATCAATCTATGCTTTCTGACTGTTTTGAAATTAGAAAGTCAGTTTTTGTAGAAGAGCAAGGGGTTCCATTAGAAAACGAATTAGATGCATTTGAAAATACTTCTACTCATATTATTGGATATCACGATAATCATCCATTTGCTTGTGCACGATTTCGTCCATATGAAGATGGTATAAAAGTAGAACGTGTAGCAATTTTAAAACCTTATCGCAATAAAGGATTCGGTAAAACATTAATGAACACGATTGAAAGTATTGCAAAACGAAAACATCATCATAAACTTATTTTAAACGCACAACTACAAGCTAAACCGTTCTATGAAAAACTAGGTTATGTTAGTATTGGTCTTCCTTTTCAAGAAGAAAATATTGTTCATATTAAAATGTATAAAATAATTTAAATTATATTTTTCGATACTTGAATTCCATTTACACCAGCTAGATATTTTTTAAAAACAAAATTAAATTTAGTTTACAAATTAGTTAAAAATAATTACTCTTACTTTTCTTGACGTTATAATAAAAAAGTAAATTAAAAAAGGAGCAACTATTATGTCGAAAAAATTTAGCTTTAAATTCCCATCAATGATCGCCCTTACTTTATTTGGTGCAGCATTTACTACACATCATGCTGAAGCCTCTGAAAACAAACAAGAGGCTGCTAATAATGTAATCGATGATCAACAAAATATTGAAAATGCCAATGTAGCTAAACATCAAGTCAGTAATGCAGCTCAAAATATCTCTGGGGTGCAAACTTACCAAGACCCTACATTAGTAAAATCAAATACTACTAATAATACATACACATATGATGCAAAATTAGATCACTTAAATCAATCAGCGTCATCTCAAAATAACTCAACGCGTTCTAATACTAATGATACACTTAAAAACAATGATACAATTTCAAATTATCAATCTGATAATACAAAACATAATAATAATGAAGTAGCTACTACCTCTACTACTTCAACTGATTCAACTAAATTAGTTACATCAGCAGAGTCTAATAATAAAATAAATTCAAATCATGTAACTACTGAAACACAACCAACTCATAATGAAAGTGCTCAAGTTTCAAATACACAAAAGTTAAATACAGATGAGCCTAAAACAACATTAAATAACGTAGATAGTCAAAACAATAGCATATCAAAAACTCAATCAAGCACTACTTTCGTTAATAATAAGCAACAAAAAGTAGATGATGATACGACAACGACAAATAATGACAATAATAAAGTATCAACATCTTCTACTTCTACTACTGAAAGTGACAGTACGTCTAACAATTTATCAAATAAATCAGACAACACTACAGTTAACAATGAAGATACTACTCTTCAAAATAATAATACTCAAACTTCACCAATGCATAATACTTTAAAAGTACGTGCATACAGTGCAGCTTTAAATAATACTAATGTTAATAATAAAACTACAACTTCAACTCAATCAAATGATGCATCTGTCTCTGACTCTACATCATCAGTGTATAAAGGTATCGGTGGAAAAGGTGGTCCAGCTACAGTAAGTACATATTCAACTACTTCTTCACTACCAAAATATGTACCACAAGTTAAATCTTCAATTAATAATTATATTCGCTCAAATAATTTGAAAGCTCCTTCGATTGAAGAACATTATACATCTTACTTCCCTAAATATGGGTATCGAAATGGAGTAGGAAAACCTGAAGGCATCGTCGTGCATGATACTGCAAATGACAATTCAACGATTGAAGGCGAAATTAATTATATGAGAAATAATTATACAAATGCGTTTGTACATGCATTTGTAGATGGAAATCGTATTATTGAAACTGCCCCTACTGATTATTTATCTTGGGGAGCTGGACCATATGGAAATAATCGTTTTATTAATGTTGAAATTGTTCATACACATGATTATGCTTCATTTGCACGTTCAATGAATAACTATGCAGATTACGCTGCTACACAATTACAATATTATGGATTAAAACCAGATAGTGCTGAATATGATGCTAAAGGAACAGTATGGACTCATTATGCTATTAGTCGTTATCTTGGAGGTACAGATCACGCTGATCCACATGCCTACTTGAGTAATCATAATTATAGTTATGATGAATTATATGATTTAATTAACGAAAAATATTTAATTAAAATGGGTAAAGTTGCACCATGGGGTACAACATCTACAAATAATTCAACTCCTACTACTAAACCAAGTGTAAATAATAAAAAATTAACAGTAACATCTAATAATGGCTTAGCTCAAATTAAATCAGATAATAGCGGTCTTTATACTACTGTATATGATTCTAAGGGAAAAACAACGAATCAAGTTCATAATACTTTAGCAGTTACAAAATCTGCACAGCTTGGTAAAGACAAATATTACCTAGTATCCGATTATAATAGTGGAAAATTATATGGATGGGTCAAACAAAATGAAACGATTTATAATACTACTTCTTCTAAAACAAAAGTAAATAAATCGTATACTATTAAACCTGGAACGACACTATACACGGTTCCATGGGGTAATTATAATCAAATTGCTGGAACAGTATCTAAATCAAATCAATCTCCATTTAAAGCGAGTGCATCACAACAAGTAGGTAAATCAACTTATGTATATGGTTCAGTAAATGGTTTAACTGGTTGGGTAAGTAAATATTATTTAAATGATATTCAAAACAAAGCGGATACAACTAATGTACTTAATGTTTCTCAATTAAATAACACTTTAGGACAAGTAGCTAAAAAAAATAATGGTGCTTACACAACAGTATACGACTCATCAGGAAAAATAAATCCTTCTATTAACGGTAATACTTATCGTGTAACTAAAAAAGCGACATTAAATAATAAAAACTTTTATTTGATTTCTGACTTTAATGGTAATCAATCACACGGTTGGATTCCTTCATCAGAAATTAATATTCAAACTACAACACCTATAAATGATGGTATTAAAAATTACAATATCAAAGGAAATAGTAATATATATGAAACACCTTGGGGCAGTTCGTCTCAAATTAAAGCAACTGTTCCTTCAAAGGGAGATATTCTAAAATCTATAGATGCTTTAAAAGTAGGCTCAAATACGTATCTTCACGGTGTTATCAATAATGTTTGGGGCTGGATTTTATCAGACGATGTTCAAACTGTAAAAACGAGTCAAAAAACAAGTAGTGTTCAAACTGTTTCAAAAATTGCTCAAGTAAATTCAACAAATGATGGTATACGTTCAAGTATTTACGATACAAGTGGTAAGCATGCAAAGCAATATGCTAACAAAACATATGTTGTAACTAAAGAAAAAAAATTAGATGATAATACATATGTTTTATTATCTAATACTTCTGGAAATACCCCATTAGGTTGGTATAATGTTAAAGACTTAAATATTAAAAATTTAGATAAAGAACAAAAAGTGAAAGGTACTTATACTGTCAATCAAAATAATAAGGGCTTGTATACGATTGCTTGGGGCACTAATCAACAACGATTAGATAAAAACAACATTGCTAATCAAACTTTCACAGCTTCTAAATCGACAATTGTTGATGGTAAAACGTATTTATACGGTACAGTTAATAATCAAACAGGTTGGATTGCATTAAAAGATTTAACTAACGCTTCATCTTTCGATACAGTAGAAGACTATAACGATGATTTAGTTATAACTAATGGTAATAGTTTTTACTATGACGACCCTACTTCAGCTAAAGGGTACTCACTCAAGCCATTTAATGAACAAATTTTTCAAGTTACAAAACGAAAAGTAGTAAATGGTATCACTTGGTATTATGGTAAATTAAGTAATGGTAAATCAGTATGGATTAAGAAAAGCGATTTACAACAACAATTAGTTAAACTATCTAAAAACTATAGAACACTTGATGATGTCACTAAAATTCAACAAAATGTTTACGGTGCACCACCACAAGTTCAACGTAATAATAGCGGTTGGTCAAATGCAACGTATAGTGAAATTAAAAATGCGATGAACGCGAAAACACTTGCTAAACATCCAACTTTAAAATATCAATTTTTACGTTTAGATCGTCCACAATCATTATCTGTAGATCGTTTAAATCGACTACTTAAAGGTAAGGGAATGTTAGAAAACCAAGGTCAAGCATTTGCTAATGCTGCAAAATTGACAGGTGTTAATGAAATTTACTTAATTGCTCATGCCTTACTTGAAACGGGTAATGGCCAATCTAAACTTGCTAAAGGTGCAAATTTGGTTAATAATCAAGTCGTTTCTAATTCCCCTATTAAATACTATAATGTATATGGTATTGGTGCTTATGATTATGCACCACTTGTAAATGGAATTAATTACGCAAAACGATCTGGCTGGAATAGTATTTCTAAAGCTATTATTGATGGAGCTAAATTTATTGCTCAAGATTATATTAAATCTGGTCAAAATACACTTTATAAAATGCGTTGGAATCCTGATCAACCTGGTACACATCAATATGCTACTGATATTAATTGGGCAAATGTGAATGCTGAAGGTTTAAAATACTTATACGATCAAATTAATTCAGTTGGTAAATATTTTGAAATACCAGTATTTAATCAATAATACTACTTGGGAGTGAAACTGAATTCAGTTGCCCTTCAGTTATCGCCTACCCATACGTAAAAGAATCTGAGACACTTATTTCTGTCTCAGATTCTTTTTTGCTCTAAATTTTATATTTCATACAAACACCCATCTTATTGTACTATGTTATAAAGAACAATAAGATGGGTGCTATGTTAGATATAAAGATGACGACTATTAAGTTTATTTAAAAGATGATTCAAATTATTGATTTCCTCTTCTGTTAAACATTGACATCTCGCTTCGATTAATTCACATCTTGCTATATTGATTTGTTTAATTAAATCTCTAGCTTCAGTTGTTAAACATAAATCCTTACAACGTAAATCTTCGTTTGACTGTTGACTTGTAATATAACCTTTATGAACTAATTTCTTTATCCAACGAGATACAATGGACTGCTCTCTACTAATCTTCATTGTTAAATCATATTGTGATAATCGATCATAGTTATAAAGAATTCTTAATAATTCCAGTTGGTCATTTGTTATATCAGTCCGTTGGCCAAAGCGTCTATTTACTAAATTAAGATCATTGTTTGTTAGGGTAATAAGTTTTTCTAGTTGATTATACATAGCTGTTCTACTCCACTCTAGTAATTGTTTATATTATAAAGTTAATTTTATAATTAGACAATACTATTCAATAAATTGACTAAATTCATTTTAATAATATGATATTATCTATTCATTATACACGATTTCTAATTTTTCTATTTAAATTGAGAGAAAATGAGATTTTATTAATTAAATATTATAAATAAAAATATGATATGATAATTATATTCTATTTCAAAGTAATGAGGTCATAATACTTTGAATGATTATATTTAGAGGTGTAAATATGAAATTAACTTTAAATTCAAATTCTAAGTTTTTAAGAGCGCCAAGTATCCGACAGTTTTCAAGTCGAATAAAAAATATTGACGACTGTGTTAATTTAACTATTGGCCAACCTGATTTTCCAATGCCTGATGTGGTTAAGCAAGCATATATTAATGCAATAAGTGAAGATAAAACAAGTTATTCACATAACAAAGGTCTTACTGAAACGCGTCAAGCGATTAGTCAATATTTTAAACGTAGATATGGATTTTTTTATAGCGAAGAAGAAATTATTGTTACAAACGGTGCAAGTGAAGCGTTAGATACATCGCTAAGAAGTATAATCGAACCTGGAGATGAAATTTTAATCCCTGGTCCTATTTATGCCGGATATATTCCATTAGTTGAAACTTTAGGTGGTAAACCTATTTATATTGATACCACACATTCTGACTTTAAGGTAACACCTGAGCTAATTGAAACTTACTTTACTAATCAAACTAAAGCAATTTTATTAAATTACCCTACTAATCCAACTGGTGTTATATTAGAGCGCTCAGAAGTTGAAGCCCTTGTACATTATTTAAAAACTAAAGAAATATTTATTATCAGTGATGAAATATATGCTGAAAATACGTTTACAGGAACACATACTTCTTTCGCAGAATATGAAGAGATACGTGACCAACTATTACTCATTGGTGGCTTAAGTAAATCACATTCAGCGACAGGCATCCGTATCGGTTTTTTAATCGGTCCTGAATATTTAATTGAAAAATTAACTTTCATGCATGCATATAACTGTATTTGTGCTAATGTCCCTGCTCAAATTGCTTGTATCACTGCATTAAATGAGGGCTTAGAAGCACCAAAATATATGAACGAAGCTTATATTGAACGCCGTGATTATTTAAAAGCTAAATTGTTATCTCTAGGATTCGAACTTGAAGCTCAACCTGAAGGTGCATTTTATATTTTCCCAAGTATTAAACGATTCACTAATAATGATTTTGACTTTTGTGTCAATGTACTGGAAGAGGCACATGTTGCGATGGTGCCAGGCTCTTCTTTCACAGATATAGGAAAAGGCTATATTCGTATTTCTTATGCTTATGAAATGAACGTCTTAAAAGAAGGTATGCGTCGTTTAGAATTATATTTAAAAGAACACTATCCTAATGTGTTAGATAATTAAAAAAAACGCAAAATTGACTAAGTCAATTTTGCGTTTTTTTATTACTATTATTTATGGGAATTTAGGGAATTGACCAAAATCAGGATCGCGTTTTTCTTTAAATGCGTCACGACCTTCTTTTGCTTCATCAGTAGTATAATACAGTAATGTAGCATCTCCAGCCATTTGTTGTAAACCAGCTAAACCATCTGTATCTGCATTCATTGCAGCTTTTAAGAAACGTAATGCTGTTGGTGAATGTTTCATAATGTCTTTACACCAAGCTACTGTTTCATCTTCTACTTTATCTAAAGGTACTACAGTATTAACTAAGCCCATTTCTAATGCCTCTTGAGCATTGTATTGACGACATAAGTACCAAATTTCACGTGCTTTTTTGTGGCCTACGATACGAGCTAAGTATCCTGAACCATAACCAGCATCAAATGAACCTACTTTAGGTCCAGTTTGACCAAAGATTGCATTATCTGCAGCAATTGTTAAGTCACATACTACATTTAATACGTTACCTCCACCAATTGCATAACCTCTCACCATTGCAATAACTGGTTTAGGAATAACACGAATTAAACGTTGTAAATCCAATACATTTAAACGAGGAATTTGGTCTTCACCAACATAACCGCCATGTCCACGTTTCTTTTGATCTCCGCCTGAACAAAACGCTTTATCGCCTTCACCTGTTAAGATAATAACAGAAACATTTTGATCATCACGTGCTCTAGTAAATGCATCAATCATTTCAGTTACTGTTTTAGGTGTAAATGCATTACGTACTTCTGGTCGGTTAATTGTTACTTTTGCAATTCCTTCGAAGAATTCATATTTAATTTCATCATATTCTTTTAGTGTTTCCCACTGTCTAGTCATTTTGCTCCTCCTTTAAAAAGCCTAATACTATTGTATCAAATTCCGCTTCATCTTCCACATGAATTGTGTGACCTACATTTTTTAAAATACGGATTTGATAGTTTTTAATTTCTTGTGCCATTTTTTTAGCAGTATTAACGAATTTTTCATCTAATTCTCCTGCTAGAATAAGGCAATCACTTTTTATACGCTTAATATCTCCCCATAAATTAGGCATATGTCCAGTCCCATAATCTCTTAAAGCTTTCGCTAATTTATTAGGATCCTGCGAAAGTCGCATACGACGCATTGCCTGTTTTTTATTATCATCTAATAGATATTGTGTTTGAAATAAAGGGAGTTTTTCCCAATCATTTACAAACACTTCAATTCCAGCTATTTCTAATACACGTCCACGTGCTTGATCGATAGCCTGTCGTTCTTTACGTAAAGCTTCGTCAGCAATGCCTGGCGATGTACTTTCTAATATTAATTGTTTGATTTCATATTGACCATATATTGCATAGTAAAGTGCTACGCGCCCACCCATTGAATAGCCTAATAAACTAAATTTATATTTCTCAAATTGAGATAAAACTCGATTTATTTGTTCCATTATATACGGAAAGTCCCATGTTTGATCTGTAGGTGAGTCATCTTTGCCATGTCCAGGTAAATCAATAGTTAAAATATTACATTGAGTAAGAAACGCCTCTATATGATTCATATACGTTTGACTATCACTAATAAAACCATGAAGTAAAATTAATAATTGATTGCTTGGATGATCAGATTTATAAAAATTATAATGTAACATTTAAAATCTCACTCAATTTCTGATATAAAAGTTGATGTTGTTCTAAGTTATCTTCACGATTTGTAATCATTTCATATATATATGAATTCATATTTGAAAATGATACTTGAGAAAAATCGGTAATATTATTCAAACGTTTAAATGAAAAATCATATAACATGGCAGTATACTCAAAATTTAGTCCAGTTGGTGTACCAAATAGACGTTCAAAGTATTGCTCTGCTGCTGTTTTTTGAGGCAAATAAGAAAATATACCTCCACCATCGTTGTTAAGTATAACAATATTAATATGAATATCGTTTAATTTAGCCATTAATAATCCATTCATATCATGATAAAAAGCTAAATCTCCAATCAGTAATGTCACTCTTTTATGTACTGCCATACCTAAAGCAGTAGAAATAACGCCATCAATACCATTTGCACCTCGATTAGCATACACTTCTACTTCACTATCAAATAATAAATTATCTACATCACGAATAGGCATACTATTACTTACAAATAATGCATCATCTTTAGTGAGTTTTTGAATCAGTGTACTTACAAATGCTGATTCATCTGTCGCTTGAGACAT
This sequence comes from Staphylococcus sp. HMSC035D11, assembly GCF_001836075.1. Classification (NCBI taxonomy): domain Bacteria; kingdom Bacillati; phylum Bacillota; class Bacilli; order Caryophanales; family Staphylococcaceae; genus Staphylococcus; species Staphylococcus sp. HMSC035D11. Next base: position 45,986 of record NZ_KV827226.1, read on the forward strand.
ATGTTGAGTGATTGCTTTACGAGATTGTGCTTCTATAGATTGCCAACGTTCAATCCAATCCTTACGATTTACTGTTGGTTCATTCACTAAACTTCTGAAGAAATCATTTGCTGATATTTCATATGAGATGTGTGGCGGTGTTGGAAATACATCAATTTTATCATTATTTTGAACTAATATTTGAAATGCATTTGTGCGTGTAAGCCATTGATTTAATTTTTTAGAAATAACTGGTTTACCTACACGTATAATAAAATCAGCATCAATATTTAAATGAGAACGGTATAATAAATCATATGTTGTAATAACATTAGGATGGTTAAACTTGCGTAATTGACTAAGTGGATCTGCAAGAATTGGTAAATCATGAATTGTAGCGTAAGTTAAAATTTGATCGACTGCTTGGTGCTGCATATCCCCTACAATAATAAGACCTTTCTTATCTTTTAATACATTTTTTATATCTTGTATATCTATATTTTTTTGATAATGAGGCAATATTTTATGTTCAGATTTTAAATTCTCAGTCATTTCAAGATCTGGTGTTAACGGTTCTCTAAATGGTAAATTAAAATGTATTGGACCACGGTGTGGACCATATAAATATTGACTTGCAATTTGCATTTGATAATTGATAGTATTGAGCATTTCTTGACTGCCATCAGCTACAGGCATATCAAATTGGAAGTTAATATAATTTGCAAACATATTGACTTGGTTAATCGCTTGTGGTGCGCCTACACTTCTAAGTTCGTGTGGACGATCGCTAGTTAATACTATAAGCGGTATACGGCTGATTTGACTTTCGGCTATAGCTGGCGTGTAATTAGCAGCCGCTGTTCCAGAAGTACATAAAATCGCAACTGGACGTTCGCTTCCTTTAATTAATCCTAAAGCAAAAAAAGCTGCGCTACGTTCATCAGGATGTATCCAAGTTTTTATATTTGGATGCGCTTCAAATGCAATCGCTAAAGGAGTCGAACGTGAGCCCGGACTAATAACGACTTCTCGCACACCATAGGCATATAACTCTGATGCAAATGTATAAACTTGTTTAGTTAAAGCTTCTTTATGATTCATTCTCATTCACTACTCCTAAAGCATTCATCATTGGTGAAAATTTCACCGACGTTTCTTCAACTTCACTTTCAGCATTAGAATCTTTTACGATACCACAACCTGCAAATAAAGTAGTTTGATTTTGTTTAATTAACATAGAACGAATAGCCACAATAAATTCACAATCATCATCTACATCGATATATCCAACTGGAGACCCATATAATCCTCGTGTGCCAAACTCATTTTTTTCAATATAATCAACTGCTTCTTTCTTAGGATAACCACCTAAGGCAGGTGTAGGATGCAACTCATCAATTAAACTAATATACGAATGATTCAATAATGTTCCTTTTATTTCAGTATACAAATGATACATATGATCATTTTTTAAAATATTAGGTTTTTGATTGTACTCTACATTTTCTACATAAGGTTCAATATCATTTAAAATACTTCTAACGACAAATTGATGTTCACCTAGATTTTTACTGTCTTGTAGAAATGCTTGAACATTTTTTTCATCTTTTTCAGCATCTTGTGTTCGAGGAATGGTTCCTGCTACAGCCTTCGTAGATAATACACCGTCTTCAACTTTTAATAATTGCTCTGGTGTTTGAGAGAAGAATACAGATTGGTTAGACTCTAGAATAAATAAGTAACTATTTTTCTCATTGTTTAACGCACGATTAAGTACATAAGGAATACTAATTGGCTTATCAAACTTAATTAAACGACGTCTCGCAAGCACTACTTTTTGATCTTTATCAAGTTGTTCAATCGTATGACTTACAAGATCTTTCCACTCATCAACATAAATATCTTCCATGCGTGTTACATTGCCTAAAGCTGTCTCTCGTTCTGTCGTATCGACTTGAGTATTTTCAAAATAATTAATAATTTGATTTAATTTTTCCATTTCAAATTGAGCTTTTTCAACTGTATATGTCAAAATGGTTTGATTGTTAACTGAAGAAATAAGTACTTCAGGTACCACAAAATGATTAATCCCAAATTCACGCCACTCATCATCAGACTTATGATTTGAAAATTGGAATCCCCCTACTATTTTAAGGTGATGCTTTTGCGTATTAACATGAATTAGTTCTACATCGTTTTTAAATTTTTCCCATTCCCGAAAGATAGATTGTTTATTTTCAAAGTTATTCTTAAATCTTTGAATTGCATGATAGCCGAAAAATGAAGACATATTATCGTTTAATCGCAAATAAAATCGATCTCCAGCTTGTTTTTCAGTTAAATTAAATAATTCACTTGGTGTTAAAGATTTATTTAACACGACTTCAACAGAAACCCAGTTTTTATTGCTTTCATATATAGATTCCATAATTTTGTCTTCCATTAGGTTGGCAGCCATTCATTTCACTTCTTTCATTATCTTTTTTTACTCATTAAAGTATTGTAACATTTTTCGTTATTCATCGTATCATAATTGCTTAATCAATTTAGAGAAATATTTCACGTTGATTGACCTTTCTTACCTATTCCTATAAAATACATATGTTAAAACTTTATATTATAAGAGGTAGATTACATTATGGCAGATCAATATCAACAATATTCAACTGTTAGAAAATATTGGCATTTAATGAGACCTCATACTTTAACCGCGTCTATTGTCCCTGTATTAGTAGGAACAGCGACAGCTAAACTTTTCTTACTGGGCAGTCAAGATCATATTAAATTCAGCCTATTCTTAGCAATGTTAATCGCATGCCTTTTAATTCAAGCAGCGACTAATATGTTTAATGAATATTATGATTTTAAAAAAGGATTAGACGATCATACATCTGTAGGCATCGGTGGCGCGATTGTTCGAAATGGTATGAGTCCAAAACTTGTCATGAATCTAGCAATTGCTTTTTATATTATTGCCGCTTTACTTGGTATATATCTAGCTGTTAATAGTTCATTTTGGATTATTCCAGTTGGTATTGTATGTATGGCAATTGGTTATTTATATACTGGTGGACCTATTCCTATTTCATGGACGCCATTTGGTGAATTATTCTCCGGATTATTTATGGGTATGATTATCATTTTACTTGCATTCTTTATTCAAACAGGTAATGTGAATGGTTTTGTTGTTTGGATTAGCTTACCTATTGTCATTACAATCGGGTTAATTAATATGGCTAATAACATTCGTGACCGTGTTAAAGATAAAGCAAGTGGTCGTAAAACCTTATCTATTTTATTAGGTAAAAAAGCTTCTATTACGTTTATGGCAGCAATGTATATCTTAGCTTACTTAATCGTAATATTTACTGCTTTATTCAAATCAGGCGGCTCATTATTCTACTTGTTAGTATTATTCTCATTCCCAATGCCAATCAAAGCAATTCGTCGTTTTAATAAAAATGATACACCAGCAAGCATGATGCCAGCGATGGCAGCGACTGGCAAAACGAATACAGTCTTTGGTATTTTGTACGCTTTGGGTATTTATATCAGCGCACTTTTAGGTGGAATCTAATTTGTTTTAACTAGCATTGTGTTTTAACAATGCTAGTTTTTTTATTATTATATATATATCATATGTAGATAATCATGGCCATATAAATTAATATCTTCAACCCATTTGAAACCTAGTTGTTTATAAAGTTTAAGTGCTTTCTCATTATTATAATCACAATTTAAACTCCATTTTTTATTAAAACTTGTGGTGATCAAGTGTTCCAACAATTGTGTCGCAATACCTTGTCCTCTATAATCAGGCGATGTGACCACTGCTTCAATATACCACTCATCATTTTTAGCTTCTTTTATAGGTAAAGGTGTTCCAACTAATCTGATATCTTCTTCAAGAGGCAGTTGGTTCCATTGTTCTTCGTACTCCATTTCTTTTGAACCATCATAAGCGATAATACAACCGGCCACTTCATTATTCTTTTCATATACCCATATATTTTTATAATAGGTACGATAATGTACATTAACTATACTAAGTTCAAGCAAATTAATCATACGTTTTTTAGAAATTTCCTTTACAATGTCAAGTTCCATATCTTTCCATATTAAATAATAAAGTTTTGCAATTTGCTTATTATCACTTGGTGTCGCTTTTCTAATCATATTTATCCCTCCATCTACATCATACTCATCTTCTTACAAGAAATTAAATATTATAGTAAGTATAAACTGATTCTTTTATAAGTGACATTCTTGATTTTAGTCATAAATTACTTACAATATGAAAATAAGGAGGCATCCATAATATGAGAGTAAACAAAACATTATATGTATTATGTGCATTGTTCTTAGGTGGTGTTGGGATTCACAAGTTCTATGCAGATAAAGTTGGACAAGGTGTATTACATTTGGTCTTCTTTTGGACACTTATTCCAACAATTGTTTCGATTATTCATGGCATTATCATTATCTTTACTACTAAAGCTGATAATAATGGATATATTTTTATACCCAGATAAAAACAAGCGAAAGTTTTTAAACTTTCTTCTTTAAATTAAAGAAAATGGGGTATAAATTAATAATAGTTTTAAAAAGGAGAATGTGACTATGAAAAACTTTATTAAACGTATTGTGAGAACAATTATTACAGGCTATGTCTTAAAATGGATTAAAAATAAAATAGAAGGAAATTCAAAAAGAAAATAATTTAAAAAGGTCTATTCACTTTATTTTAGAGAATAGACCTTTTTATAGTGATTCATTGGAACCGGATTTACTCATTGAGAAATGCCTCCAAATGTTTTAATTCAGTAGTATATTGATTAAAATCATCTTCATTTCTATTAACCAAAGCTTCATCAATTAATGTTACAAGTTGTTTCTTTCTTTCTAAACGTAACGCTTCGTCAATCACAAGTTCTACACCTAAATCATTCACCGTCGTTACAAATTCTTCTAGTGTGGTATGTTTAACATTTGTATTGTAATACATAAGATTCACTACCTTTCTATTAATTTAAAAATAGTATACAAGCTTTTTATTTTGAAATCAATGAATATTCAGACTTTTCTAAATAAATTAGTGTAATTTTATTTTTAAATAATAACTTGACAACATATACTTTTTTTATATAATAATTTTATATTATTAATCACTCTTCGTGTTTAATAATAAATAATTAAATAAGGAGCTGATCTTATGACTCAGTTCAATAAACCTCCTAATACGATTTATGTCATACGTAAAGGTGATATGGTGATTAGACCTACATTTGACGATCATCAACAACCGAACGGCTCAGAAATCCTCAAATTCGATACCTCACGAGAAATAAGTCCTTTTAAAACTCAAAAAATTATTGAACGATCTTGTAGATTTTATGGCAATAACTACTTAAGCAAGAAAGCTGAAACTCAACGCATTGCTGGAATAACTAGTAAACCTCCCATCCTTCTCACACCATTGTTTCCAACTTACTTTTTCCCAACACATTCAGACCGTTTAGAAGAAAATATATGGATTAATATGCATTATATTTCTGATATTAAGCCATTAAAAAACAGAAAGAGTAAAATTATCTTTGCAAATCAAGAAGCACTAACATTAAATGTATCTTTTCATAGTTTATGGCATCAATATTCTAATTCTATTTTCTATTACTATATGATTGATAAACAAGCAAGAATGAAATCTAATAATCCAGATATGCCAATCGATTATGAAAAAACATCTTTAAATATTTTTGAGGCACTTTCACACTATTCTTTATTAGAAGATAAATAGCTGTATGTTTATTTTTAAAATATACGGAACGATTATATTAATTTAGTGTAAATGTTCCGTATATTTTTTAAAGATAATCTCTTGCAAATTTTAAGATTATTGATATAATTGTATTTGTATTGATTGAAGAACACGTTATATTATTCCGCAGTAGCTCAGTGGTAGAGC
>NZ_KV827226.1:52029-67101 GCF_001836075.1 Staphylococcus sp. HMSC035D11
GTCGTAGGTTCGAATCCTACCTGCGGAGCCATATGGAAACGTACTCAAGTTGGCTGAAGAGGCGCCCCTGCTAAGGGTGTAGGTCGCGAGAGCGGCGCGAGGGTTCGAATCCCTCCGTTTCCGTCATTTGACTCTTTACTTTTTAAGTAAAGAGTTTTTTTTATAAAAAAAGAGCCAATGTTTCTACAATTTGACTCCTTTTTTATATTTAAACTAATACGCCATTAACTTCAATATACTGTCTTTATCAATATCACCAAAGTAATGATAAAAGTCATAGTCTTCCATTACTTCTTTTATATGAGTATAATCGTGTAATGTTCCTACTAAAGCATCTTCTAATTCATTGACATTTCCTTCTCCAAAGAAATCGCCAAAGATTTTAGCATGCTCAATTTTTCCTTTTTTGACATCAAATTTAATTTGAATGAATCCTTTTTCAAACTTCTCGTCACGTTCAAAATTATATTTCGGATTTTTACCATAATTCCAATCCCAAGTGCGATATTTTTCATTGCTTAATTGCTTAATATTGTTCCAGTCTTCTTCCGTTAAATGATATTCCTCTACTTCATGCTCACCAAAGATGTTTTTTAAAATAATTTGCTTAAATTGATCAATTGTAATAGAGTCATCTAAAAATTCTTCAATATTTGCTACGCGTTTACGTACAGACTTCACACCTTTAGATTGAATTTTTTTAGGATTCACTTTTAATGCGTTTTGTACTTCTTCTAAATCACTATTTAGCATTAATGTACCATGACTAAACATACGATTTTTAACCTTAACCATAGCATTTCCAGAAATTTTAGCTGCGCCTACTTGAATGTCATTACGGCCTGTCATTTCTGCATCTACACCCATAGATTGTAAAGCTTGAACAATAGGCTCAGTAAATTTCTTGAAGTTATGAAAACTGTTACCATCATCACTCGTTACAAAACTAAAATTCAAATTGCCTTTATCATGGTACACAGCTCCTCCTCCAGAAATTCGTCGTACAACATGAATATGATGCTCATCTACATACTGTTTATTAACTTCTTCAATTGTATTTTGATTTTTACCTACAATGATTGAGGGTTCATTAACATAAAATAAAAAGTAACTATCATCTGCAGGTAAATATTTAAGTACATATTCTTCCATGGCTAAGTTAATTGTAGGATCAGTAATATTATTATTACTTACAAATTTCATAGCTCTCACCTTTCTCTTTCTTTTAAAATTTAATAATGCAATATATCTTCCACTATCGATTATTTAACTTAATTATGGCATTATTTTCAAAAATAATATAATATTTTCTGATTTTAGTATATATTTGTTTATTTGTAGTGTAAATTTTAGTACAATATAGTCTAGCTATGATTTGAGGAGGACTCGAAATGACTGTTGCAGAAGTTGGAAATATTGTAGAATTTTATGACGGTTTAAGAGGCCGTGTTGAAAAAATTAATGATAATTCAGTTATTGTTGATTTGACAATTATGGAAAATTTTAATGAACTAGATTTACCTGAAAAAACAGTTATTAATCACAAACGATATAAAATCGTTGAATAAGAAGGTTAATATTAAATGAAAAATACATCTAAACCCTTAATTTGGTTTGTTGCAAGTTTTATTGTATTTCATCTTATCTTATTTATAATGTGGGGAGAACATCAAGAATATTGGTATTTATATACTGGTATAATGTTAATTGCTGGCATTAGTTATGTATTTTATCAACGTGATATCACATCAAAACGTCTATTAACCTCTATTGGTGTGGGCGTAATCACAGGTGTTGTATTAGTGATAATACAACTTATATTTTCACTTATATCGTCACAAATTACTTATACCGAATTAATTAAAGAGTTATCAAGAACAGGTGTATATTTTAAATGGCAAATGTTAGTTACTATCTTATTTGTCATCCCTTGTCATGAGTTATACATGCGTGCTGTCTTACAAAAAGAGTTAAATAAATTTAGACTACCTCGCTGGCTATCAATTTTAATACCTGCATTATGTTCTAGTTCTTTATTTATCTATCTTGATAAATGGTGGATTGTTATTTTTATCTTTATAGCTCAAGTCATATTATCATTGAGTTATCAGTATACAAGACGTATTGTTACATCGTCTTTAGGTCAAATTGTTGCCATCATTTTATTACTTATCTTTCATGGATAAAAACCTTTTCTTAGTTGCTAAAACTAAGAAAAGGTTTTTTTAATTGGTATCACGATTCATTTCAATAACGATATTCTTTTTTTATTTAAAACATAACTATCTACATACAAAAAAGAGTGGGATAACGAATTCAAAATGAATGTATCCCACTTTCCTTTTTTAGTTATCCAATTTGAATTCTCTCTTTTGGATAACTAAATTTATCAGGTTCTTTACGACCAGATATCATAATAATAAATGATATTAAACCGACACGTCCTATAAACATAAGAAGCATTAAGACGACCTTGGTAATACTGCTAATATTATCTGTCACCCCAAGTGATAAGCCACATGTTCCAAATGCAGACATGACTTCAAAAAATACCTGTAAGAATGATAAATTATTGGCTTCTGCTGCTAATATAATAATGATACTTACAAAAGTAAGTACTGTCGCCATTATAAACACAGCAAAAGAACGCTGTATATCGATGGTATGAATTTCTCTATTAAATACTTTAATCGATGATTTTTCTGTATTGTTATTAAAATTAATCACAAATAAAATAAGTATCGCAAATGTCGTTGTTCGAATACCTCCTCCTACTGAACTCGGAGAAGATCCAATAAACATGAGAATACTCATAATGACATTTGTTGCATCACTAAAGTGTGTCACATCAATGGTTTGTAATCCAGCACTACGTGTAGTTGCAGATTGAAATAATGCATAGAATAAAGATTGATGCCAATTATATCCTTTGAATGCATGATTGTACTCAAGTGCTAAAATAGATAAAAATCCAGATATAAATAGGAAAAAGTAAGTCGTTGTTGTAATTTTAGTAAATAAAGAAAATCTAAAATGACTTACTCTATTTCGTATATAAGCTCTGATTTCAAGTAATACTGGAAAACCAATTGATCCAAGAATAATTAAAAACATTACAATAGTTTGTACAAAGTAATCCTTGGCATATGGAACTAGTGATTGGCCAGTAATATCTAACCCACCATTTGTAGTAGCTGAAATAGATACAAACAAACCTTGCATTAAAGCATTTTTTAAATCAGGATTATCTCTGTAAAAATAAAATGCAAGCAAGAGTGCACCTACAATTTCGATAGTCATGATGGTTTTAACAATTTCAATAATAAGCTTAACTGTCCCACTCATTGTGTCTTTATTATTATCAAGCATGATAAGTTGACGTTCGCGCATACCAATATGTTTACCAAGTACTACCCACAACACTGTACCTATCGCCATTACGCCTATGCCACCGATGTTTAAGATAATTAAAATGATAAGTTGGCCAAATGATGAATAGGTATCAATAATACTGACTGGCGTTAAACCGGTCACACTAATTCCAGATACAGCTACAAACAATGTATCTATAGGACTCACCTTCACGCCAGGTTTATGTACAAAAGGTAAATTGAGTAATAAAAATGCAACGACAATTGCAATTAAATAATATAAAACAATACCTTGTTGAGGCGTTGATTTTTTGAATAATTTACTGAAAATAGACATTAGTTTGTCACCTCAATGTCATTTCAAATTAATTTCTATATCTTGAATATTTCCATCTCTGTAAATTTTAGCCGTTAACGTTTTTAAATCTTGTCGATGGTTAAACAGGATGTGTCTATACTGCAAATTATCTTTTAATGTTTTACCTTCTAATTTTACAATGACATCACCAATTTTTAAACCTGATTTTTTACCTAAACCGTCATCTTTTAATTTTTTCACTAAAATCCCATCATTTATATCATTAGGTAATTTTAAAAGTGAGCGTTCATAATGATTTAAATCATTTACATTTTCTAAAGCTATTCCAGTATTGGGGTAATTTACTTTCCCATTTTTCTCAAGCTCTTTAGCGATTGATTTAGCTTCATTAATGGGAATAGCAAAACCCATTCCTTCTATACTTGGCATATTAATTTTTAATGAAACGATACCAATAAGCTCTCCATCTTTATTAACTACAGCCCCACCTGAATTTCCTGGATTAACAGAAGCATCAATTTGGAACGTTTGCATCAATTCATCATTTTTATTATCTTTATCAAAATCAACAGGAACCAACCGATTTAGCCCCGAAATAATCCCTTTTGATACCGTATTTCTAAACTCTTCTCCTAGAGGATTACCTACAATTAATATCGATTCCCCTAAAACTAATTTATTTGAATTTCCAATATGGATAGGTTTAATATTTTTATCATTGATTTTTGCTTTCACTACTGCAATATCTGACCATTTATCCTTTCCGACAACGTCACCTTTTATACTTTTATTCTCTCCATATGTAATCTTAACTTTATCCGCTTCACCAACAATATGCGTATTTGTTAATACAAAAAAAGTATCGCCTACAGTTTTGTAGACGACACCTGAGCCAAGTTCATTATCTGATTTTGAATTTGTTGTTTGAACTGAAGTATTCTTAGGTGCGTCACTTTCTACTGTTACCACTGATCTGACAGTATTATTAGCGTTTTTCATAGTTGTTGTGTACTTCTTATCTTGTGTATGTGTTTGATTTGAATGTTGCTCTTGAGAAGGTTCAGTAAAAATAGCTTTTACTAAAACTAAGATTAATATTAACGCAATTGCGATTAAAATTTTAATCCAATGTTCTTTTAAAAAGTCAACGATCTTATTTTGTGTATCATTTGCTGATTGTTCATGTGATTCATGAGGTTGTTGATCCGATATATTTTCTGTCGTATTCTTATCAGAATTAGATATGTGCTTTGATTGTTCACTCTTAGTATGTTCTACTTGAGTTGAATGTTGCTGAGTTGACATTTGTTCTTTCTCAGTATCGATTGATTCTTTATCCTTAGTTGAAGTGTATGATTCTTCAGTTATTGTTGGATGTTTAGATTGTGTTTTAATTGTATCATTATGCTGATTGTCTTTTTCTTTTTTAGACTTTTGACGAGATTCATTATTTTTATTCAATCTACTATAAGTTGGTTCTATAGATTTATTCGTTTCATTTTCACTTTTTGAGCCATTACTCGAAATTGGTTTTTGCTGTTTCAATTTCTCATTATGTATGTCTTCTTGTTTAAGATGTTGTTCTTCAGGCAGAGTTAAATGATGCCTATTATTTTTCTTAGCTGTGTTTGATGCATCTCTTTTTGATCTTAACTTAGCTAAATGTTGTTGTTGTTGAATTTCTTCTTGTGTTAATTTCTCAATTCTAGCTTTTCTTAAATTATCTTTGACACGTTCTTCATTTACTTTTGCTTGATGCTGTTCTTTTTCCGCTAAATGTTCACGCTTTTGTCTTTCACGTTCAATACGTTCCTCACGTTCTTCATTATGAAAGTATTCGTGACGTTTACGCCCATATTTACTACGCGGTATCACTTGTTTTTTATCATTATCCAAAGATGCCCACTCCTAACCTTGAAATCACAATATATATCACTAAAAAAATGATTTACTTTTATGTGGTTATATATCTATCTGAATTAATTTATATATTACTTAAATTTTAATATCATTAGTGTTAATAAGCAAACGATTGTCAAATATTTTCTAAAAATATTATACAAATAGTTATTAATTGAAAAAACCTTTTGAAGTCTCTTATAAAAAACTTCAAAAGGTATCGATTATATCTAATGCTTAGCATTCTTTTTATTTTTTCGTACTGATGTTAACCATCCAATCACAACTAATAAAATCATTACAGTCCAGAAGATTGCTTGCCATAACGTACTATGTGGGAAATCTTCTGATAATACGCCAATATCTGGATGAGCTAATACGATAACTACTAATTTAATACCTACCCAGCCAACAATTGCGAAAGCGGCACCTTCTAAACCTGGATATTTATTTAATAAATCAACAAACCATGTTGCTGCAAAACGCATTAAAATAACACCAATCATACCCCCGATGAACATGACTCCAAATTGACCTAAATCCATTCCGCCAAAATGAATACCCATCTTAGGAAGTGTCACTGCAATAGCCATTGCTGCTAACATAGAATCAATTGCAAAAGCAATGTCAGCAAACTCTACTTTAAATACGGTAGCCCAAAATTTTCCAGCACTTACTTTCTTTTCAGCGCCAGTTTCATCATAATGATGTTCATCCCCAACTTGTTCCTCTTCATCTTTCTTATGGAAGAAATTCCAAAGATTTCTAATAGACATGAAAATTAAGTATGCAGCACCAATCGCTTGAATAAACCAGAAATTCACAATAATACTAATTAAAAATAAAGCAATAAAACGGAAAATAAATGCTCCTAGTAAACCATAGAATAATGCTTTTTTACGCTGTGCTGGTGGTAAATGCTTAACCATTACTGCCATTACAACCGCGTTATCTGCTGCTAGTAATCCTTCTAAAAATACTAACACTAATATTACCCACAAATAAGGTAAAATTAAGCTTGGATCCATGAAAAGACAGCTCCTTTATTTATTTTTTACAAATAAAAAGACCTATGCTAATTCATAGCAAAGGTCTCACTTAACAAATTTGCTCATTTTACCGGAAGTATCAACTTCGTAATGACGATAAAATGCTGAATTTAAGATGTTAGTAATATAGCCCCTCAAATTCTCAAGTTACTCCCCTCTGACATTAAGTCATAGGTATTTATTTGTTAAGAGTATTATAACCAGATTTGGTATATATAAACAATGTTAAAGCTAAAAATATTGTATCTCATTATTATTATTTTAAATTAAACCTTATATTGTCATTTTTTATAATAAACTATATAGTTTAATATCTGGGAATTTTTCTTCAAACCAACGTGTAGCAAATTCATTTTCAAATAAGAAAACAAACTTATCATATCTGTCTTTCACTAAAATAGAACGTGACGTGTTCATCTTATCTTGAATATCCTCTTCATTTTCAATCCAACGTGCAATTTTTCTACCTACAGGTTCCATGACGACATCTACATTGTATTCATTTTTCATTCTGTGCTCGAATACTTCAAATTGTAATTGACCCACTGCACCGAGAATAATTTGATTCGTATGAAGTGTTTTATAATATTGAATCGCACCTTCTTGCACAAGCTGTTCAATTCCCTTATGGAAATGTTTTTGTTTCATAACATTTTTAGCAGAGACTTTCATGAAAATTTCAGGTGTAAATTGTGGTAAATCTTGGAAGTTAAATTTTTGTTTACCTCCAACTAATGTATCACCAATTTGGTAGTTACCTGTATCGTATAATCCAATAATATCTCCAGCTACAGCGTGATTGACGGTTTCTTTATCATCTGCCATAAAAGAGGTAGAGCGTGTGATTTTTTGTTTTTTATTGGTACGTTGCAAGGTCACATCCATACCTCTTTCAAACGCGCCACTGACTACTCTCATAAAAGCAATTCTATCTCTATGTTTTGGATCCATATTCGCTTGAATTTTAAATATAAAACCCGAGAACTCGTCATCAAACGGGCTAACTTCAACTTCTTCATTCGTCTGACGAGCATTAGGCATAGGCGCATAATCTACATATGCATTCAAGAAATTCTGAACCCCGAAATTAGCCAATGCTGAGCCAAAAAATACAGGAGTTAAATCGCCATTTAATAATGCTCCATTGTCAAATTTTTCGCCAGCTTCTTCAACTAACATAAATTCTTCAATCGCTTGTTCGAAAGCACTATCATTGCCAATGGTGTGTTCTTCTTCAAGTTCATACTCATCATTTAAATGTAATATGTTCTCTTCATCTCTAAAAGGTTCAATAGTTTTAGTCTCACGATCAATAATACCAAAAAAGTTTTGTCCCATTCCTATTGGCCAATTCATTGGGTATGTGTCAATATTTAACGTTTCTTCTATTTCTTCTAATAGTTCAAATGGCTCTTTACCTACACGGTCTAATTTGTTGATAAAAGTAAAGATAGGAATGCCTCTCATTTTACATACTTTAAATAATTTTAATGTTTGGGGTTCGATCCCTTTTGCACAATCGATAACCATTACTGCACTGTCAACCGCCATTAATGTTCGGTATGTATCTTCAGAAAAATCTTCGTGTCCTGGTGTATCTAGAATATTAATTTTATAATCATCATAATCAAACTGCATGACTGAACTGGTTACAGAAATACCACGTTCTTGTTCTACTTTCATCCAGTCACTGGTTGCAAATTTCCCTGTTTTTTTTCCTTTTACAGTACCCGCTTCACGAATAGCACCACTAAAATATAATAATTTTTCAGTTAGCGTCGTTTTACCAGCATCCGGGTGTGAAATAATAGCAAACGTTTTTCTTGATTCTATTTCTTCTTTTAAACTCATTCATTATTCTCCTTTAAATCCTTTATTATCCACTTAGATAACTGAGAAGCTATACGCAATGCTTCACTTTCTTCTTTAAATGTAAATAATTGCATTATTAACTCTTCATTTATTTCCTGTTCATTGAGTTGTGCATTTAATTCTACAGACCAAAACATATCTGGAATAGCTATCATATAATAAGAATGATGCACGTGTTCATATAGATAGACATTGATTATTTCATTTTGTTCAGAAAGTTGCTTAATGATCATAGTTGGATTTTCCAAACTTTTTATACGCAGCTTCTAAACCAATTAAATCGTCACGATGTGGCACTTTCACGTGTCCTGGCATAATTTGATAAGGTTCTCTACCTTTAGAAGCAAGTACAACTGTATCACCTGGATTCGCGACTTCGATAGCATGTTTAATACCTTCAGCTCGATCTTCAAATTCTATATAGTTATTATGTGTTGCACCTTTAGCAAGTTCTGCAGTCAACATTTTAGGATCGTCATCTGCTGGATTGTCAGGTGTAAAAATCACATAGTCTGCTCGACATGCAACAGCCCCCATTTCAGGCGTTTTTGTTAAATCACGTTCGCCAGCCATGCCTACTAAAAAGATGAGCTTTTGTTTAACAAAAGGTTGCACTGCATCAATCAGTTTATTCATACCATCAGCAGTATGTGCATAATCAATAATTAAATCGATTGGAAGTGATGGATCTAAAACCTCTAGACGCCCTTCAACAGGTTCTAAAGATTTTACCACTTCTACGATATCTTTGAAATCGACTCCTTTACTCCACACTGCTATCATAGCTGCCATAAGATTTGAGATATTAAATTTACCTACATAGGGTGATGAAACATGATACGTGCCAAATGGAGTAACACAATCAAATTGTACACCTTGTAAAGATTCTTTGATATTTTGAGCCATAAACTGTGCTCCATTATCTATACCATATGTCAATATTTCAAATGGTGTTACCGTTTCTAAATATTTAGAGAAATCATCATCATTATTTAATACCACATATTTTTCTTTTGATAAATCTTCACCTAATTGACTAAATAGTAATGATTTAGCATGTCCATAAGCTTCCATTGTGCCATGAAAGTCTAAATGATCTTGGGTTAAATTTGAAAAAATAGCTACATCAAATTCTACCCCTCTTAATCGTCCTAGAGCTAATCCATGACTTGAGACCTCCATAGTCATTGCTTCAACTTTACTATCTACAGCTTGCTTAATTTTTTTAGTAAGCAATACAGTTTCAGGAGTAGTATTTGCCCCTTTTGTTTTTTCTTCATTAATTTGAAATCCATTCGTACCTAAATACGCACTATTTTTGTCTAATCCTCTGTAAATTAAGTGAATCATTGTCGCGATTGAAGTTTTACCATTTGTACCAGTGACGCCAAAAGTAGTGAGTTGTTGACTTGGATAATCAAATAATGTATGCGCTAATATACTGGCTACTCTTAAAGTATCAGGTACAATAACTTGTGTGACTTCTCCTTTAACTTCTTGCTTACGGTTTACAACTATAATTTTAGTTCCTTGGTCAATGACATTTTGACAAAATCTATGACTATCTACAGTATATCCTTTAGAGGCTACAAAGATACTTTCTCCACTAGCAGTTCGAGAATCTGTAGTAATATCAGTGATATCTATATCTAAAGTTCCTATAACTTGTTTAACTCTTATTTTATTGAACAACTCATTCGCATTCAAAATGTATCGCTCCTTTTTTTCAATATCTCTATTATACACATTTTAAAGTTGTTGATAAATTTATTCTCACCTAAAAAAGTAAATTCTGAACTACTCAAAATCAAATAACTTTTGTATGTTCTATATTATTAATATTAATTCCAAGTTAATTATTTATAAATTTTTTCTTATCTTAGTGTAAGTCCCATACATTTCACTTTATTAGTGCTAGGATAAGGGTATAAAGTTAAAGTAATCATTGTTCTAATATGCTATAATTCACTATAAATAAATTTTATGACTTTCTTGAATGAAATACATATTATTTATCCTAGTGTGTATTTTTACTGTAATACATCATTCGATGGATTAAACTTAAATTATTGGAGGGTGACTATTAATGGTTACTCAAAATAAAAAGATATTGATTATCACTGGATCATTTGGGAATGGTCATTTACAAGTGACACAAAGTATTGTCAATCAATTGAATGACATGAATCTATCTCATATTTCTGTTATTGAGCATGATTTATTTATGGAAGCACATCCCATCCTTACGTCTATTTGTAAAAAATGGTATATCAATAGCTTTAAATATTTTAGAAATATGTATAAAAACTTTTATTATAGTCGACCAGATGAATTAGATAAATGTTTTTATAAATACTATGGTTTAAATAAACTGATTAATCTACTTTTAAAAGAAAAGCCTGACTTGATTTTAATGACTTTTCCAACGCCCGTGATGTCAGTATTAACTGAACAATTTAACATGCGTATCCCTATCGCAACAGTCATGACGGATTATCGTCTACAAAAGAACTGGATTACTCCAAATTCTCATAGATATTATGTGGCTACTGAAGATACAAAAGAAGACTTCGTAAACGTTGGTGTACCGGCATCTTTAATTAAAGTCACAGGTATCCCTATTTCTGATAAATTTGAAACGGATATTGATCAACAGGCTTGGCTAAAAAAATATCATTTAGACCCTAAAAAAACTACTATTCTTATGTCTGCAGGTGCTTTTGGAGTATCAAAAGGTTTTGAACATATGATAGAACGTATCTTAGAAAAAAGTCCTCATGCTCAAGTTGTTATGGTTTGTGGTAGAAGTAAAGGACTTAAACGTAATTTGGAAGCTAGATTTAAATCTTACGACAACGTTCTCATTTTAGGATATACAAAACATATGAATGAATGGATGGCTTCAAGTCAATTAATGATTACTAAACCAGGTGGGATTACGATATCCGAAGGTTTGACAAGAAGTATCCCAATGATTTTCTTAAATCCTGCTCCAGGACAAGAACTAGAAAATGCGTATTATTTCCAAGAAAAAGGGTATGGTAGAATTGCTAATACTCCTGAAGATGCAATTGACATTGTCTCTGAATTAACACATGATTCGAACAAATTAACTCTAATGATAAATACAATGCGTCAGGATAGAG
Organism: Staphylococcus sp. HMSC035D11; assembly: GCF_001836075.1. Classification (NCBI taxonomy): domain Bacteria; kingdom Bacillati; phylum Bacillota; class Bacilli; order Caryophanales; family Staphylococcaceae; genus Staphylococcus; species Staphylococcus sp. HMSC035D11. Next base: position 63,686 of record NZ_KV827226.1, read on the forward strand.
TAGATTATTCAACCCATCGACTTTGTATCGATTTATTGAATATGCTCGATCATTCATCTCAACAGCAAGAAATTTATGGAAAGGTGCCATTATATGCCAAGTTCTTTGTCAAACAATAAAAGCATAAGTAAAAACTTTAAAATAATGCTCGTTATTTTATTTTTAATGGAATTTGCTAGAGGAATGTATGTATTAAGTTATGTTAACTATTTACCTACTGTAACCTCTATTGCTGTAGCTGTGACTTCAGTAGCACTATCTATTCATTTTATTTCAGATGCAGCTACTAACTTTGTGATTGGTTTTTTATTAAAGAAATTCGGGACTAAAATCGTCCTTAATTTAGGTTTTTTATTAGCTTTTTTAAGCTTGTTTCTAATTATTTTCTTTCCAGCTAATCCCATCATTATCATCATTAGTGCAATTATGCTAGGGATTGCAGTAAGTCCAATATGGGTAATCATGTTATCTAGTGTGGAAGAAAGTCAACGTGGCAAACAAATGGGTTATGTATACTTTTCATGGTTATTAGGTTTGCTTGTAGGTTGGGCGTTTATGAATGTTCTAGTCAAAATACATCCAACGCGATTTGCATTTGCGATGTCTCTTGTCGTTATCATTGCATGGATACTTTATTATTTTGTAGATGTAAAACTCACAAATTATAATACTAAACCTGTGAAAGAACAATTAGGTCAAATCGTAGAGGTAATGAAACGTCATATGATTTTATTCCCAGGTATTTTGTTGCAAGGTGCTTCAATATCAGCTTTGCTTCCAATATTGCCGACGTATGCTACAAAAGTTGTGGGGGTAACAACTATTGAATATACTGCTGCTATCGCTATTGGTGGTATTGGTTGTGCAATATCAATGTTATTTTTATCTAAAATGATCGATAAAAATAGCACTGGCTTTATGTATACCGTTATTTTTGTAGGATTCATATTGTTTACGCTATTTATTTTTGGTCTCTCACTAGTTAACAATATTATTGTTGTTTGGATAGTTGCCGCCTTTATAGGTTTAATGTATGGCATTTTATTACCTGCTTGGAATACTTTTATGGCTGGACATATCGATCCATCTGAACAAGAAGAAACTTGGGGTGTATTTAATAGCGTCCAAGGCTTTGGTTCAATGATTGGTCCTCTTTTCGGAGGCCTTATCGCTCAATTCTCAAATGGATTAAATAATACATTCTATGTCTCAGCTTTGATTTTTCTATTACTCGCTATTTTTTATGGCATTTATTTTATCAAAAGTAGAAAGCATCAAAAATATTCTTAAAAAAAGAAGTCAAAACTAAAATGTTTTGACTTCTTTTTTTATATACATATTATGCTAGTTTAAAACTATCAACAATGTTCCATCTATCTTCATCTTCATTGTAATGTAACAATGAAAGTTCATCGATGGTTTCTCTATAGTCTACCCCTGCAAGCTTCACTTGACCAAATATATCTTCAAATTCTTGACTCGTTAAGCCTTGAGCAATCGTAAAATGAGGAACGAATGGATGTTCAGCTTTACCATAAAATGATTCGGTATTAAATGTATTAAATAAATTTTCTAATTCTTCTGTTTTTTCTACTTTAAAATAAATAACATTATTTGTCGGTTTAAAGCTTGAAGCTTTTGTCACGTGGACCTCTACAGGTTTAAATCCATCTAATGTTTGTTTAACTTCGTCTTTAAATGAATCTAATTCTGTTTCTTTAAGTTCAAAGTGAGGTTTAATCGTAATATGTGGCATAATACGTGCATACTCAGTATCATAACGCTTACGATAGCCATCTACTTCATTTTGAAATGATTGTGACGGAATAAGTGCTAATCCTATCTTCATTGAAATTCCTCCTTTGTTTAACATACTTCTATTATATCAAAATTCTATTTAATACGTTATTAGATACAACATTTTTTGAAAAGGCTTTCAAAAAAGATTTGTAAACTATTAATATGTACTATTATTTATTATTATTTAAAAAATAATAGAGAATATCTCCGAGCATAGGTTTCCATGATTTCCAATTATGACTACCATTAAATTCATTGTATACGTAAGTGACACGCTCATCTTGTTCAATAAGGTTTGCTAGCTTTCTATTTGGAGTTAAAAAATCCGCTTGCTCACCAGTCGTTGGTAATTTAAAATCGATTTCATCTTTACCAATCGCATGCCAAATCGTTAATCGATTACGTTGCTTACATGTCTCAAATTTTTCAAGAACAGTATGATCTGAGTGCGGACTAAACATAGTTATTTGACTAAATATTGAAGGATAGGTCAATGAAGTAAGAAAGGCAATACTTCCAGCTAAACTATCTCCTATTAATAATCTAGAATTTCCCACCTTATATGTAGGGAACGTTTGATCAATGAAAGGTAAAAGCTCTTTAACTACTGACTGAATCGTCTTTTGACTACGACTACCTTGAGGATGAAACTCTTCTCTACGTTTCTCAACATCTTCATAATGAAATCCAACAATAATAGCACGTTCAATATGTTCCTCTTTTCTTAGACGTTCATATTCACGCTGAATCCTTCCAAATCGGAAAAAATCCAATCCATCAAAACAAATAATCACCTGAGACTTAAATAATTCAGTAAAATCTTCTGGAAGATAAATCGACAATGTGATATCTCTTTCTAGAATGTCACTACTCAAAATATATTTATTAATTTTTCCAGCTTTAAATTCTCCCATGTTATCTTCTCTCCTTCATATATATTCATATTGTATCAATTTTATTTATTAGTGACAGTGATATAAACATTTATAATAAGCTTTTTTATTTTAGATTTTATATACTTTTTTAAGAAAATTAGGAATTGTTTAATTAAGCTCATCTATTTTTATACAACTAAATATTATAATATAATTCTTTTTTAGTTAATCAACTTTTCCTTTTTAACATCTCTTATTTAAGATATACTTATTACTAATGAATTCATTACTTTAGGAGGAAGTAAGTCTATGCTTAATAAAGTATGGTTTCGAACTGGGATTTTCTTAATCATCCTGTTCGTACTTATAAAGTTATTTATGGAAGTGCATAGTGTATTTACACCTATAGCAACTATTATTGGTTCAGTGTTTCTTCCATTCTTGTTAAGTGGATTTTTATTTTATATCTGCTTACCTTTTCAAACACTTTTGGAAAAATGGGGTTTCCCACGTTGGGCAAGTATTTTAACTATCTTTATCGTATTAATCGCTATTATCGCTATCGTAGTAGCTTTCATTGCGCCTATTATTATTTCTAATGTTAATAATTTAATCAAAGCAACACCAACTTTACAACGTGATGCAGAGCAAGTGGTTAATTTCTCATTAAATCAAATGGATAAATTACCAAGTGATGTAACAGCGAAAATTAATTCAACAATGAAATCAATCAGTGATAGT
>NZ_KV827226.1:67201-93506 GCF_001836075.1 Staphylococcus sp. HMSC035D11
ACTTATATCACATCTCTTATTTCAACCATCTTCTTATTGATTATGGTACCGTTCTTCTTGATTTATATGTTAAAAGATCATGAAAAATTTATTCCAGCAATTGGTAAATTTTTCAAAGGAGAACGTAAAGTTTTTGTTGTTGATTTACTTAAAGATTTAAATTATACGTTAAAATCGTATATTCAAGGTCAAGTTACTGTTAGTTTCATCTTAGGTATTATTCTTTATATTGGTTATACCCTTATTGGGTTACCTTATACTCCATTGCTTGTATTATTCGCTGGTGTAGCAAACTTAATCCCATTTTTAGGACCTTGGTTATCATTTGCGCCAGCTGCAATATTAGGAATTATCGATGGTCCATCAACATTTATTTGGGTTTGTGTTGTTACATTAATTGCACAGCAACTTGAAGGTAATGTCATCACACCTAACGTCATGGGTAAATCATTAAGTATTCATCCACTTACAATCATTGTTGTTATCTTAGCAGCGGGTGATTTAGGAGGATTCACACTTATTTTAATTGCTGTTCCACTTTATGCAGTATTAAAAACAGTAGCAAGAAATGTATTTAAGTATCGTCAACGTATCATTGATAAAGCAAATAGCGATGTTAAAGATTAAGCTTTTTAATTACTTACTGCGGATAGAACATATTCTATTCGCAGTTTTTTTATGTCATATCACATTAAATAATATAAAGCTAGAAGAGGGATAAAATTCATTTTTAAGTCGTCGTTCTACATCATCAATGCCTATGCCTCTCCAATTTGCGTTGAATATAGATGTTCTTATTAAAAGTCTCTATGTTCTAGCCTTGGAATTGAAATTGAATAAAGCTTGATACAAATGCATTTTCAATTCAGTCATCAACTGTCAATTTATTAAAAAAGTCTAAGACAACTCATTGTCTCAGACTCTTGGATTTATCATATATCTTATATCTATTTTTCAATTTAAACTTATTTAATTGCGTGGAAACCACTATCTACGTGGATATTTTCTCCAGTCACACCACTTGAAAAATCACTTAATAAATAAGCAGCAGTTCTGCCCACTTCTTCTTGATCTACATTACGTCTTAACGGTGCACGTTCTTCAACTTCTTTAAGAATTAAGTTCAAACCACCTACACCTTTAGCACTTAATGTACGAATTGGTCCAGCAGAAATTGCATTGACTCGAATATTATCTGGGCCTAAATCATATGCTAAATATTTAACATTTGCTTCAAGACTTGCTTTTGCAACACCCATCACATTATAGTTTTGAATTGCAAATTCTCCGCCTAAATAAGTTGTAGCTACAATACTACCCCCATTCGGCATAATTTTTTTCGCTTCATGAGCTACAATGGTTAATGAATATGAACTAATATCTTGTGCAAGTAGGAATCCTTCACGAGATGTTTCAGAAAAACGACCACGTAAATCTTCCATATTAGCAAATGCAATTGAATGATAGACGCCATCAATAGTTCCAACTTCTTCACCAATTTTCGCAAAGCCATTAATGACATCTTCATCTTTTTGAACATCTATTTGATACAAATGATGCTCTTTTTGATTTAATTGGCCTAATAATTTTTCTAATTCTTTTTTACTGCGCTCTTTACGATATGTAAATACGAGATGAGCACCTAATTCGTCTAATACTTTAGCTACGCCAAAACCAATACTACGTTTATTAGCGATACCCATAATGACAAAGGTTTTATTTTCTAAATTAATCATATAAATTATCTCCTTATATTACTTTATATTAATTCGTTCATTATAAACGTTTTTAACATACATATTTTACCATTGTTAATAATATTTAATAAAGTAATAATAAATTTTCAAATCATCTCAATAAAAAGAGAGGTACATAAAGTAATGTATCTTTTTATGTTATTTTTCAAAGATACCCTTTATTTTGTCCTCTCTTTTAAATAGATTAATAATAAAATTCTAATTCAGATTTGAGTTCATCTACATATTCTTTAGAACCTGTTACAATTAAACGGTCTTTATATCTAAGTTGCGTATCTCCATGTGGTACAATGGATTCATTATTTCTAACAATACGTACAAATATGATGTCCCCACCAAATGGGAAATGACGCAATAGAATATTTTCGTATTTATAATTTAACATTTCAATTTCATATAGTGAAGTTTCAACGTTACTTAAAATATTTAGCATATTTGGTGTTTCAATTAAACCTTTTAAGAAAATTTTATTACTAATAAAATTACTAAATACTTCAATACCATCTGTTTTTAACTCTTCATCATCACCACTATTTTCTAGTCGACAAATAACTCTGTTTACACCATGAGATTTAGCTAATTTTGCTATCATTTTATTTAAACCATCATCATTAGCAGAACATACGACAATATCTTGATTAAATAAGCCAAGTCTCTCTAATAAACTTTCTTCATATTCACTAATTTCAATAACAGTCACATTGTCAGGTAAATTACGCTGATCACCTAAATCTTTACGGTAAAACAACGTTATATTATATAACTGTGAAGTCAGATTTTGAACAATTGGAATAGTCAATTGATTTTTACCAATTAACGCAATATCAATTTTCCGGTTCACTTCATCTGGAATTGGGAATAATTTTTTAAATACAACAGGTACAAATACACATGTAATAATTGCACTTAATATTAATATTCCTGACATTTCAGAAGTAATTGCTTTTAATTCTTCAGCAATTTTTGCTGCAGCAATAACAAGCGAAAGTGTTGATGTTAATAAAAATGCTGATGCAATGGTTGTTTTAGTATCAAACCATCTTCGAATAAATAAGACAGGAATCAACTTAGAAACGATAAAGGACAATATAAGTATCGGAATTATAATAAGTAAAGAGGGTTCTTTAATTAAAGATGGTATATCTAAATCTACACCGACCATAATAAAGAATATCGGTATAAAGAATCCGTATCCAAATGAATCTAAAGTATGAATGATTTCTTCATCAGGTTTTAACAGTGATACAACTACACCAGCTAAAAAAGCACCTAATATATATTCAGCACCAACACCCTCAGCAAGAGCAACCAGTAAAATGATTAATGCAAAAATGGCACGTATACCAATTTGTGTTGTACCACCCATTAAGCGTTGCATAAAATTTAACCGTTTAAATACAGAACCTAACAAATAAAATATTGCAGTAAACACGATTAAAATTGCAGATAGCCAAATTGACCCTCCGCCTTCACCATTGATTCCACCATAAATAGTTAATAAAACCATCGTAAATAAATCTGCTAATACTGCTACTAATAATATAAATTGTCCTATTGTTGTGCGCATGATATTCATTTCTTTAAGTGTTGGCACAACTACACCCAATGAAATAGTTGAAATAATAATGACCATTAATAATACATCATCTACAAAGCCTAACCATTTAAATGCAAATGCTAAAATGATTGAAAGCACTATTATTAATGAAAAAACTGTAAGTGCTAATTGTAAATGACTTGGTAAATTCTTTTCATTTTTATCAATACCCTGTCTCTTTCTTGTGTCTTTTTTAAATGCGCTGAAATCAATTTCTAGTCCACTTAAAAACATTAAAAAGATAAAACCTAATGTTGACAGAATATTTAACATTTCATCTTTGTGGACAAGTCCTAAAAATGAGTTTCCTATAATAATTCCCATTAATATTTCAGCTACGACAACAGGTAAAAAAGTGACGTTTAATCGATTAACAATAATCGGTGTAAGAAATGCTGCGACGACGACTATGACCAAAGAAAAAAATTCCATTTCATCCCCCTATGTTAGATATGACATAAATGTTGTTGCAAGTCCAAAATAAATTAACATACTTACAATATCATTGATAGTTGTAATAAATGGTCCACTTGCGACAGCAGGATCGATATGAATTTTATTCATTAAGATTGGAATCATTGATCCTACTAACGTACCTACTGTCATGGCAATAGTTAAACTTGCACCTACAATCAGTGCCAAGAATGGTTGACGATAAATAATGACAATAATTAAGAATAAAATCACTGCACATACAAAACCAGTGATTAACCCACTACCTGCTTCTTTTAAAGCTATTTTAAGTTTACTTTTTTCTTTAATATCACCATTAGAAATATTACGAACAGACACTGCTAATGATTGTGTTCCTGAATTTCCTGACATCCCACTTATAATAGGGATAAATGCTGCTAATAATGCAACTTGCGACAAGGTATCTTCAAAACCACCCAGAATCGTTGCTGTTATCATACCTAAAAATGTTAAAATAATAAGCCACGGTAATCTCTTCAATGCTTTCTTAAATACTGATTGATCAGTAGACTTAGTATCAGAAACCCCCGCTAAACGTGAATAATCTTCATCTGCTTCTTCATTTACAACATCTAAAATATCATCTATTGTGATAATCCCTACTAAATGATGTTGATAGTCGATCACAGGCATAGCAATAAAGTCATAATCTTTCATTTTTTGAGCAACACGTTCTTGATCTTCTTCTACATTTACACTTACAACACGTCGAATCATTACTTCTTCAACATGAGCATCAATATTTGCTACAATTAAATCTTTCAAAGATAGAACACCTACGAGTTGACCGGCAGTATCAACGACATAAATCACATATATCGTTTCTGCGTCAGGTGCTTGACTTTTAACTAGCATGAGTGCCTCTTTTACAGATGTACTAATATCCAATGAAATATATTCAGTAGTCATGATACCGCCAGCAGTATCTTCTTCATAATGTAATAACTTTTTGATTTTATCTGTGACTCTGTTATCCATCAAAGCTAATAAACTGGCAACTTTTGAGTTAGATAATTCATTTAGAATATCAACTGCGTTATCTGTAGACATATTTTCTAATACTTCACTTGCATAATGTGCATGCATTGAATCAAATAATATTTCATATTCTTTCCCCTCAATATCTAATTGATTAAAAAATCTACTCACTTCTTGAGGCGATAAAAATTCGAATATTCTTTGTCTATTCTGATTCGTTGTATTTTCAAAATATTCACTTTGTTCATATTGATGTATAGTTAGAAATTCTTTTCTGAATTGATCTATATCATTGCGGTTTAAACTGTCATCTAGTAGTTTTTGATTGTATACTTTATTATGTTGTATGTCAGTTGTTTCTGTATTTAATGACATCAAATGTACCTCCTAATTTTAATTTACACTTTGATATATTTTTTCTAAGTTTTTATAGTCTAAAATAATCTCGATTTCTTTATTATATATTGGATGTCTAAATTTTACTTTATAACACTGTAAAGATTGTGTTTGAATCCGAGGATGAAAACCATCATATAAGTCATCCCCAATAAGTGGATGACCAATATGCTTAAAATGAACTCTAATTTGGTGTGTTCGTCCAGTATGTAATTTAACTTCACATAAACTTGCACTGTGATGACTACTCAACGTTTTATATTCAGTTTTTGCATGTTTACCAGATGGCGTAATACACCGAGTAATAATACTATCTTTGTTTCTACCAATAGGTGCCTCTATCATAGATTGTTCTTTAGTTTTACCGTAACACACACATATATATCGCTTATCTATTTCAAATGTCGACATAAGGTGATGAATATGACCATGTTTAGTAAAGATAACGATGCCCGTCGTATTACGATCTAATCTTGTAACAATATGAGGTACTACATATTGTACTTTATTTGTAGAATGATTTAAATAATACATCACGCGCTCAATTAAACTATCATGAGGATGTTCTCTTGAAGGTGCACAATTTAAATGCACCGGTTTTGAAACGATAATTAAATATGTATCTTCATATAATATTTCAATATGTTTGTTTGAAGGACGAAGATATGTACTTGGAACTTCTTCCGGCAGTTTAACAATAAGTTGATCATCTTTTTTCAACATATATCTAACTGTCACAGGTTGCCTATTAATAATTAAAGCGCCATCACGTTTAATGGCGCTAATTGTTTTCTTTGAATAATTATGACGTTGTAAAAATGTCTTAAGCATTTCTTCGCTATGAATATGGTATACAAATTTCATCAATCATCTTCACTTTCAATAAACGAATCATGAACTCTTTTCCAAAAAGGAAATGGTCTAAACCTAGCAAAACGAACTTTTTCATTTGCGACCCTAAATTGAATGTCGCTCACATTTTTATGTTTTAGACTGACATGGTCAATTGTTGTTCTAATTGTATTATGATTTACAGGTGTAATCAAACATGTATGATGCTTAGGTAATACTAATGGTGAACCTACCGTTCTAAATACTCTATTATTAATAGATGCAATTTCAGCAATTTGTATGGCTTCAAGAGAAGGATGAATCAGTGCACCACCTAGTGCTTTATTATAAGCCGTCGACCCAGAAGGTGTAGAAATACATAGACCATCCCCTCTAAATCGTTCAAAATGTTTACCTCTAATTGCGACATCTGCTACTAATGTTGATCCATTTTCAGTTTTCATAGTTGCTTCATTGAGTGCTAGATAGCGTGTTTCATTCTTAGTGTTGTTATATTTAACAATAATTTCAAGTAATGGATATTCAATCACTTGAAATTCAGAATGATGAATTTCATCAATCAATTTTTCAACTTCATGAGGTAACCAGTCTGCGTAAAAACCTAAATGACCAGTATGTACTCCAACGAATGCTACATTTGATAACATATGACTATACTGATGAAAAGCTTGCAAAAGTGTTCCATCTCCACCGACAGATATTACTATTTCTGGATTTTCTGTATCCTCCATCATATGAAAAGAGTTCATTTGATTCATCATTTTATGTTTAAGCGTGTTTGATTTAGAGTCACCTTTAGATAAAATCGTATAACGCATGTATTGACACCTCATTAGTCATGTTTTTTTGCACGTTTTTGAGTATAATATTTTTGAGCTTCTTGTATTTCCTCTTTAATTTCAGACATCTCTTCATCTAATAAGTAAGCCGCTTCAGCAGCTCTTTCTAGACGATGTTGTATCTCAGCAGGATAATCTCCATCATATTTATATCTTAATGTATGTTCGATTGTAGCCCAAAAATTCATTGCTAATGTTCGAATTTGAATTTCAGCTAATATCATTTTTTGACCACTTAATGTTTCAATTGGATACTCGATAATTACATGATATGAACGATAACCACTTTGTTTTGTATTGTTAATATAATCTCTTTCTTCTACAACTTTAAAATCTTGTCGTTGTCTAAGCATGTTAACAACTACATCAATATCATCAACGAATTGACACATCATCCTTAAACCAGCTATGTCGTACATTTCTTCACGTAATCGATCAAAAGGAATTCCCCTTTTATTCGCTTTATCAATGATACTTGTAATAGGCTTTACACGACCAGTTACAAATTCAATGGGTGAGGCGTTGTCTCCAACTTCATATTGCTTACGTAAGCCTTTTAATTTCACCTTTAATTCATCGACTGCTTGTTTATATGGTGTTAAAAATTGCTCCCATTGATTCATATGGTTCCACTCCGTTTCACTTTAGTTCGAAAGTTTCTTCAACTGCTGAAACAAACTCCTTACCATAGTTATTATTTCCTTCAACATTTTCTAGGATATAACTTAATTCATCTTGAAAATGTTCTAATTCTAATTCATCGTTAATAATTACTTTTTTATCTCTATTATTATGTAACATTGACCACGTCTCTTGTACAAAAATCAAATATGAATACGACGAGCCATCATCTAATAAATAAGCAAAACTAAAATTATCACTATCTACAAGCATTTGTCCTACTTCATCTAATCCATCAGTTGGATCTTCTGAGTAGCAATAAATGCTATCATCTTTGATTTTAATTTCATTTACATATATACGCATGCTTGTTCCTCCTTATTATTCCTTATTAGTTTAACATAATTTAACTTTCAAACACACATTAGAGTACCATAGTTCAAGTATGCTCTAAACGATTAAATATTTAGCTCCATATATTTTATTTTTAGTATTGTTATTACTTTAATTTTTTACAAATGTCCGTCATAATGAACTACAATAATATACTAAAGATTGTCTAATGAGGTGTAATTATGAGTACTAATAATGAAATTGAATTTAAGCAATTAATTGATTTCAATACATATAACGCGATTAAAGATTCTTACTTTAAACAACTCACACCATTCACTCAAACAAATTATTATATTGAATCATCTAGTTTCAAACTACGTGATCATCGTTCTGCTTTAAGAATACGTGTTAAACAAAACACATTTGAAATCACACTAAAAGTACCAGCTAAAGTTGGCTTGATAGAATATAATCATCCAATCGATATTAAGCCTCATATTGGACAAACAATTGTCAAATCAACATTACCTAACGATATTCAAAAAATTCTTACTGAATTTGATATTGAAGAAAACGAATTAAGTGTTTTAGGTGCATTGACAACTGAAAGATTAGAAGTTGAATTTCAAAATGAACTATTAGTATTAGATAAAAGTCAATACTTTGATAAAACAGACTATGAACTAGAATTTGAAGTCAATGATTATCAAATAGGCTTTGAAAAATTTCAAAATTTATTAAAACAATTTGACCTAGTTCATGAGCCCCCTAAAAATAAAGTTCAACGCTTTTTTGAATATCAAGCTCAATTAGGATAGATATGAGATAAACTTGTGAAAAGTCAAATTACTTTTAAATGTAAAAATTCATGTTATATTAGAAATATATTAATAGAAATTGGTGATACTATGGCTACAACACCTTATGATGTAATAGGAGAAAAAGCTTTGTATGATATGATTGATTATTTCTACTTTCTTGTAGAGAATGATCAAAGAATCAACCATTTATTTCCTGGAGATTTTAAAGAAACAAGTAGAAAGCAAAAGCAGTTCTTAACACAATTTCTAGGAGGTCCTGATTTATACACTCAAGAACATGGTCACCCAATGTTAAAAAAAAGACATATGGAATTTAGAATTACTACTTATGAAAGAGATGCATGGTTAGAAAATATGTATAAAGCAATCAATAAAGCTCAATTTCCAGCAGGAGTTGGCGAATACTTGTATGAAAGATTGCGTTTAACTGCTAACCATATGGTGAATTCCTAAATATAATTGAAGGTGAGTTAAACATGGCTGAAGAACTTAAAATTGTAGATAATGCGAGTCGTGAAAACACTAATCTGTCACCTGTAAATAAAATAGAAATTTATTCATTCTTTGATCCTTTTAATAAAGATTGTTTTAAATTATCCGCAATTATTTCTAAATTAAGAATTGAGTATAATCAATATATTCGAATCAGACATATTTTGAATCCTTCATTAAAGGTCTTGACTAAATGTCAAGCTCAAAGTACTTCAGATTTTGATAATATTGCTTTAGCATATAAAGCTGCTGAATTACAAGGTAGATTAAGAGCGGAACGTTTTATTCATTTAATGCAAAACGAAATTATACCGAAAAAAGATATTATCACTGAAGAAATGATTTGTAATTGTATTAAAAATGCTGGTTTAGATTATGATGTTTTCAAAGAAGACTTACAAAAAAATAAACTTACCGAAAGTTTGAAAATAGATTTGCATATTGCAAGAGAAATGGAAATTGAACAAGCGCCTTCACTTGTATTTTTTAGTGAAGATGTACATGAAGAAGGTTTGAAAGTCGAAGGCCTTTATCCTTATCATATTTATACTTATATTATTAATGAATTAATGGGATGCCCTATCGAAAAAGAATTACCTCCAAATCTCGAAACTTATATTCAATCCAAACAATTAGTAACGATGGAAGAATTGCTTACTATTTATGAATGGCCGGAAAAATTACTCGTAAAAGAATTGAAAAAATTAGCTTTACAACAAAAAGTTGAAAAACTAAATTATCCTGACGGCGAATTTTGGCAATCTAAAATGCCTAAGAAATAACAAAGAGCGATCACTTATATGAAGTGTATCGCTCTTTTTATATTAACTTGATTTAATAATTAAGCATAAAAAAAACGCCGTGTCTGATTACACGACGCTAAACAAAGGGGATGGGAGAAATTTTTCACTTCAAACAAAGGGGTATGTTTGTTATGTGATTAATTTCATGTATATAATATAACACGCTCAAAACGTCGTTTCAATATTAAACTACATTTCCACCCTAAATGTCACAAATTAGACACATTGAAAACGAATACACTCTTTTTAGTGCTTCATTAATTTTTCAAATGCTTTTAATTTTTGTTCAAAAACTTCACACGCTTGCTCTATAGGTTCTGGTGTAGTCATATCTACACCCGCATTCTTAAGAATTTCAATTGGGTAATTAGAACTACCTTTTTTCAAGAATTCATTTATATATCTTTCAACAGCAGGCTGTCCTTCTGTTAAAATTTGATGACTTAAACTTTGAGCTGCACTGTATCCAGTTGCATATTGATATACATAATAATTCATATAGAAGTGTGGAATACGAGACCACTCTTTACTAATATGATCATCTGTTTCTACTACATCACCGAAGTATAGTCTATTTAATTTAGCATACTCTTCATTCATACGAGTTGAAGTTAATGGTTCTCCCGCTTCCTCAATTTGATGAATTTTGTGTTCAAATTCAGCAAACATAGTTTGACGGAATAATGTTGCTCTGAAACGCTCAAGTTCTTGGTTTAGTAATAATAAACGTCGATCATCATCTAAATGTTTATCCATATAATCACTTAGTAGAGCTTCATTACATGTTGAAGCAACTTCAGCTACAAAGATAGAATAATCACTAGAGTTTGATGGTTGATTTTTACGACTAAAGTAACTATGTGCAGAATGTCCAAATTCATGAACAAGTGTATATAAATCAGAGATAGTATCAGACCAATTTAATAAAATAAATGGATTAGTTAAATGTGCGCCTGAAGAATAACCACCTGAGCGTTTTCCTTTATTCTCATAAACATCTACCCAACGATGATTTAAACCTTCTTTCACTACATCTAAATATTCTTTTCCCATTGGTTCTAGGGCTTTTAGCATCCATTCTTTAGCTTCGTCATATGGCATTTCAAATTTAACATCTTTAACTAATGGAGTATAGATGTCATACATTTTCAAATCATCAATACCTAAAAGTTCTTTTCTCAATTGAGTGTATTTATGCAACAATGGAAGATATTTGTGAACTGTTGCAACTAAATTATCATATACTTCTTCAGGAATATGATTATTACTTAAAGCGCGTTCACGTGCCGTTTTATAGTTATGCGCACGCGCATTGAAAATATTTTTCTTAACTTCACCAGCTAAAGTTGAACCTAATGTATTGTTATATGCACCATACGCCTCATATAAGTTGTTGTAAGCTGACTGACGTAATTTACGATCATCTGATTCTAAATATTTAATAAATGTACCTTGTGTTAAAGGATGTTTTTTCCCATCTTTATCTACTGCATCTTTAAACTCTAAATCAGCGTTACTAAACATACCATAGACATTTTCTGGAGTTGATAATGCATCTTGCGCTTGGGTTAATAATTTTTCTTTATCAGCATCTAAAATATGCGGACGTTTTTCATTAATTAATTTCAAGTCAAATGCATAACGTTTTAAATCATCGTTACTCTTAATAAAAGATTCTAATTTCTCTTCATCAATTTGCAAAATCTCTGGAACTAAGAAACTCCATGCTGAGCTAATTTTTATGATGAGTTGATGCGCACGAGATTCAAAACCAGTATATTTATCGTTAGATGTATCTTGGTCTTGTTTTAGATGTGCATAAACATATACCTTTTCTAATTGTGTTCCAATCTCATCTTCTAAAGCTAAAGCATTATATAAAGTTTTAGCACTATCTCCTAGATGTCCTTTAAATTGTTCTTCTTTACCTAGATAGCTCTCTACCTCTTTTAATGCCTTTTCAAAAGCTTCATCGCTTTCAAAAATAGTTGTTAAATCCCAAGTTTCATTTGGATATTTTCGTTCTTGCTCTTCTCTAGTAAGTTGTTGACTCATACATGTACCTCCTAAATGAATTAATGTTATAATTTTCTCATTCTTTTATTTATTTTGCACGTTTAAACTCCCGCTTATTTGTTGAATATAATCATCTATTAACTTTAAAGTAATTTCTTCTTTATTAATATCCAGTAGATAAAATTGTCTGAATTTCAAATACGACATTAAATACTGCTTGGGAAGATTATGTTTTAACAACAACTTCAGCTTGAGTTGCCATTGTACTGGATGATTTTCAATAAAAATTTGATACGAAAAAATATAACCTGTATCTCTACATACCTCATCGTCAGTTATTTGTAATTGATACATAGCACTTAAAGACGGTTCTAGCACTGAACGTTTTTTTCTACAATTAAAAATATAACGACTGATATGTCTATTTGACAATTTATAACAATATGACTCATTCTTTTGTTCATTGAATGATAACAATTCAGAAATTTGAATCATTCGTCTATGCGCAATAAATTTTCGGCCACCAATATGTTGTATATTGACATATTTTACTATAAGTTGTTTTTCATGCTCCCAACTATATAGTGTTCTATCAATCGGATTAATGAAATAAGCTTGAAATGTGTTCAAGTATAAATAACCCTTATGATATTGTACTTGTTCGATAATCCAAATAACTGCTACTCCAATTTGTTCAAGTCCTCTTGATCGAGATTTGACCTCTTTTATACTTATTCTTGAAAATTGAACTTCTATAGCTACTTTTGCATTCACAAGAATATCAGGATACTGCATAATTTCAGAAAAATAAGGCTCTATTTCAACATTAAAGTGATATTGTTTTAGACGTTGAGCAATAAAAAATTTAACGTAGTAATGTTTTTCTGTTTCATTTTTCATACATCTTCTTTTAGTTTGAGAAACATGAGCAAAATGCGGAATCTTTTTTAACCCTTTTTTTAAAAGAAGTTTTTCTTTGCAATATGGACATCGGTATGCTTCAGTAATGATAGCTTGATGAGCATATACAGTTTCATTATTACGATTAATCGCTACTAACATGCATTCACCTCATACTATTAAACGTTTAAGGTGATTCATTTACTTTAAAAAAAGAGAGTAGAAAAGAAATTCATTTTAAATTTCTTCTCTACTCTCGATTAATCGTTATATATTATTCTACTGAATCAGTAAAATAACGACGTACTTGTGAAGTAACATTATGACTCATAATAATTTTAGCATAATCATTTAAATACACTTCTGTCTTATCACTAGGATAAGCGAATTCAAGTAATTGACTATAGCTATCATTAATTGTCTCTTGGCTAACAGTACTATCGAAGTGAATTGCATAGTAGTAATGTGAATCACTCATATACAATAAATCTTCAAACTCATCTGTAGATAGATTATGATGATAAGCGTAATGAATGACTTCTTCTAAGTCTTCGAATTTCACAATAATTGTTCTTAAACTAGAACGTTGTTGTGATGATTTACGTTTAGATTTATGTGCTTGTTTTTGTTGTGCACGTTGTTCAAATAAATCTTCAATACTTTCTTCTTGTTCTAATGTATTAGCTAGCAATTCATTCACTTGTTCCTCAAATTGTTCATTTGCATGATTATCTGACATGTTCATTGCTTCTTCATTTTTAGATTTAGAGATTGTAACTTCCACGCCTTTTTCAAATGCATGTACTTGAATCCAAAGAGGTCCTTCGACTACAAAATCTTCTTCTTCATTAATCTCGTCCATCATTGACCAAAAGAATTCTTCACCACGCTTACGATTTGTCCATAAATCTTCACGACTAAATCCTCTTGCTTCAATATCACCATAAGTTATAAATAATTTCACAGTTGTGTCGTCAACGCGTTCTATTCTCATATCATCTCACTCCTTACAGTCGATGAATAGTAACCATATTGTATTAGAACGTAAGTTAAATTACAATTTATTTGTTTGATTAAATTTCACTATTTTAAATAGGACACTATATCATATTATATTCCCTTTTTTTATTATAAAAAACAGCACTATAGCTAAGCCAGTGCTGTTAAATAATATGTTGTTAAATTTTAAATATTAGTCGACTAAACGTTGAGCTTCTTGTAATTGGAAAGTACGAACCTTTCTAGGTAAGAAACGTCTGATTTCATCTTCGTTATATCCAACTTGCAAGCGTTTTTCGTCTAAAATAATTGGACGACGTAATAGTCCAGGATTATCTTGAATAATTGTATATAAATCTTGCAATGGTAAAGAATCAATATCTACGTTTAATTTTTGATAAGTTTTAGAACGAGTTGAAATAATTTCATCTGTTCCATCTTCAGTCATTTTTAAAATTTGTTTAATTTCATCAATTGTTAAATGTTCAGAAAAAATGTTACGCTCCGTATACGGAATGTCATGTTCTTGTAACCATGCTTTCGCTTTACGGCAAGATGTGCAACTTGGTGATGTAAATAATGTTACCATACATCTCACTCTCCTATTGAATAAATATTATTCATTATATTAATAATTATGCTAATTTGTCTTAAGCTTATATTATAAGTATAATATGCTAACATTAAAATTAAATGAGAAAATCCTAATTTTTCTGAGAAATTTCAAATTTTCTAAAAATTTCTCTACAAAATCTAATTTCTTATGTGTATCTCTATTATAACATAACTTACAATTTAAAAAAATACTGTTATAATCTAGTTAAAATGAATTATTTTTAAAGAAAGTAGGCATCTATATGGAGACATTATTTTCAGGAATACAGCCAAGTGGGATACCTACATTAGGTAACTATATTGGTGCATTAAAACAATTTTCAGACGTACAGAACGATTACAACTGTTACTTTTGTATTGTAGACCAACATGCGATTACTGTCCCACAAGATAAAATCAAATTGCGTAAACAAATTCGTCAGTTAGCAGCAATTTATTTAGCTTCAGGTATTGATCCAGATAAATCAACATTATTTATTCAATCAGAAGTTCCAGCACATGTTCAAGCCGGTTGGATGTTAACGACCATTTCAAGTGTTGGCGAGCTTGAACGTATGACGCAATATAAAGATAAAGCGCAAAAACGTACAGATGGTATTCCAGCTGGTTTATTAACTTATCCACCTTTAATGGCAGCTGATATTGTTATTTATAATACAAATATTGTGCCCGTAGGTGAAGACCAAAAACAACATATGGAACTTACTAGAAATTTAGTAGAACGTTTTAATAGTCGTTATAACGATATATTAGTTAAACCAGAAATTCGTATGCCAAAAGTTGGTGGACGTGTAATGAGTTTACAGGATCCAACAAAGAAAATGAGTAAAAGTGATGATAATCAAAAAAACTTTATCTCATTACTAGACGAACCAAATGTTGCAGCGAAAAAAATTAAAAGCGCTGTAACTGATTCAGATGGTATTATCAAGTTTGATAAAGACAATAAACCAGGAATTTCTAACCTACTTACAATTTATTCAAGTTTAACTAATAAATCTATTAAAGAGCTTGAAACACAATACGAGAATGAAGGATACGGAACATTCAAAACAGACTTATCAGAAGTAGTTAAAGACTTTTTAGTACATTTCCAAGAAAAATATAACGAATTTTATAATTCAGATAGATTGGATGACATCTTAGATCAAGGGCGTGACAAAGCTCAAAAAGCTTCTTTTAAAACACTGAAAAAAATGGAACGTGCAATGGGCTTAGGACGTAAGAGATAAATTAAAAGCGATTGATCAATATTGATCAGTCGCTTTTTTATTATTATCTTCTATCTTTTGGATTAAACGCATCTTTTAAACCTTCACCAACAAAATTAATACTTAATATAGTAAACATAATCATTAATGCAGGAGGCATCCAAATCCATGGTTTAGAACTAATTACATCGCCTTCTTGAGCATCGCTTAACATATTTCCCCATGAAGGAATAGACTTACTAATACCAAATCCTAAAAAACTTAGTCCTGATTCAACTACAATCATACCAGCAAAGGTTAATGTCGTTTGAACAATAACAACACTAATAATATTAGGTAATAAGTGTTTTAAGATAATTTTATGTGTAGGAGTTCCTATGGATTTAGCTGCTAAGAAATACTCATTTTCTTTTTCTTGCATCACTTTACCTCTTATAAGTCTCGCTATCCCGCCCCAACTTAAAATGATAATAACCACTATTAAAATCAATGCAGAACCGTATGGATTTTTAATTTTATCTCCTAATGCTGCATTTAGAACAATTGCAAAAATTAAAAATGGAAATAACATCACAAATTCTGTAATTCTCATTAATATTGTGTCAGTTATACCTCCAAAATAACCTGATATTACTCCAATTGTAATTCCAATGATCAACATACCAATAGTCGAAGTTAGTCCAATAGTTAACGAAACTCTCCCTGCATATAATAATCTGCTAAAATTGTCTCTTCCTCCAGAATCAGTGCCTAAAATATTATGTGAAGACATATCACCTTTAATATTTAAAAGATCTTGTTGATTAATTGGTAGAGGAGCTAATAACGGTGCAATAATAGAAATAATAGCTAAGAAAAATAAAAATATTAAAGATACCATTGCAATTTTATTTTTTAAAAACTTTTTTAAAGCTAATTGTGTTGGAGAATAAATTTTTTTAGTAGAATTTTTTTTACTGCTTCGTTCTTTTTTCATAATACTTTTGCCTCTTTTATTTAATTACTGTGAATTCTTGGATCTATAAAATTATATGTAACATCAGAGATAAGATTGCCAAATAGACCTAAGAATGAAAAGAAAAGTGTTAAAGCCATCATTAATGGATAATCTTGGCCTGTTACTGATTCTAAAAATAATTTTCCTATACCATTAAATGAAAAAATAGTTTCAGTTATTACTGCGCCACCTAAAATACTTACAATATCTGCCCCTAAAAATGTAATTATAGGAATAAGTGAATTTCGTAAAATATGCTTATTATAAATTTTATTAGTTGATAAACCCTTAGCTTTCGCTGTTAGAACATAATCTTTATTTGAATTATCAATAATATCATTTCTAAGGTATTGAATATAACCAGCAGTAGATAACAAACCTAATGTTAAAGCAGGTAATAACGTATGATATATTTTACTTATATAGTAACTAAACGTTCCTTCTTCTAAATTAATATCAACAGAACCTTGAAAAGGAAATATTGGAATTTGAAATGCGAATAAATATATTGCAAAAACACCTGCTATAAATGAAGGAATAGCTAGCATAATATAGTTGAATATTTGAATTGTATAATCACTTAGTGTATAGGCATATCTACCAGATATAATCCCTAATATAAAAGATAATATGTATGTAATGATTAACGAAACTGTCCCTAATAATATTGTATTAGGTATACGTTCACTTATTAATTCAAGTACTGGTCGTTTATATTTAATTGATTCTCCTAGATTACCATGAGTCACATTATTTACCCATCTAATATATTGTTTAGGAATTGAGTCATTAAGACCTAATTTTTCTTTTTGAGCTTCAATTGCCTCTTGTTTAATATGAGGATTATATTGTCCTGTAAATGGATCACCAGGTTGAATGATTGCTAAACTAAATACCACTATAGATATCAAAAACAGTAAAGGAATCATTAATAAAAATCTTTTTATTATAAGTCTTAGCACTTCACTCTCCTCCTTCGCTATAGAAACAAGCAACATAATGATTAGGCTTAATTTCTTTTAATTTAGGTCTTTTTTCTGAACATATTTTTTTTGCTATTGGACACCTAGTGTGAAACGGACATCCTTGTGGTGGATTACTTGGAGAAGGTAATTCTCCATTTAAAATAACTCTATTTGATTTTTGTTTATTAAATTGTGGGATTGAAGATATAAGTGCTTTAGTATATGGATGATAAGCATGAGTATATAGTTCATGGCTATCCGCTATTTCAACCAAATGACCTAGATACATTACGCCTATGACATCACTAATATGTTTCACAACGCTTAAGTCATGTGCTATAAAGAGATAACTGAGACTAAATTCTTTCTGTAAATCTTTCAATAGATTCAAAACTTGTGATTGTACTGATACATCTAATGCACTTACAGGTTCATCTGCAACAATTAACTTAGGTCGTATTGCTAAAGCTCTAGCAATTCCAATTCTTTGACGCTGTCCTCCTGAAAATTGATGAGCATATTTATAATATGCATCTTCGCTCATACCTACACATTTTAATAAGTATAGTACTTCATCTTTCAAATTCTTTTTATCTACAAGATGATAATTTAGTAAGGGCTCACCTACAATATCACCAACCATTTGCATAGGGTTTAAAGATGCATAAGGATCTTGAAAAATCATCTGAAAATCTTTGCGTGCATTTCTTAATTCTTTACCTTTAAGTTTAGTAATACTTCTACCGCATATTTTAATATCGCCAGATGTTATATTTTCTAAGCGTACAACAGACTTACCAAGAGTAGATTTCCCACAACCTGATTCACCTACTAAACCAAATGTTTGTCCTTTTTTTATTTTTAATGTGATATTATCTACCGCTTTTACATATTGATTCTTTTTAAAAAGACCATTTTTAATAGAATAGTATGTTTTTAAATTCTGTATTTCTAAGATGTAATCCATATTTCTTTTCCTTTCTAATCATTAAATAGATGACAACGTACCTTACTATTATTTATATTTAGGATCCTGGGTTCGCATTGACTACAGATATTCATTTTTTTAGGGCATCTATTAACAAAACGACATTGCTTATTATTAAATTCTGTTATATTTGGAACTAGTCCCTCTATAACTTCAAGATATTCAGTATCTTCATCTAATTTTGGAATTGTATTTAATAATTTTTTTGTATATGGATGTTTAGGATTCACTATTACGTCTTTCAAATTTCCATATTCAACAATTTGGCCAGCATACATGACCATGACTGAATCACAAAATTCAGATACAACACTTAAATCATGAGTTACTAAAATAATAGACATTTTATTTTTTCGTTGTAATTTCTTCAGTAAATCTAGAATTTGTGCTTGAACCGTAACATCTAAGGCAGTTGTAGGTTCATCTGCAATTAGTAATTTAGGATTACATGAAATTGCAATAGCAATCATCACTCTTTGACGCATTCCACCTGATAGTTGATGGGGATAACTATTTAATACTTCTTCTACTCTTGCTATACCAACGTCTTCTAATAACTGTTTTGCTAATTGATATGCTTCTTTTTTATTCTTTTTTAAATGTAAAATTATAGGTTCAATAATTTGTTCCTTAATTTTAAAAACTGGGTTTAATGCAGTCATTGGTTCCTGAAAGATCATACCTATTTCTTTGCCACGAATATTTTGATATTCTTTTTCTGTTATTTTCGTTAAATCTTTACTATCAAATATGACTTTTCCATTTGTTATTTTTGAAATTCTATCAGGCAATAATCTAATAACCGATTTATTAAGTATAGATTTTCCACAACCCGATTCCCCCACAACACCTAATATTTCATTTTTTTCTAAGTTTAAAGATATCTGATCAATTGTCGGATACCATTTATTTTTAATTTTAATCGAAGTTTCTAAATCTTTAATTTCTAATAAATATTTATCCATCGCTTACTCCAATCAATAAACCCCGACTAAAGTCGAGGTTTATCCTAATCATTCTTTGGTTAATTTATATAAATCCATATCTGATCCTATTTTAATGTCCACATTTTTCACTTTGTCATTAACGACAGTTAGAGTGTCTAATTGAACAATAGGTAATGCTGGTAGTGTATCATTAGTATGTTTTTGCCATTCTAGATATATTTTTTTACGTTTTTTATCATTATTTCCTACTTTTGAGAAATCCAATGCATCATCTAATAATTTATCAGAAGTTTTATCTGTAGTACGCATTTCATTTTGTGGTCTATCAGAATGATATAAATCAGAAGGATCTGGATCAGAACCACCTGTCCATGTTCTAAAGTAAACTTCCATATCTTTAGAAGCTTGAGCTAAGTCATCATTATATTTACCAAATTCCACCATTTTCACATTCGTTTTCAAACCGACTTTTTCCCAGAAATCTTTAATTGCTGCAGTTCTAGGTTCAAATGTTGGATTTGATCCAGAATAGTGTTTTAAATTAATTTCAAATGGTTTACCATTAGGGTCTTCTCTGAACCCATCACCATTTCTATCTTTATATCCTAATTTATCTAATATTTTTTTAGCTTTTTCTGGATCATAGTTATAGTCATTTAAATCTTTTTGATTAGCTGCAATCCAATGAATTGATGGTACAAAGCTATTTAGTTCTTTACCATATCCTTGATAAAACGCTTTTATCCATTTTTTTCTATCAATTGCATATAACATTGCTTGTCTAAGCTCTTTTTCTTTATATTTTGGACGTTCTGCTCCAGTTTTATTTTTATCTTTATCATAATCATGAGATACAAATCCTATTACTGCATAATCTGTGCCTGGAGTTGACAATACTTTAAGTTTTCCATCTCCTGATTTTTTAGCTTCTTGAGCAATACTACCAGTAGTACTATCAGTCATATCGATTTCACCATTTTTCATAGCTTTAACGATTTGTGTTTGATCAATTACTTTTAAATTTATTTTGTCTAACCCTGGTTTTCCTTGCCAGTAGTCATTAAATTTTTCCAATTGTACCGCTTCACCTTGAACTACCTTTTTAACTTTGTATGGTCCAATACCTATTGGATGTTTTCTAACCTTATCTGACTTAGCTAGGTCTTTTACAGGAACATCACTTAAATATTTCTTACTTAATAAAGGTCCAGCAAAGAAACTTTCTAGATAATTAACTTTTTTATCTTTGAAAGTCACTTCCATAGTGTATTTATCTACTTTTTTAATACCACTAATTGAATCTGCTTGGCCTTCATGTTTTTCTTTAGATCCCTCGATATTTTCAACTACTGGATAATAATTTCCATTATAATCTTTATCTGCTAACACATTTAAAGAATAAATCCAATCGTCAATCGTTAATTCATTACCATCATGCCATTTAATTCCCTTTTTAATTGAAAATTTAATTTTTTTGCCTGGATCAATGTCTTTCCAAGATGCAATATATGGCTTAGGTTTTAAATTTTTATCAAGTTTAATAAGTACCTCATTAAAATAATTTTCTACTGATGAGTCCGAAGCGTCAGAACTTAATAAAGATGATAAAGTTCCTGAAGGTGCAGCATTTAGAACTACATTTAATACTCCACCCTTATGATTAGATGTTTCGGTTTTAGATGTAGTAGCGTCTTTAGAATTTCCTCCGCCTTTTCCACATCCACTCAATACTAATATTGCTACTAATAAAAGAATTAAATACTTTCCAATTACTTTCATTAATATCAAGCCTCCTGTATATTCTATGATGTTTTTCTTATTTTACTTCTAAAATAAAATTTAACAAATATATTTTAAGAATTTTCTGATAATTATATTATTTAAATTTTTAAATAAAAATAACCCCAAGTATTATAACTTGAGATTACTTTTTTGAATATTTAATTAGTTATCTTTCTTTTTTCCTGTTTCACGATCAATTGATTTATCGATATATACATGTTTAAGTGAATAATCTCCACCGATTTGATGATATTCTATACCTTTTACTTGTGGATTTCTTAATGTAGCTGTTCCTTTTTGATAAATTGGAGCTACGGGTGCATCGTTTAAAAATAGCTCCTCAGCTTGTCTCATCGTCGCAAAACGTTCTTTAGGTTTTTGCAATAATTCTCCATTCGCTTTTTTTAATAAATTATCGTACTCTTTACTTCCCCATCCAGTATTATTTTGGGCATTGCCAGTAGTCATTGTATCTAAAAATGTAGTTGGATCTGGATAGTCAGGACCCCAACCTGATAATGACATTGAATAATTCATTGATAACTCTGCTTCTACTCTTTGTTTGAATGGTAATTGTTTAATTTTAACTGTTACACCTGGTAAATTAGATTCAATTTGAGATTTAATAAATTCTGCAGAAATTTTTGAATCTGGTGTATCTTCAGTATTTAAAGTAAAAGTGAATTTATCTTTTCCTAAAGCTTTTTTCGCCTTATTCAGATGTTGTTTGGCTTCTTTAGGGTTAAATTTTAAAGGTGATTTAACAGTACTCGCATAATCTTTTCCTTCAGGTGTTTTAACAGTATCTCGTGCAGTGAAACCATCAAAAGGTTTAGCACCTGTTCCTAGAACTTCATTAACATAATCTCTTTTATTTACAGATTGTGCGATTGCTAAACGCATATCTCTATTTTTGAACTCTGGTTGCTGTTTTTCATTCATTTTCAAGAAGAAAGTAGATGCTATTAAACGTTTGAATAGACCTGGATCATCTTTATATTTATCGACTTGTTCAGACGTGATACCTGCACTATCTACCGAATTGGTATCATATAGTGATGCCCCAGCTTGAGTATCTTTTAAAATTTTATAATTTACTCTATCTAATTTAACAGCCTTTTTATCCCAATAATTATCATTTTTGGTCAGCATAATTTTATCTTCTACTGCCCATTTACTCACTTTAAACGGACCATTATATACTACTTTTTCAGCAGTTGTTCCATATTTATCACCATATTTTTTAACTGCTTTTTCATTTTGTGGCATAAATGTACCAAATGCTAGCATTTGTTTAAAATATGGAATAGGTTTAGTAAGATCAATTTTTAATGTGTAATCATCTAAGGCTTTAATACCTAGATCCTTTGGTTTTTTTCCGTGTTTACCTAAATTAATATCTTCTGCATTTTTAATATCATACATTATGTATGCATATTCTGAAGCCGTTTTTGGATCTACAGCTTTTCTCCAAGCAAATACAAAATCATGTGCTGTAACTGGATCTCCATTTGACCATTTTGCATTTTTACGTAATTTAATCGTTAATGTTTTTCCATTATTAGATTCTTTTGGATCACCTTTAGCTATTCCTGGAATTGCTTCATCTTTTCCATTTAATGTATATAATCCTTCGAAAACTTGATTATAAATTGTAAAAGAAACGGTATCAGTTGCTAAAACGGTATCCAAAGTATTCATATCTGATGATGTTGCTACTCGATAAGTCTGACCACTATCATCATATAATCCGCCACCTTTCCCACATGCACTAAGTAGCAAAGTTGTCACGATTAATCCTAAAATCACTTTAAAATTTATCTTTTTCATCTTAATCTTGTCCTCCCTTCCTCAGACTTAATTATGTTGAAGATGAATTTGATCTTGTTCTTTTAAACGTACTGCTTCTTCATCTGTTACAAAAACGTAATGATTAGGTCTAATTTCTTGCAGTCTACGTTCTGCATTTTTAGATTCATCTTCTTCATACACAATTCGTTTTCTTGTTCTTTCACTATCAGGATCAGGTTGAGGGATAGCAGATAATAGTGATTTAGTATAATCATGTAAAGGATGATAATAAATTTCGTCAGACGATCCTAATTCTACAATTTTTCCAAAATGCATTACTGCTATACGATCAGAAATATATTTGACCATTGATAAATCATGGGCAATAAATAAGAAAGTAATACCTCGTTCTTTTTGTAATTTCAGCATTAAATTTACTACTTGAGCTTGAATAGAAACATCTAATGCAGAAATTGGCTCATCTGCAATAATAAACTCAGGTTCTACAGCTAAAGCACGAGCAATTCCTATACGTTGACGTTGTCCACCAGAGAACTCGTGAGGGTAACGGTTCGCATGTTCTTTACTTAAACCTACTGTTTCTAGCAAATCATATACTCGACGTTTACGATCTTTTTTATCACTTGCTAACTTATGAATATCAATACCTTCTGCTACAATATCCATGACTTTTAGACGAGGATTTAAAGAAGCATATGGATCTTGAAAAATCATTTGAATTTTCTTATTAAATTTTAATAAATCTTTTCTTTTAGCAATATTCTGAATATCTTGTCCTTCATAAAGAATTTCACCATCAGTAATATCATTTAATTTAATAATCGCTTTTCCAGTCGTAGATTTTCCACATCCAGATTCTCCTACTAATCCTAATGTTTCCCCTTTATAAATATTAAATGAAATATCTTCTATTGCTCTAACTTCATTACGTTTACCTTCATTAAAATACTGCTTTAAGTTTTTAATTTCTAATAATATTTCTTTATTCTTCTCCATCGAACGACACCCTTTCTACTCGACGTGGCTTGTCGTAATTATTAGGCATTTGACGTTGTCTCTTTTGTACCATCTCTGGCGGTTCAACTTTTGGAGCGCGTTCGTCTAATAACCATGATTTTACATAATGAGTAGGTGATATTTTAAACCATGGTGGAACTTCTTTAAAGTCAATGTCTAGTGCATATTGACTACGTCTTGCAAATGCATCACCCTTTGGTGGATGTAATAAATCAGGCGGAGTACCTGGAATTGCAATTAATTCTGTCTCGTTACTTGTTGTTAAATCAGGCATTGAAGATAATAATCCCCATGTATATGGATGTTTTGGATCATAAAAGATTTCATCGACATTTCCAGTCTCAATCATTTGCCCTCCATACATAACAGCCACTCTATCAGCCACATTTGCTACTACCCCTAAGTCATGTGTAATAAAAATAATAGATGTTTCAATTTTTTGTTGTAATTCTTTCATTAAATCTAAAATCTGTGCTTGCATTGTTACATCAAGTGCTGTCGTTGGTTCATCTGCAATTAAAATTTTAGGTTCGCATGCCAAGGCAGTTGCAATAACAATTCTTTGACGTTGACCCCCAGAGAATTGATGAGGATATGCTTTAAATCTTTTTTCTGCATTAGGTAGTCCTACTAAATTTAAAATCTCAAGTGCACGTTTTTTAGCTTCAGATTTACTATAATGACGATGTTTTATTAAAGGTTCCATAACTTGCTTACCAATTTGCATCGTAGGATTTAATGACGTCATAGGATCTTGAAATATCATAGAAATATCTTTACCACGAAGTTTGTTTAATTCTTTTTCAGATTTAATTGCTAAATCTTCCCCTAAAAAATTAATTGTCCCTTTTTTAATTCTCCCTGTATCACCCTGAAACAATTTTGTAATTGCTTTTGTTGTTACAGATTTGCCAGAACCTGATTCTCCGACAATCGCTAATGTTTCCCCTTTATTTAAAAAGAAATCTACTCCTCTAACCGCTTGCACTTCCCCAGCAGTAATATCAAAGGAAACATGCAAGTTGTTGACTTCTAACACTCTTTCTGACATAGATTTTGCCTCCTTTGTTATTTACGCATTTTTGGATCAAATGCATCGCGTAATCCGTCACTAAATAAGTAAAAGAATAAAATTAATAAACTTAATACTGTAGCTGGAATAAATAATTCGTGTGGGTGTATTAACAACATTGCTCGTCCATCATTTACGAGTGAACCAAGTGATGTTTTCGGTGCAGGCACCCCTATACCAATAAAGCTTAAAAATGCTTCGAAGAAAATTGCACTTGGTACAGTAAACATAGATGTTACTACAATGGCACCTAGTGTATTCGGTAAAATATGTTTAAAAATTAATTTAAATTTTGAAGCCCCTAATGTTCTTGAAGCCATTACAAATTCTTGACTTTTTAGTTTTAAAAATTCACCACGCACTACTCTACTCATACCTAACCATCCGGTGATAGACATAGCTAAAATAATCGTCCAAATAGATGGTTCAAATATCAATACAAATAAAATAACAATAATAAGGTTAGGAATAGATGCTATAATTTCTAAAATACGTTGCATCACATTATCAACACGTCCCCCAAAAAATCCTGAAATAGCACCATAAACGACTCCTATAAAGATATCTAGTGCAGCAGCTACAATGCCAATAAATAATGAAATTTGAGCACCTTTCCATGTTCTAGTCCAAAGATCACGACCTAATTGGTCTGTACCAAACCAAAAATTTTCTTTCACGCCCGCTTCTTTATAAGCGCTCTTACCATCTGCCCCTGTTCCATCAAAAGGTAAAAAGTGTACTTGATCTAGTACTGGAATTTTAGCAGGTAAATTTCGTCTAGTAACATCTTGTTCAGCATAGTCATGTTTACTAAATGCTGGTCCTAAAAATGCAAGAATGACAATTAAAATGAGTCCAATCAAACCGACAATAGCTAGTTTATTTCTTTTCAACTGTGTCCAAGCATCTTGCCAGAAGTTTTTACTTTCACGTTGTATTTCTGGTTCTTTATTTAAATCGAGTTCTCTAATAACAAAATCCGTCCCAACCGCTCCCTCAGAGGTATGTGACATCGCTG
>NZ_KV827226.1:93606-201468 GCF_001836075.1 Staphylococcus sp. HMSC035D11
ATTTGAATGGTCATCAAATGGTTTATTAAAATTTTCAGGCATTATTTTTTACCTCCTTGTACACGGATTCTTGGATCAATTACACCATAAAGAATATCTACGATAAAAATTGAAACGATAAATAATGTACTAAATAAAATTGTAGTAGCCATAATAACTGAGAAATCATTTGTTGTAATCGATCTAACGAATTGGTCCCCTAAACCAGGTACACCAAAGATATTTTCAATAGTTAAAGTCCCTGTTAAAATACCGGCTAACATTGGAACAATAATTGTAATAATAGGAATTAATGCATTTCTTAATGCATGTCCAAAAAGGACTCTTATCGGAGAGTTACCTTTAGCTCTTGCTAATAATATGTAATCAGAACTTAGTACCTCTATCATTTCAGCTCGAATATAACGAGCTACTGTGGCCATTACACTTGCTGATAATGCTAAGGAAGGCAATACTGCTGTTGAAAATCCTTCCCATCCTGCCACTGGAAACCATCTTAAACGTACTGCAAAAACGTATTGTAATAGTACTGCTAAGACGAATGAAGGTACTGATACTGCTATAACAGAAATAACAGTAGTTGTATAGTCTACCCAAGTGTTTTGTTTCGTAGCAGCAGCTACACCTAAAATTAAACCTAAAATCACTCCAATAATCATTGCAGTAATACCCATTTCCATAGAAGGAATCAATCTCGGTTTAATTAATGACCAAACTGGTTGATTATGATATTGGAACGAATAGCCAAAATCTCCAGTTACTACATTTTTTAAATAATGAAGATATTGCACTGCTACTGGATCATTTAATCCATATTTTTCGTTTAAAATTGCTTTTTGTTCAGCACTTAATTTAGCATCATTAAATGGTGATCCAGGCATCATTTTCATTAAGAAAAATGTAATTGTGATGATAATAAATAACGATAAAACCATATATCCCAAACGTTTTAATATATATCGCGTCATCATATAGTCCCCCTTTACTAAATATTCAAAATTAACATTCCCTTCAAAATTTTCAGAAATATTTATACATATTATATATACTATTTTCATAAAATTGCAATATAATTTTACATTTTCTTAATATAAGTGTAATTTTTATATATATTATTTAAAAGAATATAAATTTTAGATTTTATTTATAGTAAGTTTACAGTAAATTAGACTATATAGATAAAAAAGTCGGAGGTATACATGAACAATATTAAAACTTGGTTTATATGGCTCTTTTTGCCACTCATATGTACTTTTTTACTTTGGATGTTCGTAACTCAACATTCGTTTGTCTCATTTATTAATATCTTATTTTATATATCACTTGTATTATTTATATTGTTATTTTTAATTCTCCTTGTACAAGAAGGTATATTTGATGCTACAAGTTTTGGTTTTAGACGCATGCGTTATCAACTCGCTTCTCGCTCTAAGAAAAAAACTTTAGAGAACGATGACTTTTTCAATCCAAAACAAGTAAAAAAAGAGCATTATACCATTTCAACATGGTTACTACCTGCTCTAATACTATGTGCATTTTACTTCATTTTGACTATTCTCATTTCACTTTTTCTATAATATAAAAAAACCATGCATCTTATTGCATGGTTTTCTACTCTTAACTTAATTTTTAATCTTTAAACTTTTTAAATACTAATACTGCGTTATGCCCACCGAAACCTAGACTATTACTCATTGCATATTCAATTTCTAAATCTTGTGCTTCATTTGGAACAATATCTAAGTCACATTCTGGATCTGGTGAATCTGCATGAATCGTCGGTGCAACTTTAGAGTCACGAATAGATAATGCAGAGAAAATTGCTTCAATTCCCCCAGTAGCACCTAATAAATGTCCTGTCATCGATTTAGTTGAGCTAATTTTTAAGTTTTTAGCTGCATCTCCAAATGTATTTTTAATCGCTTTAATTTCATACAAGTCACCTACTGGCGTACTTGTACCATGTGCATTTAAGTATTGAATATCTTTAGCTTCAATACCTGCATCATCTAAAGCCGCTTGCATTGCACGAGAACCACCTTCGCCTTCAGGTGCTGGTGCAGTAATGTGATAAGCATCTCCAGTTGAACCATATCCTACAATTTCAGCGTAAATTTGTGCGCCACGTGCTTGCGCTGATTCTAATGATTCAATGACTAAGATACCAGCGCCTTCACCCATGATAAATCCGTCACGTCCTTCTTGGAAAGGACGACATGCTGTTTCTTTATCATCGTTTGTTGATAATGCACGACTTGCACTGAATCCTGCAAGTGCCATATGCGTAATAGGTGCTTCAGTACCACCAGTAATCATAGCATCAGCAGCACCTCTTTGAATGATTTTAAATGCTTCACCGATAGAATTTGTACCTGTTGCGCAAGCAGTAACAGTTGAACCATTAGGTCCTTTTGCACCTAAATCAATTGAAACTTGCCCAGTAGCCATGTCAGGGATAAGCATTGGAACAAAGAAAGGACTAACTCTTCTTGGTCCCTTATTCTTCAGTATTGTATGTGCAACTTCAAATGTTTCCATTCCACCAATACCTGAACCAATCCAAACACCGATACGATTAGCATTATCATCATTGATAGTTAAATTAGCATCTTCTACAGCTTGTCTTGCCGCTACTACTGCATATTGTGTAAAACGATCCATGCGACGCGCATCTTTTTTCGAAATATGATCTTCAATATTAAAGTCTTTTAATTCACCTGCTAAGTGAACGTTATATTCTTCAGTATCAACGCGTGTAATTGTATCAATTCCATTGACACCTTTTAAGGCATTTTCCCAATTTGTTTGGGCATCGTTTCCAATAGGTGATAATGCACCCATACCAGTAATTACCACTCTTTTGTTTTCAGTCATACATTAATTCCTCCTATTTACCCCATTTGATTACCATAGCGCCCCAGGTTAGGCCGCCACCGAAACCTACGAGTACTAAAGTGTCATCATCTTTAATTCTTCCGTTTTCTAACTCTTGTTGAATACTTAAAGGAATCGAAGCAGCTGACGTGTTTCCAAAACGGTTAACTGAAACACTCATTTTTTCTCTTTCAATACCCAATCTTTCACGTGCTGATTCCATAATTCTGATATTTGCTTGATGTGGTATAAACATATCAATATCATCAGATTCTAAACCCGCTTTTTCAACTACACGTGTAGACGCTTCGCCCATAATTCTTACAGCGAATTTAAAAACTTCGCGTCCATTCATTACTAGTTTACCAGTCTCTTTATTTAAATATAAATATTTTCCACCTGACCCATCTGAGCCCATTTCATAGCTAATAATACCTCGTCCTTCTGAGACTTCACCAATTACTACTGCACCTGCACCGTCTCCAAATAGTACAGCAGTTGAACGATCAGTTAAGTCAGTGATTTTGGATAATTTATCCGCACCCACTACTAAAATATTTTTATAGTCTCCAGATTGAACATATTGTTTTGCAGTAATCATTGAATACATGAAACCTGAGCATGCAGCAAGTTGATCCATAGTAGGCACTTTACCAGTACCTAATTTTTCTTGTAGTATATTAGCTACAGATGGAAATGGCATATCTCCAGTTGCTGTAGCTACAATAATCATATCTATATCATTCGGTTTAATACCAGCATCTTCAATTGCTTTCTTACTTGCTTCATATGCTAAGTCTGACGTATCTTGGTCGTCACGAGACCAACGTCTTTCTTTAATGCCAGTCATTTTTGAAATCCATTCATCAGACGTATCTAAAAAACCTTCAAAATAGGCGTTATCGACTACTCTCTCAGGTGCATAAGCACCAAAACCTTTTATACCTACGTTCATGAACGTACACCTTCTCACTTCATTTTTTAATACCAGGTATTAATTTAACATACTTTTTAAATCTAACTCAAGTAGTTACACTTGATTAGACGATTTTGTTAAACAGTCACGAGCCAATAATTCATATAAAAAATGGCACAAATTTTTATACATTCTCTACTAATACTATACAAATAATTCACTTTACTTTAAAATGATAATATATATAAATTGGAGGTCATATATATGAAATACCTCGTAACTTTTATTTGGGCGTTAATCTTAACACAAATGGTTAACTTTGTACTTAATAGTTTAAATGGTGGCGGCAGTTTAGATGTGATTAAACCAATTATTATTGCAATCATCATTACCATTGCTATTGCCATTTTAGGTGCTATGATTAAACCTAATGATTTCGCTCGTAAAGGGAATAGAGACGTCTAAATGGTATTGTATTACGTGTTTGGAGTAATATAACGCTCTTAACAAGTTTAATAATAAGAAAAGGCATTGGAAAGCTTTGCTTTCCAATGCCTTTTTATATACTATTCAGCTGAAGGTTTTTGTACATCAAATGTTAATTCTTGACTATCGTTAAGATCAACATTTACTTTTGTACCTTCTGGCATATTTTCTTTAATCATCATACGAGCAAGTGGTGTTTCAATTTGACGTTGTACAAAACGTTTAAGTGGTCTAGCACCAAATTGTGGTTCGTATGCTTCTTCACCTAACCATTTTTTAGCTTCGTCTGATACTTCAATTGAAATACGTTGATCCATTAATCGAATATTTAATTGAGTTAAAATTTTATCTACAATCATACTCATATCATTTATAGATAATGGTTTAAATAATACAATATCATCCATACGGTTTAAGATTTCTGGTTTAAAGAATGCATGTAAACTATCCATAACTGCTTTTTCAGTGCTTTCAGTAATTTCACCAGAATCTTTAACATTTTCTAATAATATTTGTGAACCAATATTACTTGTCATGATAATAATTGTATTTTTGAAATCTACGCTACGACCTTTAGAATCAGTTAAACGCCCTTCATCTAAAATTTGAAGTAACACGTTGAATACATCACTATGTGCTTTTTCAACTTCGTCGAGTAGAATAACTGAATATGGGTTACGTCTTACCGCTTCAGTTAATTGACCACCTTCATCATGGCCTACATAACCAGGAGGCGCACCAATTAATCTAGAAACAGAATGTTTTTCCATATATTCACTCATGTCAATACGAATCATATGTTTTTCAGAGTCGAATAATGATGAAGCGAGTGATTTAGCTAACTCTGTTTTACCTACACCAGTTGGACCTAAGAATAAGAAACTACCTATTGGACGATTAGGATCTTTTATACCTGCACGCGCTCTCACTACAGCATCTGACACAAGATCAACCGCTTTATCTTGCCCTACGACACGTTCATGTAAGATATCACTTAAGTTTAATAATTTTTCTCTTTCTGTTTCGACTAATTTAGAAACTGGAATACCTGTCCATTGGCTTACAATATCTCCAATTTCCTCATCAGAAACAACTTCGCGAATCATGCGTTCATTATCGCCTTGTTCATCATGGAAAGCTTCTTCGTATTCTTTTAATTCTTTTTCTAATTGTGGAATCGTACCATATTGTAATTCTGCTGCTTTTTCATAATTACTTTCTGTTTGCGCATCTTCTAAAGCTTGACGACTACGATCTAATTCAGCACGTTTTTCTTGAACTTTCGCGATTTTTTCTTTTTCTTGTTCTACACGAGATTGTAATGACGCTTGTTTTTCTTTTTCATTTGAAAGTTCTTCTTGTAATTCTTCTAATCGATGTTTACTTGCATTATCTGATTCATTTTTTAATGCACTTTCTTCAATTTCTAATTGCATAACACGGCGATTAACTTGGTCTAATTCAGTTGGATTTGATCCCATTTCTGTTCGGATAGTTGCACAAGCTTGGTCGACTAAATCAATTGCTTTATCTGGTAAAAATCGATCAGTAATATAACGATCTGATAATTCTGCTGCTGCTACTAAAGCACGGTCTTGAATACGCACACCATGATAAACTTCATAGCGTTCTTTTAAACCACGTAAGATTGAAATTGTATCTTCTACGTCAGGTTCACTTACACCTACTTTTTGGAATCGACGTTCTAAGGCTGAATCTTTTTCAATATATTCTCTATATTCATTTAATGTTGTAGCACCGATACAATGCAATTCACCACGAGCTAACATTGGTTTTAACATATTACCAGCATCCATTGCACCATCTGTTTTACCAGCACCAACTAACATGTGAATTTCATCGATAAATAGGATAATACGTCCATCTGATTCTTTCACTTCTTTAAGTACTGCTTTAAGACGTTCTTCAAATTCGCCTCTAAATTTTGCACCTGCAACTAATGCACTTAAATCTAATTCAAAAATAGTTTTATCTAGCAATGATTCCGGCACATCTTTACGTACAATACGTTGTGCTAATCCTTCTACAATTGCAGTTTTACCTACACCAGGCTCTCCAATTAATACTGGGTTATTTTTAGTTTTACGGCTTAAAATTCGAATGGTATTACGGATTTCTTCATCTCTACCAATAACTGGATCCATTTTGCCTTGGCGAACTTCTTCTACTAAATCTCTACCATATTTCTCTAAAGCTTCATAATTTACTTCTGGATTTTGTGAAGTCACATGATTTCCTCCTCTAACTTTAGTAATAATTTCTTTGACTACTTCTTCTTTATTTCCTACAAATTGTTGTGTTGTTTCATCAATGTCCATAGCAGCACGTAAAATATGTTCCATTGAGATATATTCATCTTCATATTCTTTCATATATGACTCAGCTTTATTTAATAATTCGTTTGCTTTTGAGCCAATATATTGTCCATATTGAACATTATCACCTTGTACTGATGGATAGTGTTTTAATTTTTCACTATACGCTTGATTTAATTGATCAGTGTCTATATTTGCACGTTCTAAAATACTTTTAAACAAACTTTCGTCTTCTTCTAAAGTTCCTTTTAGTATTGCTTCAATTTCAATATTTTGTAATTCATTTTCTTTACTTAATTCAATTGCTTTTTGCAAAGCTTCTTGTACTTTATAAGTCATTTGATTGATATCCAAATGTATTCACCCCTACTTTTTGTATAAGAGTATGGTCAAATACTTCTTCGTTTGACTTTGACTTTCTTTGACCTTAATTACATTATAGACCTTCTTTACTAATTAATCAACACTTTTACTCATCTTTTTAACAATTCAATAAATCCTATCATATCAAGCATTCATTTACGTTTCATTCATTACTTATCATATTACCTTACTATTTAAACATTGTTACCTTAATTTTTTCTTAAATGCTAAAAAAGGATTAACTTTGTGAGCATCCTCAACTAGTTAATCCTTTTTAATTATTTATTTTTTAGTCATATTTTTTAGTATTTCATCCGATAATGCTTGTACCCCACTATGTTCTAAGTGCACACCATCAGATGCAAAATATTCAGTGTGACCGGCAGAACGTTTATACCAGTCTACTAAAACAACATTTTTATGTCGCTTAGCTGCGTCTGAAAGTTGTTTATTTACATTATCTTGCCAGCTTCTCGGTACCCTTGTATTAACTAAATATATTTTAGCTTTACCAAATTTACTAATAAGTTGATCAAGCTCATCTTGAGTAAAATCTCCATTTGTACCAAGTTCTAATACAACTTGATTTGATGGTTTATTATAATTAGTATAATTATTTGCAACTATCAGGGCTTCTTGTAAATGACGACCTACTTTACCATCTATAGTTGCTTTAGGAACTTGAGATTTAAATTCTTCACCAATATCTACCATAACTGAATCGCCAATAAGTAATGGGCTGATATTTGTGTAAACTTTATCTTTATTCTCACTCTTACTTGTTTGTCCATTTAACTTAATATTTTCACCGGGCATCATTTTGACTAAATATTTATCAGCAGTACTTGTATTAAAACTGTTTGCTTTATTTGCAATTTCATCTTTTCCAAATCGATCAAATGCACCCATAAATATTAATAACAATGGAATCACAGCTATGATAGTAACGATTGTTCTTATAAATTTAGGTTTACGTAATCGGTCAAAAGAAAATGCACTTAATCCTTCACGTCTAAATGGTGTTTCAATATAACGATAAGATAATTCCGCAAACACCACAGTTAATAGTATATCTAAGATATATACATATATTGGTAACTGACCATCAACAAAATGTATATGTAGAAAACTAATGACGGCGAAATGCCATAAGTATAAACTATATGAACGTTTTCCGATATACACTAACAAAGGATGTCCTAAAAATTTAGCAATCATTGTAGATGGGTGAACGACACTTGCAATAACAAATAATGTCACTAAAGATATCAAATAAAACCCACCATTGTATATCCAATCACTATCGTCATTAACTGTAAAGAATAAAATAATTAAGATAAGTAGGCTACCTATACCAATACCATCTATTGCACGACGTAATCGTTGTGGTGGATTAGCTTTTAATTTAAATGGTGGCCAAACAAATGCTAATATGACGCCTAATAATAATGTTTGTAAACGAGTATCTGTACCAAAATAAACACGTGAATATCCCACATTTGGTTGTGATATAATGACCATTTCTAATAAAGAGGCCAATGATACTATCCAAAATATAAGTGTCACATTACGATATTTTTTAATCGTAAGTAATAATATCACTAAAACGAATGGGAAAAATAAATAAAATTGTTCTTCGATAGCAAGAGACCATAAATGTTTAAGAGGCATGAATGAAAATTGTTCAAAATAGTTAACATCTTTAGCGATATACCACCAATTTGAAACATAAAATAACGCCGCAATAATATCATGTTTAACTCTAATAATTTGTTGAGGTTCAAATAATAAGGTCGCAATACCTACTGTTATTAATAAAGCTATCACCGCTGGCAGTAGACGTTTTATGCGTCTAATCCAAAATTGTTTAAGATTAATAATTCCTTTTTCTTCATACTCTCTCAAAAGTAAACTTGTAATTAAGTATCCTGAAATGACGAAGAAAGTATCTACGCCAATAAAACCACCAGTTAGCCACTTTCTATTCAAATGATATATAATGATGCCTAATACGGCAATTGCTCTTAGACCATCTAAACCAGGCATATAGCGCATTTTTATTTTATCATGAACGCCCTTTTCTAAATTTTGTTTCATTGTTCACATTCTTTCCCTATTAAATAATAAATTTTCAATAAATTCATTAGATATAAAAGCACTAAAATCAGAATAACAATAAAGTTAATTATAGAAATTTGTATGTATGATTGGTCATTCTATAGTCTATGAATTTAATACACTGTATAATATGATTCTGTGTTTTATACTAAGTTGACTGAAAATTTGATATACAATTAAATAAAATATAAATTCATTTTCATTGATTAATTCTTAATTGTTGAAAATTATACTTTTCTTAAGATATAAGTCTTATGTATTGTAGTATAACCTAGAAGTAAATTCAATTTATATTACAATTGTGTCATTTCTTTTTTACTCATTTAAAAATAAAATTGTCACATTCTTATATATTAAAAAAGAGAGTAGAAGAAAAATTCATCCCCTACTCTCTATTAAATATTATATGAAGCTCTTCATAATAAAGAGCTTCATACAATTAATGCTGTCGAGCTCACTTAAATTTATCCAACGCCTAATGCGATTTTTGCATATCTAGACATCATATCTTTATTCCATGGCGGATTCCAAACAATATTAACTTCTGTATCTTGAATCTCTGGAATTTCGGCTAATACTGTCTTAATTTGATCGATGATTTGTGGTCCAAGTGGACAGCCCATAGATGTAAGTGTCATCTCTACAGTACATAATCCTTCATCATCAACATTTACTTTATATACTAAACCTAAATTAACAATGTCTATACCTAATTCAGGGTCAATTACCATTTCCAAAGCGCCAAGGATACTATCTTTTAATGCTTCTTCCATTAGTATCACCTCTCAATAATTATCTTTACACTAATATATCAAATATCCGACAAAACGCCAATAAAATGCTATGATACAAATAAACTAATATTTATGAACTGTAATGCAAGGAGATATTTATGAAACCTTATTTAATTTGTTTAGATTTAGATGGAACATTATTAAATGATAATAAAGAAATTAGTGATTATACAAAAAAAGTTTTAACTTCCTTACAAAAACAAGGTCATTACTTGATGATTGCAACTGGACGTCCTTATCGTGCAAGCCAAATATATTATCATGAACTTAACATGAATACACCTATTGTTAATTTTAATGGTGCCTATGTTCATCATCCAAAAGCAGATGACTTTGAAACCAAACATGAGGTATTAGATGTAGACATCGCTAGAAGTATGATAGAGGCACTTCAAAAAGCTAATGTTACAAACATTATTGCTGAAGTGAGAGACAGTGTCTTTATCAATGACCATGATCCTCGATTATTTGAAGGTTTTTCAATGGGCAATCCTAAAATCCAAACAGGCAATTTATTAGAAAAACTTGATGAATCTCCAACTTCCATATTAGTGGAAGCTGAAGAAGTGAATATCACACGTATTAAACAAATGTTAACTCGTTTTTATGCTGAAAATATTGAACATCGTCGTTGGGGTGCACCTTTTCCTGTTATTGAAATCGTAAAACGAGGTATTAGTAAAGCTCGTGGCATTGACTATGTTAAATCATATTTAAATATAGATTCTTCTAATATTATTGCATTTGGAGATGAAGATAATGATTTAGAAATGATTAAATATGCTCAATACGGAATTGCTATGGACAATGGTTTAGATGATTTAAAACATATCGCTAATCATATCACTTATTCCAATAACGAAGATGGAATTGGGCGTTACCTAAATGAATTTTTCAAACTAGAAATACCTTATCAATAATAAAAATGAGAGTACTTAAAGTAAGATTCTAAAAATTATAATTGTATCTCACTTGTTTACTTCTTAGTTATGGAGGATATGTATGGCTAAAATTATTATAGTTGGTGCTGTTGCTGGAGGCGCAACATGTGCAAGTCAAATTCGTCGCTTAGATAAAGAAAGCGACATTATCATTTTTGAAAAAGATCGAGATATGAGTTTTGCTAATTGTGGTTTACCTTACTATATTGGACATCTCGTTTCTGATCGTCATCAAATATTGCCTATTACACCAGACATTTTTAAAGAGAAGAAAAATATTGTAGTTAAAACACATCATGAAGTAATTGAAGTAAACGATCAACAACATGTCGTACGTGTATTAAATCATCAAACAGGCGAAACATTCGACGAAACTTATGACAAATTAATCTTAAGTCCTGGCGCTAGTGCGAATACTCTTGGATTTACTAATAATTTTACTTTCACTCTAAGAAATGCAGAAGATATGGACCAAATCGATCAATATATTTCTCGTCATAAAGCTAAGCGAGCATTAGTTGTCGGTGCTGGTTACATTT
The DNA here is from genome assembly GCF_001836075.1 of Staphylococcus sp. HMSC035D11. Classification (NCBI taxonomy): domain Bacteria; kingdom Bacillati; phylum Bacillota; class Bacilli; order Caryophanales; family Staphylococcaceae; genus Staphylococcus; species Staphylococcus sp. HMSC035D11. The sequence goes on from NZ_KV827226.1 coordinate 104,974, forward strand.
CATTAGAAGTATTAGAAAACCTTTATCAACGTGGTCTTGATGTGACATGGATTCATCGTTCAGATAAAGTCAATAAATTAATGGACCAAGATATGAATGCAGCCATTTTTAGCGAAATTGATCAAAGAAACATTTCATATAGATTAAATGAAGAAATTGAATCAATTCAAGCGCATACTGTTTATTTTAAATCTGGTATACATGAAGATTTCGATATCATTATTGAAGGTATAGGAACTCATCCTAATTCATCATTTTTACGTTCATCAAATATTCATATAGATAAACAAGGTTTTATTCCTGTTGATGATTGCTTTAAAACAAATATACCTGATATTTATGCTCTAGGTGATGTCATCACCTCACATTATCGCCATGTAAATATGAATGCTCAAGTACCTTTAGCTTGGGGTGCTCATCGTGCAGCAAGTATTATAGCAGAACAACTCTCAGGTAATAAACATATTACATTTAAAGGTTTTCTTGGTTCAAATATTGTAAAATTTTTTGACTACACTTTTGCGAGCGTAGGAATAAAACCTGAAGAATTAAGTCTATTTAATTATGAGATGGTTGAAATTAAGTCTGGTGCACACGCAGGATATTACCCAGGTAATACACCCCTACACTTACGTGTCTATTTTAATAAAGACAATAGACAATTAATACGCGCCGCAGCAGTTGGAAAACAAGGCGCCGATAAACGTATTGATATTTTATCAATGGCTATGATGAATCAACTTACAGTAGATGAATTGGCTGAATTTGAAGTTGCCTATGCGCCTCCTTATAGTCATCCTAAAGATTTAATCAATATGATTGGTTACAAAGCACGCAATATATAAAAAGAATCGTTTGAGTAGACACTCAAACGATTCTTTTTACTTAACTTAAACCGAACATTTTAGATAATGGACCCCATGGTAAGATAATTCCAAGAGCCATAGTAATAATAATTAAAATAATTGTTGCCCAAAATAAGCCATGACTAGGTGCATGTTTTTTCTTTTAGCTAATGATACTTCCATTAAAGCAACAACACCTAAGCCACATAACATTTTTAAAGTAAGAAGCATGTGGTTGCCACCTTCACCATGACTCGCTGCCATAAACTCTTCAATTAATTCCCAAAATCCTGAGAATATTGTAAGGAGCATAAAGACTCTAAGCCCCATATGTAATGATTTAAAAGTTGGTGTTGGCCCCTGTGATTTTGAAATGTGTAAAAATGCAATAATATATAACACAATGGTTAAAACCCAACTCACAATATGCATATGTAACAAGACTTGATTACCTCCAATATTTATAATCACTTTCTTTTAATTATCATAACATATTTCCACTTTTTAAGTATTAAAATTTAAAAAGGAGAGAAGCCTTAGCTTCTCTCCTTTTAAACATAACTAGCATTATTATTTGGCAATATAAGTTGTCAAAGTACCAATGTTATCAATAGTTACTTTAACTTCATCACCTGGTTGTAAGAATTTTGGTGGTTGTAATCCAGCTCCTACACCCGCTGGAGTACCGGTTGCAATGATATCACCAGGATGTAAAGCAACATATTTAGAAATTTCTTGAATTAAGTCATCAATTTTATTAATCATTTGACTAGTGTTTCCATCTTGGCGAATTTCATTATTCACTTTAGTGACAATATTAACATTTTCTGGAGTAGGTAATTCATCTTTAGTAACAATATATGGTCCCATTGGGCAACCACCTGTTAAACTTTTAGATAAGAATGCTTGATCTTGTGTATTTTGAGCAGTGCGGTCTGTAATATCATTAATGATAGTATAGCCATAGACATAATCTAATGCTAAGCCTTTAGGAATCTTTTCGCCATATTTACCGATCACAATTCCTAATTCACCTTCGTAATCTAACTGATCTGTAATATCTTTATGATTTGGAATTGTTGCGTTATCACCAGTTAAAGAAGAAGCTGCTTTAGTGAACACATATAAACGTTGCACTTCATGATTTAACTCAGAGGCATGATCTTTATAGTTACGACCAAAAGCAATAACATTATTCGGTGGTGTTACAGGAGGTAAAAATTCAATATCATTAAATGAGAATTTATACTGATCTGCTTTTCCACTATTTTCAACAGCTACTATTGCTTTACGTACTTGTTCTTGGAAATCAAGTGTTTGGTTTTGTTGTAAACCTTCAAGTAGCGTTTGTGGATGGAAGTCTCCTTCACCAAATTCAGCAAAAATTTGTTTTAAATCCCATACAGCGTCTTCACGCTTTACTTTAACGCCATATGATTCAGCGTTATTGTATTTGAATGATAAAAATTTCATTCATTATCAACTCCTCATCTATATCTTATTTCATATTATAACTTTAATTATTAATAAATAACAAATATATATGTCTGAAATTTTAGAAATTTGACGCATCTTTTCTAAAATAAAATAAGATTGATATTATAAAGCATCTTCAATGCTCATCTCACCGAATTGGAAGAAATATAAATAGCCGTTCACTCTTTTATTTAGTATTGTTTCTAAGGTGTTTTTGTAATATTTCATTTGAATTTTATACTTATCACGTAATTGTATTCCAATCTCTTGATCCGTCAGCCCTCTTCTTCGATTAAAAGCATCTGTTTTGTAATCTACAAAATAATATTGATTATCTTTAATAAAAATCAAATCAATCATACCTTGGATAATGGAGACATCTTCATCTAAATCTGGTATTTCATCTACACGTGCTTGATTAACTACAAATGGTAGCTCTCTGTATACTTCATCAGCTTGTGCAATTTTCATATATAAGTCACTACGAATAAATTCCATAATTCTTTCAAATTGGATATCTTTTTTAGCGTCTTCTTCAATAATGTGTTGATCAATTAACATATGAATATAGTCATCTAACTCTATTTCAGTTAATCGTTGTTCTCTAAATGGAAGATGCTGCATAACGGTATGCATCAATGTACCAATTTCATTAGCTTTACGTTTTCTTTCTTGTCTTAAGAATTTAGGACGTTCATAAGTATAAGCACCAATGCGATATTGTCTTACTCTATCGTAACTTGTTCCATCTTCTTTAGTTTCTAATTGACGTTTTAATTCAGATACAGATTGTTTTGATGGCTTTTGAGTATTTTTTATAAATGGATACTTAAACGTTAATTGATGAATCATTTGTTGTTCGTTTTCTTTATTATTCGGAGCCTCTTCTTCAATATCATTGATAGTTCGATGTAATGTCTCATTTGAATCACTTATTAAAGATAATTCATCAAAATGAATGATTTTCAAATCTACATATGGTTTCAAACTGTCATCTAATTGATTGATAGATGTCTCAAATTGATAATCGGATGTGATAGATTGAGATAAGTGTTTCGCTAAAATACTATATACCAGATTAAAAGGTCGTTCTACTGATAATCTTTTATGAAGTGCAATGAGTTGATTTGAAATAGGCAAACGTTCATACTTTCTTAACTTTTCTTCTTTATCTACCGTTCCAATTAGAATGAGCTGTTCTTTTGCACGAGTTAATGCCACATACATTAAACGCATCTCTTCAGAAATCAATTCTTTTTCTGTTAACGATTTAACAACTACAGATGAAAGTGATGGATAAGAAATATTATCTGTTAAATCATAGTACTCCATTCCTAAACCATATTTTTGATTTAATACTAAAGGTTTCCGAATATCTTCTTTATTAAAATTCTTAGAAAGACCAGAATAAATAACATATGGAAACTCTAAACCTTTACTGCTATGAATTGTCATCATTCGAACTACATTATCATTAGGTCCTATCACATTTTCTTCACCAAAATCTTTTTTACGCTCTATCAATTCATCGATAAATCTTATAAATTGATAAAGTCCTCTAAACGTAGAGTTTTCAAATTCTATTGCTTTATTAAACAATCCAAAAAGATTAGCACGTCTGCCTTTACCACCAATCAGTCCGCTAAAATATTGAATGACATAATGATCATTATAGAACTTATCAATTAACTGATACACAGGATGTGTTTGCCCATAATCTTGATATAAATGTATATCTTCAATAAAACGACGTAATTTATCAACTAATTGTGTGTTAGCTTGATCATATTTTATATAGTGTAAAATTGATTGATAAAAGTAATCATCATTTGAACTGACTACTCGAATTTCAGCAAGTTCATCTTCAGTAAATTGATAAATAACAGAGCGCATTAACCCAACTAGATAAATATCTTGCAATGGGTTATCAATCGTTCTAAGAAACGATAGTACTAGTCGTACTTCCGTTTGTTCAAAATAACCTTCCTTACTATTAACATGGAACGGAATATTATTATCTTTAAATACTTTTTGCAAACGTCTAGCATTACTCATTCCACGTTCTAAAATAACAATATCTTTATAAGTTGCTTTACGATAGGCATTGTTTTTCGCATCGTAAACGAGTTTATTATCAAGGATATGCTTTACTTGTTCAACTACATAATATGCTTCTTGTTCCTGTCTATCTAAGTCTGTGTCCTCATTTTCAGATTTAATCAGCGCATGTAATTCGAGTGGCATTGGTTTTTCTGGATAATAATGAGCGCCGAAATATAAACGCGCATCGACATCATAATTAATTTCTCCAACCGCTTCATCCATCATATGATCAAAAAGATAATTAGTCGTTGAAAGTACTTCCTTTCTTGAGCGGAAGTTATTAGATAAGTCAATTCGAAGTCCCGTTTGTTGCCCTTCTTTAGTGAATCGATGATATTTACTCATAAACAATGTAGGATCCGCTTGTCTAAACTTATAAATAGATTGCTTTACGTCTCCCACCATAAATAAGTTGCCATCTAATTCATCACCACGTTTGATAGTAGATATAATTGCCTCTTGTACCTGATTGGTATCTTGATATTCATCAATAAGTATTTCTTCAAATTGATGACGATAATCTTTAGCGATAGTAGAAGGCATCCCGTTTTCATCTGTTAATATTTGTAAGGCAAAATGTTCATAATCTGCAAAGTCTAGTACATTTCTACTACGTTTTTTCTTAGCAAAATCATTAATGATATCTTTAATGATTTGAACTAAATATTTTATCCGAGGCGCTAACTGTTTCATATCGTCTTTAAGTTCATCTACTGACCGCATTAAATATTTATTTTTTACATCTTGAATGGTTTCATTATATTCTTTATAGAAAGATTTAATATCTTCAAGTGTCTCTAAATCTTCATTTTCTTTTTTTATTTTTGATGACATTTGTGGAAATTTTTCAGGTGTATGATTAAGAAGTGCATCTCTATTCAAAACACCATCTTCTAATATGCTTTGACATATCATTTTCTCTCTTTGGACAACTTCTAAATGTTTTTCAACAGCATTACAATAGGATAAAAGATTTTCTGCTTCAAGAAGTGAGTCAAATGCTGCTTTCATATATATTTCTGCAAGTATTTTTAATTCTTTAAGGTAGTCTTGTTGCTTCTCATCATTCTCGTAAGGATCAACTAATGAATCTAACCATTTAAATGGTGAAGGATTAGCTATACTAAAATAATAAAATCGCTTTAACATTTCTCTAAATCCATCGTCATTTCTATCATTTGATAGTTGTTCGACTAAAGTCAAAAATTCAATATCAGGATTTTCATAATGATGTTCTAGTACTTCATCAATTGATTGCTCCAATAAAAGTACGTTTTCTACTTCACTAATCGTTCTAAAATTAGGGTCTAGTTGGATAACATCATAATGTTGTTGAATCACCTTTAAACAAAAACTATGCAGTGTAGAAATTTGAGCTTGATGTATTTTTATACGTTGACTTTTTAAGTGTTCATTCTTAGGATCCTCTAATGAAGCTTGTTGAATACGTTGTTCTACACGATGTTTCATCTCTCTAGCACTTAAGTTCGTAAATGTTACTACAAGTAATTTATCAACATCTACTTCATCTCTTAAGATTTTTTGAATAATACGTTCAACTAGAACAGCTGTTTTTCCTGAGCCAGCAGCTGCTGCAACTAGTATATCTTGTCCTTTTGCATATATACTGTTCCATTGTGCATCCGTCCATTGTGCGTCTTTAGGTTTTATCGGAATATTATTCATTGTCCTCACCGCTTTCTAATTCGACCTCTTGAATTGCTTGAATTGGATTAATCGATTCATCTACATGGCGATAATGTTTACTATCAATAAGGCTATCTACGTGACATACTGACTGGAAACTACAAAATTCACATGGTAATTTGTCTTCAAATTTAAGTGGAGCTACTTCTGTATGACCATCCATAATATTTGAAGCAGTCTCAATAAAATTATTTTTATTGTGTTGAATAAATTTATGAATCGTTGTTTCATCAGCAACTTGGCTTCCCCGTGCACTAATACCTCCATCTTTTTTTAATGTCACGGGTACAATATCTGATTTAGATATCTCGTTAAGTCTTATATCCATAGCATCGATAACTTCAGCATCACTATTGATTAATCCTTTTAATTTATATTCTTTTAGAATAGCTTGATTAATATTTTTCTTATTTAATGCCTCTTCAGTTAAATCGCCCCATTTTTCAAATTTCAAACGTTCATCATGAATGTGGAAATATAACAATCCACCTGGTTTAACCTCTGAACTTAAACCAAGTCGCTCTGAATTTTGTAATACGATATCCATATACGTCATCATTTGCATCTGTTTACCATAATAAACTTTTTTCAAATTTAAATTGGCGCTATGATTAGATGATTTATAATCAATAATATTTACAAAACTTGTATTATTTTTTGTATAAGTATCGATACGATCAATTTGTCCACGAATATGAATCGGAACCCCTTGTGTCGTCATTAAGGGATGTGCAATCAACTCTTCTTCAGTTCTTGGTTTCTTTCTAAAAGCAGTTTCAAAACGTTTTGGTCTAAATTTTGTATTCTCATTTTGATAACGAAGTGCCTTTAAAGTACTTTCAACAATGACACCTATACGTTTAGATACATAACGATAATATGCATTGGAATCCATTAAATTAAATTGCACTTGTGGTAAAACATGTTGTAGAGCTTCTTCTGTAAGTGCATGGATTTTCTGATTATCCAGTTGACTAAATTCTCCGTTTACTTTATCCGAAATATATTTTAAAGCATTATGAAAAATATTACCTAAATCAAAACTTTCAAGTTGATATTTGGTACGTTCATTTAAACGAAGACCGTAAGTAGTATAATGTTGGAACGGGCAATCATTATAACCTTCAAATCGTGAAACACTAGCATTAATAGACGTTCCATATAATGCTTCTGACAATTGTGGTGTGAGTTGAATGGTTTCATTATCATATGTTAATGCTGTTGATAAATAGTTTATACTGTCATTTAATTCTTCATTTTCACTTATAACTTTATAAGCATCAAGCCACGTATCTGCTACCGCTTCTTCTTCCAACCACGATTTCAATGCTTCAAATAAATGAATTTTAGTTTGATGTGGATGTTCCATTAATGTAAGAGGATAAGCATGATGCAGATAATGAATATTTTGGATATCCAAATTACTGAACAATGCTTGAATCTGATTTAAAAATGGACTTTTCTCTTTTTCATCTCCTTGCATCCCCATAAGACTATATGAAAAAGTCATTTGTTCACATGCACGTGTCATAGCAATATAGCATACAAATGCTTCATCCATTTGTAAGATATCAGAGGTTGGACTTAATTCAACACTTCCCTGTTCCTCTAACAAACGTTTTTCTTCATCAGTGATTAAGCTTGAAGATGACATGGGCTGTGGCATCACTCCATCATTCATCCCAACCATATAAACGTGTTTTTTATTATCAACTTTTGCTAAATCCATAGTCCCTATGCTCACTTGATCCAATGTTTGAGGAATCATTACAAATTCGAGTTGTTCAAGTCCAATGTCAAATACTTCTAAGAATCGATTTAAACTCATTTCTTCTTCTTCAAATACTGTGACTAAATCATCTAGTATTTGTATTAATCCATTCCATAATTGGTCAATTTCTTCTGCTTTCTCATGGTCCCCTTTTAAATCTAGTTCATCACGGTGAGCCATTAAATATTTAGGTAAATCAAAAGCTTCCATTGTTTCATAAAATGCAGTTGCATAATCTCTAACATTTTTAGAGTGAAGCATGGCTTGTTCAAAACGAAGTATTTTATTTACAACATCATCCTTTAAGCGTACGACGTCTTCAAATGCTTCTTTTTCTTCTTCAGTTAATTGATGCTCTTTACGTCCCATTTTTGTAAAATTATCGATATTAAACAATTTATCATCTAACCATTTTTTACCGTAAATACCTCGTTCAATGACAAAGTTTTCTAATAGATCAATTAAGTAACTACTATTTTTAAATTGATGAGATAAAATATTGGTTTTAAATAGTCTCATCATTGGACTAAGCCCCATATTACTTTGGATAACTTCTAATAAAGAACGTATCATTTCCATTATAGGATGATGTGTCATCGATTTTTTAGTATCAATATTATAAGGAATATCGTATTGTGGCAAAATAGATTCAAATAGATAAGCATATGTTTCATCTCTATATAAAATTGCAATATCTTGATATCTAAAGTGTTTATCACGTGTATCTTTAATAATACGTCGTGCTATTTCATTAACTTCTTCTCTCATATTCGATGACTCAAGTAAATCAATATAACCATGTGATTGAGTTGGATTAACTTGAAGTGCGTCAAATTGTTGTTCTAATTGTAATAAATCTTTATTTTTGAAACGATATGGTGTTGTAAAATAATGTTCATTTAAAGGTATATGTAATTCATTTGCAATTTCTTTTAAGTGAATAAGTACGTCAGAAGGTTTTCTAAACATACTAAAGTGATCTTCATTACCATCTGTAGTTAATAATATAGTAACTTGTTTAGCATTTTGTACTAATGCTTTAATAATTTGATATTCAAGTGTTGAAAAGTTATAAAATCCATCTATATAAATATCAGCATGCTTAATCCACTCAGATTTGTGCATTATTTCAATAAAATAATTAAGACTGTCTTCAGCGGTAATAAATTCTCCATTTAATCGTTCTTCAAAATAATGATAAATAAGCGAAATATCTTCTAGTTTATGTCGGGTTCTTGTTTGTAATTCATTATCTTCTAAAAATGAATCAAGTTGATGAGGTGTTACAGAATATTTCTTAAAATCTTGGATTTGTTCACTTAATTTTTCACTAAAACCATAATAATCTGCTTGAGATTGATATAATTTCATTTCTGATTTGTGTTGTTGAACGATATTGAATATCATCATTTCAATAGCTGCTTTAGTTAAACGTGTTTCAGTTAATCCTCCGAGTTCTTGAAAGATTCTATAGCTCAAACGTTCAAAATGTAAAACTTCCGTTCTTAAACTCCCGTTTAACTCTCGATCATTTACGAAAGATTGCTCCAATTGAAACGTACTTTGGGTAGGTGCAATCAAAATGATAGGATCTCCAAGAGGATTTTCTTTCATTTGTTGTTTAATATTTTTAATCATATGATACGATTTACCGGTACCAGCTCTTCCAAGATATGTATTTAATTCCATTATCTACACACTCCTTTAAACTCATTTTACCACGGAACATACGTTCTTAAAAAGTAAAGTAGATAAAATAAAAGTAGAATGTGAATTCACCTGAATTGACATTCTACTTTCATTTTTAAATTGATATCCTACTTATCTGGATTAAAATTAAATTTAAAATCATTTAGTGGCCAAAATCTAAATGATACTTTACCGACGATTTGTTGTTTATCTATTAATCCAAACGCTCTACTATCTTTACTAACTTCACGATTATCTCCTAGCACTAAGTATTTATTTTTAGGAATAACGTTAGACTTAGGATGAGCATTAAGAAGATCCTTAGTTTCAAAAGATCCTGTAATGTACTCTCCTTGTTTATGTTTTTCATTATAGTCTAAGTAAGGCTCATTTACTTTTTTTCCATTAACATATAGCTGATCTTTTTTATATGTCACACTATCTCCTGGTACGCCTATCACTCTTTTAACATAGTCATCAGATTTATTAGCATGGAAAACAATAACATTTCCTTTTTTTATGTTTCCTACCTTATAACCTAAAATGTTAACCATTACATGTTGTCCATCTTTTAATGTTGGATCCATAGAGTCGCCTTTTATTGTATAGGATTTGGCAACAAAAGTGACTACAAGCCATACAAGCAATAAGCCTACAGCTATCGCAACAATCCATTCTGTTATTTCTTTTTTCAAATATAACACCTCATCTATTTATTAAACTCATAGTTGAATGATCTAAAAGGATAATACCTTAGATATACATTTCCTATAACATCACTTTTTTTAATTAATCCATATTTTCTCGAATCAGTTAATGTATTACTATTATCATTCAACACTAAAAATGAGTCAGGTGGAATAATATCCCCATCAGTATTTTCTAAATCTCGTAATGCGAAATCATTAATATCTCTATTTTTAGCATAATATTTATTCACTTGTCTATCATCTTTATATAATTTACCATGCCTTATTTCTACCGATTCGCCTGCTTTCCCAATAATACGGCTAAAATGAATTTGATCATGATGACGATACATAATAATATCGCCTTCATTTAATAAATTAAATGTCACTTTCAATTTATTAATCATTATATAATCATTTTTATTTAGAGTGGGGGCCATCTCATTAGTATGAACAATTGCACTTCTTAGTAAAAAATTTTGGATAAATATCACAAAAATAATTGCTAAAATAATGGAGATACTCGTACTTATAATTCGACGCAAAATGTCACTCCTCATGTGTTCCCATAAAATGTTTTTCAACTCTTTTTCCAATAAACCATATGACTATAGTAACAATAATTAAAATAATTGCTCTTATAGGATGGGTTAAAAATGTAGTCACTTCTCTACCCATCACTGCTAAAAATGAGATGGAAATAAACTTTGAAAATAATAAAATAATAAAATAATTCTTCATTTTAATATGAGAAAAACTAGCTACAAAGTTTACTACTGTATTAGGTGTAAATGGAAAACACATTAATATAAAAATAGGAACAAGTCCTTGTTTATCTATAAAATATGTAAGTTTTTTCACACCTTTTTTTGCTTTAACTCTTTGCATAAAAGATGCATCAACGAATTTCCTAAAAAAATAAAATACAGTAAATGTCCCAGCGACGATCCCTAACCAACTAATAATGGTTCCTGTAATAAAACCATAAGCATGAACATTTAAGATGACATATAGAGTTAAAGGAAAAACAGGAATCATAGCTCTTAAATAGAGAATAATAAAACCTGCAAAGTATCCTAATTGTTGTAACACATTAAACCAATGTTCAATTTGATGAAACACTATATCATCAAATCCTTTCTTGAAATTTCATCATTCTCTATTGAGTATAAAATTATTTTACACTCTTTTCTTAAAAAAACTATTAATTCAATAAGAAATCAGTCACAAGTACTAGATAACAGATTTAACATTAGTCATATTAATCATTTAAAAGAGAGTGAGACTGAATTCAAAACGAATTCAGTTTCCTTCTCTTGACCCCATATTACGTTAAACAAAAACTTCTTTTTATGAAAGTCTAGTATGTTGAAAAAGATTGATATAAGTATATATTCAATTGAGTCATTGACTGCCAATATATAAAAAACGCCTAAGACAGCTCATCATGTCCTAGGCTTTAAACTATCATTTTATTTAAATTTATGTTGATATTATAAACGTTCTTCTAATTCTTTTTTCTTATCTTCATAACCTGGTTTACCAAGTAAAGCAAACATATTTTGTTTATAAGCTTCTACACCAGGTTGGTTAAATGGATTAACACCTAATTGATAGCCACTCATCGCACAAGCTAATTCAAAGAAGTAAACAACATAACCGAATGTTTCTTCATCTAAACGTGGGATATTCACAACGATATTAGGAACGCCACCATCAGTATGAGCTAATAACGTACCTTCAAATGCTTTTGTATTAACTTCATCGATTGTTTTTCCAGCTAAATAATTTAAGCCATCTAAATCGTCATCATCTTTTTCAATTGTAATATCATGTTTAGGTTGATTTACTTTTACAACAGTTTCAAATAAGAAACGGCGTCCTTCTTGAACGTACTGACCTAATGAATGTAAATCAGTAGTATAGTTTGCGCTTGAAGGATAAATACCTTTAAAGTCTTTACCTTCAGATTCACCGTATAACTGTTTCCACCATTCATTAAAGTACTGCATAGATGGTTCGTAGTTAATTAACATTTCAGTTGTATAACCTTTACTATAAAGAACATTTCGAATTGTTGCATATTGATATGCAATATTCTCTTCTAAATTTTCAGATGATAGTTCTTTACGAGCTTTATTTGCCCCATTCATAATTGCTTCAATATCAATACCTGCAGTTGCAATTGGTAATAATCCTACTGCAGTTAATACTGAATAACGACCACCTACATCATCAGGTACAACAAATGTTTCATAACTTTCATTATCTGCTAATTGTTTCAATGCACCTTTTGCTTTATCAGTTGTAGCAAAAATACGTTTTTTTGCTTCGTCTTTACCATATTTTTCTTCAACTAATTGTTTAAACAATCTAAATGCTACAGCAGGCTCAGTCGTTGTTCCTGATTTAGAAATAACATTTACTGAAAAGTCTTTATCAGACAAGTAATTCACTAATTCTTGTGTATAACTTGAAGATAAGTGATTTCCTACAAATACAATCTCAGGATATTCTGTACTGTTACGGAAAGATGAAGTAAGCATTTCAATTGCAGCACGTGCACCTAAATATGAACCGCCAATTCCGATAACTACCAATACATCTGAATTCGATTGAATATGTTTTGCTGCTTTTTGAATTCTAGAAAACTCTTCTTTATCATAATCTTCAGGTAAATTTACCCAACCTAAAAAGTCGCTTCCAGCACCTGTACCTTCATGAATCGTTTTATGAATTGTTTTTACAATATCTTTTTGTTGATCAAGTTCATGTTGACCAAAAAATTCTAACGTTTTTCCATAATCTAATTGAATATGAGTCATTTATAAATCCTCCAATGTTTATGAATTAGTTTCATTTTACTAACTTTAAGTTATCTATTCAATGAACAAGTTCAATTATTCAAAAAATAGTCTGTTTTTTTTAGAATCATTGAATTACCTTACCTTGTAATGAATACACAATCGAAACAGCAATAAACTCCTTAGTTGTAGTAATATTCAATAAATATAGAAATAACAATAGATGATTAATGATATTCAAATTATCTTTATTTTGTATAAATATGTAAAAAAATGGTTTTATTTTCAAAAACAATCTGTTAGTATAGAATTATATTAATTTTCAGAAAATTTTGAGGTGACAATATGAAAGATAAAATTGTTTTAGCTTATTCAGGTGGATTAGATACTAGTGTAGCTGTTAAATGGCTTATAGATAAAGGGTATGACGTAGTGGCAGTATGTTTAGATGTTGGCGAAGGTAAAGATTTAGATGTTGTTTATTCTAAAGCATTAGACATGGGCGCCGTCGAATGTCATGTTATTGATGCAACTAAGGAATTTAGTGAAGATTATGTAAGTTATGCAATAAAAGGAAATTTAATGTATGAAAATAGTTATCCTTTAGTATCTGCGCTTTCAAGACCCTTAATAGCGAAGAAATTAGTAGAAATTGCTGAACAAACAAAGTCAATCGGTATTGCACATGGTTGTACTGGTAAAGGTAATGATCAAGTACGTTTTGAAGTAGCAATTAAAGCACTTAACCCTAATTTGAAAACATTTGCTCCTGTTAGAGAGTGGGGCTGGAGTCGTGAAGAAGAAATCGACTATGCAATCAAACATGGTATTCCTGTAAGTATTAATCATGATTCACCTTATTCAATCGATCAAAATTTATGGGGTCGTGCAAATGAATGTGGTATTTTAGAAGATCCCTATGCTGCTCCACCGAAAGATGCATATGATTTAACTGCTGAATTAGAGGATACACCAAATACACCAGATGAAATTATCTTATCATTTAAAAATGGTGTTCCTGTTCAACTTAACCATAAAGACTATGATTTAGATCAGCTAATTCTAACATTAAATGATGTAGCTGGTAAACATGGTATCGGACGTATCGATCACGTAGAGAATCGTTTAGTTGGTATAAAATCACGTGAAGTATATGAAACACCAGGTGCTGAAGTGATATTAAAAGCTCATAAAGCTTTAGAAACATTAACATTAACTAAAGATGTGGCGCATTTTAAACCAGTCATTGAAAAACAATTTGCTGAACAAACATATAATGGTTTATGGTTCTCACCTTTAACAGACAGTCTAAAGCAATTCATCGATAGCACTCAACACTATGTTGAAGGAGATGTTAGAGTTAAATTATTTAAAGGTAATGCTATTGTTAATGGTAGAAAATCGCCTTATACACTTTATGATGAAAAGTTAGCAACTTATACTAAAGAAGATGCTTTTGATCAATCAGCTGCAGTCGGCTTTATTGATATTTATGGACTGCCAACACAAGTAAATGCTTATTTACATGGAGGTTATAGTAATGAGTAATAAAGCATGGGGAGGTCGTTTTCAACAACAACCTGAAGAATGGGTAGATGCGTTTAATGCTTCTATTGACTTTGACCAAACGCTTTTAGATGAGGATATTCAAGGTAGTATTGCACATGCAACAATGCTTGCACACCAAAACATTATTTCTGAAGAAGAAAAAAATGCTATCGTAAAAGGTTTGAAAGATATACAGGCAGATTTTCATAACCATAATATTGAATTTAAACATGCTTTAGAAGATATACATTTAAATATTGAACATGAACTGATACAACGCATTGGAGATCCAGGTGGCAAGTTACACACAGGTCGTAGCAGAAATGATCAAGTAGCAACAGACTTACATCTCTATGTTAAAAAACAGGTCATTGAGATTCAAGCACTTATTCGTTCATTCCAAGAGTCTATTTTAACTCTAGCAAAATCTCACGTAGAAACGATTATGCCAGGTTATACGCACTTACAACGTGCTCAACCTATTTCTTTCGCTCATCACATCATGACATATTTTTGGATGTTGGAAAGAGACTATACACGTTTTGCAGATAGTTTAAAACGTATTGATATATCTCCTCTTGGCGCTGCAGCATTGAGTGGCACTACACATCCTATCGATAGACATGAAACTCAAGAATTACTTGGTTTTGAATATATTTATGAAAATAGTCTTGATGCAGTGAGTGATCGTGATTACATTATTGAAACATTGCATAATATATCATTAACAATGACTCACCTATCACGTTTTGCAGAAGAAATTATTTTTTGGTCTACGGATGAAGCGAAATTTATTACACTATCTGATGCATTTTCTACTGGTTCATCTATTATGCCTCAAAAGAAAAATCCAGATATGGCTGAACTCATTCGTGGTAAAGTTGGACGTACGACAGGACATTTAATGAGTATGCTTGTCACATTGAAAGGCTTGCCTCTTGCATATAATAAAGACTTACAAGAGGATAAAGAAGGTTTATTTGATTCTGTTCGTACGATGAAAGGTTCTTTACGTATTTTTGAGGGCATGCTTAATACGTTAACGGTTAATACAAATCGTTTAAATGAAACAGTGCATCAAGATTTCTCTAACGCAACAGAACTTGCAGATTATTTAGTAGATAAAAATGTACCGTTTAGAACAGCACATGAAATTGTAGGAAAAATTGTCTTTGAATGTATTCAACAAGGCATCTATTTATTAGATGTACCATTTGAACGTTATCAAGAATTAAATGATAAAATCGAAGAAGATGTATATGATTACTTAAAACCAGAAAATTGTTTAAATAGAAGAAAAAGTTATGGTTCTACAGGCCAAGATGCTGTGCGTCATCAATTGAACGTTGCAGAAAATATTTTAAAACAATAATGAATACTATTATTAAATGACTATGAATCGAATAAATAAAGATTCTAATAAAGCATCTACTTGAGGATTAACTCTAAATCGCTTAATCGTTTTATAAGAAAGTTTTTGATTTTGTGAAGATCACATCACTTGTAAGAATAAGTACTGAAGTTTCCTTTCGTAGAGTAAGTTAAGTCATGTTAGAATCTTTATACATAAGGCACTTCGTTAATTTAGTTTAGTGATGTTTATTAAATTATACGAAAGTGCCTTATTTTTTTAAAGTATTTCAATGTAAAATTACATATAAATATAAAGTAAATTGGCAAGACTCATTTTTTAGTTAAATTTAATTTAATTATTTTAACTTTCTCTATATTTATTGTTAATAAATTAATAGTTTTGCTAAAATTTTGAAAAAATTATTCTAAAAATTTCTTCTCTTTGCTAAAGTTTTAATGTATTTTTAAATTGAACTGAGAGGATGAATTTTTTGAAGGTTTCTAAAAAAGCAATGATATCTAGTTTAGCAATAGCCACTATCGGTTTAGTAACATTACATAATCCAGTAGAAGCAAATAATAATCATAACAACTATAGCACTACTTCTAATTCCGCTGCAGAACATCAACAGTTTAATCAATCACAAAATAAATATACGTCAGTAGCGATTAGTAAACATCGTAATCAAGATCATTCGAATTGGATGACCAACTTAACTGGCGAACGTTTTACGACTATCGCTCATAGAGGTGCAAGTGGCTATGCGCCGGAACATACGTTTCATGCATATGATAAAAGTCATAATGAGTTAGGGGCGTCGTATATTGAATTAGACTTACAACGTACGAAAGATGGACAACTTGTAGCAATGCATGACGAAACCGTTGATCGTACAACAAACGGTACAGGTCGTGTCGAAGACTATACACTCGCACAACTTAAACAACTAGATGCTGGGTCATGGTTTAACAATGCTCACCCTGAATATGCGAAACCAGAATATAAAAATGCTAAAGTCCCTACTCTAGATGAAATTTTATCTCGATACGGTACAAAGGCTAATTATTATATTGAAACTAAAAATCCTAATGTATATCCAGGTATGGAAGAACAACTACTTGAAACATTAAAAAAACATCACATGTTAACTGGTAACTCTTTAAATCATGGACATATATTAATTCAGTCTTTCTCAGAAGAAAGTTTACAAAAAATGCATCAATTAGATTCACGAGTACCATTGATTCGATTACTTGATAAAAATGAATTGCAACAACAAAGTGAAGCAGATTTACAACATATTCTCTCATATGCCATAGGTGTCGGCCCAGATTATACTAGTTTAAACGCTGAAAACACTAAGCATTTAAAAGATTTAGGTTTCCTAATTCATCCTTATACAGTAGATAAAACTACAGATATGCAACGTTTAAATCAATATGGTGTTGACGGTCTATTTACAAATTTTGCTGATAAATATAAAGCTACTATCCCAAACGAGTAATTTTATTAATTAAATCACTCTATAAAAAACCTCCCAATAACGAGTATATATTTCTCATTATTGGGAGGTTCATTTTTAATAGTTATATTTACGCCCATCCACGATAGCGTGCTGCTTCAGCGGTACGTTTAATTCCTACAATATAAGCTGCCAATCTCATATCAATTTTTCTATTCTGAGCTAATTCATAAATAGTATCAAAAGCCTCGATTAATTTTTCCCGTAATTTTTCATTGACTTCATCTTCTGACCAGTAATAACCTTGGTTGTTTTGTACCCATTCAAAATAAGATACTGTCACGCCACCTGCACTTGCTAATACATCGGGTACGAGTAAAACGCCACGTTCAGTTAAAATACGTGTAGCTTCTGGAGTGGTTGGTCCATTTGCCGCTTCTACAACAATGTCAGCTTTAATATCGTGTGCATTATCTTCTGTGATTTGATTTGAAATTGCAGCCGGTACTAAAATATCACAATCAAGTTCGAATAATTCTTTATTTGAAATTGTATCTTCAAATAAGTTAGTTACAGTACCAAAGCTATCACGACGATCTAGTAAGTAATCGATATCTAAGCCATTAGGATCATGTAATGCACCATATGCGTCTGAAATACCAACTACTTTAGCACCCATATCATTTAAAAATTTAGCTAAGAAACTTCCAGCGTTCCCAAAGCCTTGAATCACAATACGTGACCCTTTAATTTCTTTTCCTCTACGCTTAGCAGCTTGTTCAATAGCAATCACTACGCCAAGAGCAGTAGAACGATCACGTCCTTGTGAGCCACCTAAGACAATTGGCTTACCAGTAATAAACCCTGGAGAATTAAACTTATCTAAAGCACTATATTCATCCATCATCCAAGCCATAATTTGAGAATTTGTAAACACATCTGGAGCAGGAATATCTTTAGTTGGTCCTACAAATTGAGAAATTGCACGTACATATCCTCGTGATAAACGTTCTACTTCATGAATACTCATTTGACGTGGATCACATACAATACCACCTTTACCTCCACCATAAGGTAAGTTGACAATGCCACATTTTAAAGTCATCCACATCGATAAAGCTTTGACTTCTTCTTCATCTACATCAGGATGGAAACGAACGCCACCTTTAGTAGGACCTACAGCGTCATTATGTTGTGCACGATACCCAGTAAATGTTTTAACTGTACCATCGTCCATACGTACTGGAATACGTACTTGCAAGAATCTTAATGGTTCTTTAATTAAATCATACATACCATCATCAAATCCCAATTTATGCAATGCTTCTTTAATGATGCTTTGTGTAGAAGTCACTAAATTATTATTCTCAGTCATAATCACTTTCGCCTCTTTTTTTTCACAAATGTTTTCGCTTTCATAAGTATTGTAACACGCCTATACTTTTTAAAGAAATTAAATCACGCCATATTACGTCATATCTATTTACTCAAATACACTTCTAATTCGATTTAATGCTTCATCTAATTCTTCTTTAGTAATAACCAAAGGTGGCGCAAAACGAATTACTGTATCATGGGTTTCTTTACACAATAAACCTTTTTCTTTCAACGCTTCACAAAATGGTCTTGCACTGTCGTGTAATTCCATACCAATGAATAACCCGCGTCCACGAACTTCTTTAATTGCAGGGTGGTTAATCTTTTGTAATTCTGATTTAAAATATTCACCTAGTTCATTTGAATGTTCTGGTAAATTTTCATCGATAATGACATCTAAAGCCGCAATTGACACTGCACAAGCAAGCGGATTGCCACCAAAAGTAGAACCATGAGAACCAGGTGTAAATACATCAAGCACCTCGTTATCTGCTAATACAACTGAAATTGGTAAGACGCCTCCACCAAGCGCTTTACCCAAAATATATACATCCGGTTTAACATTATCCCAATCACATGCAAATAATTTTCCAGATCGTCCTAATCCAGCTTGAATTTCATCGGCGATAAACAAAATATTATGTTCATTACATAAATCTCTAATGGTTTTCAAATAACCTTCTGGAGGAATATTAATGCCTGCTTCGCCTTGAATAGGTTCAACTAAAACAGCTGCTGTGTTTTTATTAATTGCTTCTTTTAATTGTGTTTCATTGCCAAAGTCAACTTTACGAAAACCATCTAATAAAGGACCATATCCACGTTGATATTCAGCTTCAGATGATAAAGACACAGGGGCCATTGTACGACCATGGAAGTTCCCATTAAATGCAATAATCTCAGCTTGATTTGGTTCAATACCTTTAACGTCATAGGCCCAACGACGTGCAGCTTTTAAGGCTGTTTCAACTGCTTCAGCACCTGTATTCATTGGTAGTGCTTTATCTTTACCAGCTAATTTACAAATTTTTTCGTACCATTCCCCTAAGTTATCACTATGAAAAGCACGAGAGACAAGTGTCACTTTATCTGCTTGATGTTTTAATGCTTGAATAATTTTTGGATGACGATGACCTTGGTTAACTGCTGAATATGCTGATAACATATCTATATATTTATTACCTTCTGGATCAGTAACCCAAATCCCCTCTGCTTCTGAAACAACAATTGGTAGCGGCACATAGTTATGAGCACCGTAATGGTTTGTTAGTTCAATTATTTTTTCAGATTTAGTCATAATATCTCCCCTTTGCTTATTGTTATATTAAAACTAATCACTATATTTACTGGCTTTCGAAACTCTATTTTAAAATATTAAATTCTCTCTAAATCCTTTTATGAAAGCCCTTACAAACATAATGACATATCCTCTTATCATTTTACAAGTAAATTATTTCTATTAGCTAAAATTTTAATATAAACCTTTTTTTCTTAATAAAAAAAGGTAGTGGACAAAATTCATTATGAATTCTGTCTCACTACCATACTATTTCATATTTTATTAATTATTTATCTTTACGAGGTAACGGATAAAATCCTTTATTAAATTGTTCCCATAAATTTGGTGGTAACGCATGTTTATCTTCACGATTTGGATCAAAGTATGAGATAATTTCCTCTTCTTTACCCTCTTCAATTTTATTGATAAAGTTATAATCTAGAAGAATTCCACGACCTAATGCTACGAGTTCAATGCCTGTCGATTCTACTGCATCTAAAGCATCATCAGCAGTAAATACAGAACCTATACCAATGACTGGCATACGTCCATCTACCCATTGATGGATAAGTTTTAGACGTTCTTCTCCTTCATATTTACCCTCACGTGTTTGTGAATGAATATCCATAATTGAAATATGAACATAATCAATCGCTTTTTTTGTAATTATTTTAATTAATTTTTCTGTGTGTTCCATTGAAATACCAGGTGATTCTGCTTCTTCTGGTGATAATCTATAACCTACAATAAAATCTTTATTTGCATAAGTTTCTTTAACTTTTAATACTTCATCAATCACTGCAAGTGGGAATTTTAAATGGTCTCCCCATTCATCTTCACGACGATTATAGTATGGAGAGAAGAATTGATGAATTAAGTAATGGTTCGCTCCATGTATTTCTACGCCGTCAAATCCAGCTTCAATGGCGCGACGTGTAGCTTCACCGAAATCTTTAATTGTTTGTTCGATTTCTTCAGTAGTGATTTCTCTTGCATGATGTTCCTGTTGTTGACCAAAACTTTTCATTGAAACGGGGCTTGGTGCCACAACATCTCCATTAGGAGTCAATTCAGGTAAAGCTTGTGCACCACCATGATGAATTTGTACTAATGCTTTTGCGCCATTTTTCTTCATTGCTGTCGCTAAGCGTTTTAAACCTTCGATATCTGAATCGTGTGCGACAGAGGGTTGGCCTGGGAAGGCTTTACCAATATCATTTACATTACTTGCAGCATTAATTGCAAGACCTACATCTTTGGCACGTTTCTCAATGTAAGAAATTTCGACATCTGAAATAGTACCATCATCATTTGATGATGTATGTGTTAAAGGTGCAAGTACAAAGCGATTTCTTAATGATACACCGTTGGGTAATGTAACAGTTTCAAATAATTTTTTATATTTATTATTCATAAGTAATTCCTTTCTAAATCTTTTAGTTTTATTATTTTCAAACTATAACATGAACATTTTTATGTCTCTACTTTTATGCTTATATGCATTAACCATCTTTTTAAATTTAGCAATATATTGACATAATAAAAAACGTTACTTAAAAAAGTAACGTTTTAGCGTGTTGACAGTCATTCAATTATTATTACGAATTGCACGTTTAGACTGCTTAATCCAGACCGGTAGGCGTTCTTCAAGCGTTTGAAACCCATACTTTTCTGTCTCTTTAATTTCATCTAATACAGACTGTTTTTCTTTTTTTCGTTCATAATTCTTAAAGTAATCATTATCTTTAAGTGACAAATTAAGCTTTCCTTCATCGTCTATAGAAAGGATTTTAGCTTTTACAATTTGACCTTCTGATAGAAATTTTTTTAGATTATGGACATAATCATCCATAATCTCTGAAATATGGATAAGTCCTTCAGTATGGTCAGGGGTCTCAACAAAAGCGCCATACGGTTGAATTCCAGTCACACGCACTTTAATATGCTGACCTTCTTTATAGTGAGTATTCAACTTGATAACCCCTTATTTCGTTTTTCTTAACATATTAATAATAGCATAAATCCCATACTTGGACTAACGATAAACTAATAAAAAATTAATTTCTTTAGAAATTTATATTTCTTCTTCATAAATTTACATTAAAAAGTTCGTTTTTAATAAAAAAAGATGAGCATAAATGTCTTACTTAAAACAGTTTACGCTCACCTTTTTTTATTTAATGATATTTCTTTGATGAATTAAGCTTTTTTATCTTCTACATCAATAGATTCAATAACCACATCATGTACAGGCTTATCTTGTGCCCCTACTTTAGTATTTGCAATATCTTCTAATGTAGTTTCACCGTCAATTAATTGACCAAACACAGTATGTTTTTGATCTAACCAAGGTGTTCCACCTTTTTCTGCATAAGCTTTAGCAATTGGTTCAGGCCAACCGCCATCAACAAGCTGATTAAGCATTGTATCTGGTACTTCTTTCATTTGAACAACAAAGAATTGTGAACCATTTGTATTTGGACCAGCATTTGCCATTGAAAGAGCACCATATAAATTAAATGCTTCTAATGAAAACTCATCCTCAAATGAACCTCCATAAATACTTTCTCCCCCCATACCAGTAGCAGTAGGGTCTCCACCTTGAATCATAAAATCATTAATGACACGATGGAATGTAATGCCGTCATAATATCCATTTTTTGCATGTGTCACAAAATTTTCAACTGTTTTTGGAGCAATCTCAGGAAACAGCTTAAATGTCATATCTCCTTTATTTGTATGCATAATTACTTTAATTTCATTATCTTGTATTTCTTTATTTAACTGTGGATAGTTAGTCATTTAAATTCTCCATTCATGTTATGATGATATAGATACATATTAACATATTTGAAAGGAAGTAATATAGCATGTTATATCGATTCTCTCACAAAACAGGTACTTATGGTGTAACGATTAAAGAAGATAGCGATCATCAAGTTTTAGTACAAATTGAACAAGTCATTAAACATCCTAAACAAGGAGATTTACATCATCCTGGTGAAACTGAAGGTGTTTTTTTTCATGAAAGACGTGCTTTAAGCCATTATGAAAAACGTTATGCAACACGTTCACAATTGAGAGATTTTAATGTAGAAGAGATGAAATATGAAGATTCTTTACAACAAGCGATTACTAAAATGGAAAACGAATTAAAACAACAACACACAGAATACGCAAAATTGGCATTAGACAATTTAAACAGTCTAAAAAAAGACTATTCTATCCAATATAAACAAAATTTTTTCTAGTCCATTTTACGTCTTTCTTCCTATTTAACAAGATAAGTAAAATTGCTGACTTTACATCTTTTCACAGTTTTTCAGAATAAATTGATTGATGTATAATAAAATTTATAACAATTTTTGAAGGAGGAAAATATAGTGAGTTTGATACATATTGCGGTACTTTTACCGTTAATATTCGCACTCATTATTCCAATCCTTTATCGTTTCTTTAAAAAGATTCATTTAGGATGGTTTGTATTACCTGTTCCTGTTGTCTTATTTATTTATTTTTTATCTTATATTTCAACTACTCAATCAGGTAATACAGTAATAAAAACTTTCAATTGGATGCCACATATCGGCATGAATTTTGATATTTATCTTGATGGCTTAAGCATACTCTTTAGTTTGCTTATAACTGGCATTGGAAGTTTAGTAGTTCTTTATTCAATCGGTTATTTAGATAAATCTGAACGATTAGGGAATTTTTACTGTTATTTATTACTGTTTATGGGTGCAATGTTAGGCGTCGTACTCTCAGATAATATCATTATCTTATATCTATTCTGGGAATTAACTTCATTCTCAAGTTTTTTACTCATTTCTTTTTGGAGAGAAAAGAAAGCTTCTATATATGGAGCACAAAAGTCACTGATTATCACTGTATTTGGAGGACTTAGTTTACTTGGTGGATTAATCTTAATTTCACTTGCAGGACAATCATTAAGTCTACATTATTTAATCCATCATGTATCTCAAATACAAGACAGTGCTTTCTTTACACTTGCAATGGTTTTAATTATGTTAGCAGCTTTCACAAAATCTGCACAAGTGCCATTTTACATTTGGTTACCTGATGCAATGGAGGCACCTACTCCTGTCAGTGCATATTTACATTCAGCTACAATGGTTAAAGCAGGGTTATATCTTGTTGCACGTTTAACCCCATTATTCGCGATATCAGAAGGATGGATATGGACTATTACTTTAGTAGGCTTAATCACACTATTTTGGGCTTCATTAAATGCAACGAAACAACAAGATTTGAAAGGGATTCTAGCATTTTCTACAGTTTCACAATTGGGAATGATTATGTCTATGCTAGGTATTGGAGCTATAAGTTATCATTTTGAAGGTAGTGACAGTCAATTATATATCGCTGGTTTTACAGCAGCTGCTTTCCATTTAATTAACCATGCTACCTTTAAAGGTGCATTATTTATGATTACAGGTGCCATTGATCATGTGACAGGCACACGTGATGTAAAAAAATTGGGCGGTTTACTTACTATCATGCCAATTTCTTTTACTCTTACTGTAATTACAGCATTAAGTATGGCAGGTGTGCCACCATTTAATGGTTTCTTATCAAAAGAAAAATTCTTAGAGGCTATGATAGAAGCTACACACACGCCTCTATTTAGTTTAAATACTCTAGGTATTGTTTTTCCAATTTTAGCGATTGTAGGTAGTATATTTACATTTGTATATTCAATTAAATTCGTACTACATGTATTCTTGGGTAAATATCATTCTGATTTATTACCTAAGAAAGCACATGAAGCATCATTATTAATGTTAATTTCACCAGCAATTCTAGCAACGCTAGTTGTTGTTTTCGGACTATTCCCTGAACTATTAACACATTCTATAATCGAACCAGCTACTAAAGCCATAAGTGGAATATCAACCGTACATGCAGAATTCCATATGTTCCATGGTATTACTCCTGCGTTCATCTCTACTTTAACGATTTGGATTGTAGGTATTATCTTATTATTTACGTTCAATTATTGGATTCGTTTATTAAAAGCACAACCAGACAACTTAAAATTAAATTATTGGTATGATACTACTGGCAAATGGTTACCAAATCATTCCGCTTCTCTAACTAATTATTATGTTAATGGGTATGTACGGGATAGTTTAGTCTTTATTTTTGGTACATTAATTGTGTTAACACTCATCACATTAGTGAGGGTACCGTTTAGCTTTAATTTTAAAAATATAAATACAATTCACATCTATGAAATGATTATTATCATAATACTTACTATCTCAGCGTTCTTAGTTGTTACAGCAACATCTCGTTTATTTAGTATTATTATGCTTAGTGTTGTTGGCTATGCAGTATCAGTTTTATTTGTTTTCTTTAAGGCACCTGATTTAGCTTTAACACAATTTGTTGTTGAGTCTATCTCAACGGGTCTATTTCTATTATGTTTCTATCACTTGCCTAACTTAAATCGCTATAATGAAAAAACATCATTTAAATTAACGAATGCTATCATCTCTATTGGTGTTGGTTTGGTAGTGACAATATTAGGTCTTATCGCTTATGGTAATAGACATTTTTCTTCTATTGGAGAATATTACAAGGCACATGTTTATGACTTAGCACATGGTAAAAATATGGTTAACGTTATTCTCGTAGACTTCCGTGGTATGGATACCTTATTTGAATCTTCTGTATTAGGTATTGCAGGTCTTGCAGTTTACACGATGATTAAATTACGAAGTAAACGTAACAAAACAAGTGAGGTGGAAAGCAATGAATAGACAAAATAACAATTTAATGTTTCAGTATTCAGCTGTAATTATTGCTTTCTTAATTGCTCTTTTTGGTATTACTTTATTTTTAGCAGGACATTACACACCAGGTGGAGGATTTGTTGGTGGATTGCTTCTATCAACCGCTTTAACCATTATTATGATTGCATTTGATATAAAAACGATGCGTAAAATCTTTCCTTGGGATTTTAAAATCTTAATTGGTATTGGTTTATTATTCTGTGTAAGTACGCCTATAGCAAGTTGGTTTTACGGAAAAAGTTTCTTTACACATACAGAATTTAATATTCCATTACCACTTCTACACTCTGTTCATA
The DNA here is from genome assembly GCF_001836075.1 of Staphylococcus sp. HMSC035D11. NCBI lineage: Bacteria > Bacillati > Bacillota > Bacilli > Caryophanales > Staphylococcaceae > Staphylococcus > Staphylococcus sp. HMSC035D11. The sequence continues at coordinate 131,193 of NZ_KV827226.1, forward strand.
TGAATACACCAATGTTCTTCGACTTTGGCGTTATGTGTGCAGTAATTGGTACAGTAATGACTATTATTATAACGATTGGAGAGAACGAATAGTGGAAATTATTATGATTATTGTATGTGGCATACTTACATCAATCAGTGTCTATCTCGTTTTATCTAAAAGTTTAATACGTATTATTATGGGAACAACGCTGATTACACATGCATCAAATTTATTTTTAATTACTATGGGAGGATTGAAACATGGTGAAATGCCAATATATGAAAAAGATATTCATCACTATGTAGATCCAATCCCTCATGCATTAATACTTACTGCAATTGTTATTGCATTTGCAACTACTGCTTTTTTCTTAGTCTTAGCTTTTAGAACGTATAAAGAATTAGGCACAGACAACATAGAACAAATGAAAGGAGTGCCTAGTGATGATAGCAACTAATATGGTTGTTCTTACATTAGTTATACCAATCATTACCGCTATTATTCTTATCTTTTTGGGTCAACGCTATCCATTAAAGCGTGCGGTCACATTGATAGGTTTAGTTTTAACTTTGATTGTAGCGATGATTAATTTAATTAATGTTAGTAAATTTGGTCCTCTTAAAGTAGAATTAGGTTCTTGGCCAACCCCATATGGTATTATCTTTTTATTAGATACGTTAGGGGCAATGTTGATTGTAACGAGTATTATCATTACTCTGCTCATTACGATCTATTCTTTTTCAACTGCCGGAATCGATAGAGAGCGTTATTATTTTCATTTTTCAATCGTCTTTATGTTAGTGGGTATTATTGGTGCTTTCACTACTGGAGATATTTTTAACCTTTTCGTATTCTTTGAAGTCTTTTTAATGTCATCTTATGCATTGCTTGTATTAGGTGGTACACGTATTCAACTTCAAGAAACGGTGAAATATTTACTTATTAATGTTGTAACATCGACATTTTTCGTTATTGCTGTTGCTATCTTATATTCAATTGTCGGCACTTTAAATATGGCTGACATTAGCGTAAAACTGAATGAATTATCTCATTCACATCAAGGATTATTAAGTATTGTCTTTATTTTGTTCATCTTTGTGTTTGCAACTAAAGCTGGTGTCTTTCCATTATATGTTTGGTTACCTGGATCATACTATGCGCCACCTTTTGCTATCATTGCATTCTTCGGTGCTTTATTAACTAAAGTTGGCGTCTATGCTATTTTAAGAACACTTAGTCTTTTCTTCCATAACACAATGAGTTTTTCTCACTATACTATTTTATTCTTAGCACTATTAACGATTATATTTGGATCCATTGGTGCCATTGCTTATTATGATATTAAAAAAATTATTTTATATAATATTATGATTGCAGTAGGTGTCATACTCGTTGGTGTTGCTATGATGAGTAAATTAGGAATTATGGGTGCTATATATTATACCATTCACGATATGTTAGTTAAGACTGCACTTTTCTTAATTATTGGTGTCATGTATCAAATTACCAAAACATCAAATCTTAAGTCATTCGGTGGTTTAATTAAGACATATCCTATACTTGGTTGGTCTTTCTTTATTGCAGCTTTAAGCTTGGCTGGTATTCCCCCATTTAGTGGGTTTTATGGAAAATACTTTATTGTAAAAGCCGCTTTTGAAAAAGGATTTTATATCAGTGCAATTATCGTATTACTTTCAAGTTTAATCGTACTCTATTCTGTGATTCGTATTTTCCTACATGGTTTCTTTGGTGAACCTAAGGGATATAAACTGAATAACAAAGTAAATGTAAAACAAGCAACAATCGTTTCAGTAATTGCAGTTATCATTACTGTACTATTTGGTTTATCTGCTGATGCACTTTATCCATTTATATCAGAAGCAGCTAAATCTTTCTATGATCCTAATGTTTATATTAAAAGTGTATTAGGAGGTAGATACTAATGGCTCTTCAATTTGTGTTAAATATTATATTAGCTATTATATGGATGTTTTTAAGCGGCAGTTATACATTTAATAACTTTTTACTAGGATTTTTAATAGGAATTGGACTTGTTTACTTATTTAAAAAAGTATTGCCTGGTAGTTTTTATTTAAAAAGAGTTTATAAAGTCATTAAATTGATTGTTGTCTTTTTTATAGAATTAATGAAAGCCAATATTGATGTATCCAAAATTGTGTTACAGCCAAGACTTAAAAATCAACCTGGTTTCTTTATTTATCACACAGATTTAAAACATGATTGGCAAATTGTTTTATTATCTAATTTAATCACTTTAACACCAGGAACTGTCGTTTTAGGTATTAGTGATGATAGAACTAAAATATACATTCACTCAATTGACTTTAGTACAAAAGAAGAAGAAATTGAAAGCATTAAATCATCACTTGAAAAAGTAGTGAGAGAGGTGGGCGAAGCTTAATGGTAAAAACAATTATTATTATTGCTTTAATTGTCGTAGTATTATCGATGCTAGCAATGTTTATTCGTATTATTAAAGGTCCCACTTTACCTGATCGCGTCCTTGCACTAGACGCTATTGGCTTACAATTGATGGCGTGTGTTGCATTATATAGTGTATTTATCGGCTCACAATACTTACTTGTAGTTATTTTACTTATTGGTATTTTAGCTTTCTTAGGTACAGCAGTATTCTCTAAATTTATAGATAAAGGTAAGGTGATTGAACGTGATAGCAAAAATCATCATTAGTTTAGCCATCATTTTCATTATCTTAGGTGCATTGATAAGTGCAATTACTGCTATTGGTATTATTCGTTTAAAGGATGTCTATTCACGCGGTCATGCTGCAGGTAAATCTGCAACATTAGGTGCTATATTTTTATTATTTGGAACGTTTTTATATTTTATGGGAACAGAAGGATACGCCAATATGCAACTGATATTCGGCATTATTTTCATTTTGATTACTGGCCCTCTTTCTAGCCATTTAATGATGAAAGCATCATATAATAATAAAACGCCTTATACTAAAGATACAAAAATTGATGAACTTAAAGATGAATTTAACAATAAGAAAATATAATTTGATAAAAATCGAGGTACTTTCTTAAAGTGCTTCGATTTTTTGTTTTGAAAAAGATAGTTTTATGTTATTATAAATCGTAATAATTACGTTTTAAAGGGGTTTTATTATGCATCGGACTATTATTGGTGGCGGTATACAAGGAACCACTATAGCAATTAAGTTACGTGAAGTAGGCATGTCCATCCAAAATCTTACAATTATCGACCCTCATGATTCTTTATGCGAACAATTTCATAAATGCACAAATAGAATTGCTATGCCTTACTTACGTTCACCTATTGTACATCATATTCATCCTGACCCATTTCATTTGAAAAAATTTGCAAAAATGAATTAGTATATTAATCCAACTTTTGGTCGTTATCAAAGACCTCAAACAGAGATGTTTATGGATCACACACATGCTCAAATACATAACTACTATCTAAATCAAAGTCATATTCAAAGTTATGTTCAACGCATTGAAAAAAATCAAAGAGAATGGAGTATTACAACAAGTCATCATTCTGTCATTCAAACTGATTGTGTTGTTTTAGCACAAGGATGTCATAATGAACCTTTTGTCCCTGTCGCATTTACTCAAGCTAAAGATGTATGTCATATATTTAGTGATCATTTTAATTCTCAATTATTTTCACAATCATCTCATGTCATTGGAAGTGGTATTTCAGCTGCTCATTTAACATTAAAGCTTTTAAAATTAGATAAGAATAAAATCGTTCATTTATGGATGAATAAAAATATAGATATTCAACATTTTGATGCTGATCCTGGTTGGCTAGGTCCCAAAAAAATGAAGGCCTTTTTAAATTATTCTTCACATGAAGAAAAACTTCAAACAGTGTTAACAGAAAGACATAAAGGTTCAATGCCTCACGAGTTATATTTACGCTTAAAGAAATATGTTCAAAACAAAAGACTTATCATACATAAAGAAGAGATTAAGGACTTAAAATCGCATCAAATTATTACTGAAAATTTAAATATCCCATATGATTACATTCTTTTAGCAACTGGATTTAAGCCTTCAATTTTGCAGCAACCCATGATACAATCTCTAATTCAAAATGCTAATGCCCCCTCCTATCTTGTGGATTTCCAAAAATCACACATGAATTAGAATGGTTACCTCATTTATTTGTTGCTGGTGGACTAGCTGATTTAGAACTTAGTCCATTTGCCAGAAATATCATGGGAGGTAAAGAAGCAGCTCAAAGCATTTATAGCGTATTTCAAAGAATAAATCACCATAGAGAAGTATCATAAATATAAAATACTAGCCCGTAGATGAATATTTTCTACAGGCTAGTATTTTATAATTTGTTATTTTAATGGTTTAATCCCTATTGTACCTCTCATGATACTAATTAATTTATCTTGATCACTTTTAATTTCTATATTCCATACTTGTGTCGTATGACCTTTATGAATAATAGAAGCGGTAGCAATCACGCGTCCCTCTTTTACTGAGTGAATATGATTGGCATTCATTTCTAAACCTAATGGGATAAAGTGTTTCGTATCAATTAAATGGGCAGCGCCTAATGAACAAGCTGTTTCACCTAATGCAATACTTGCACCACCATGTAGATAGCCAAAGGGTTGTTTAACCTTATCAGTGACTGGCATAGAAATTACAACTATTCCCTCATCTACTGTTTCGATTTTCATATCAAATGTTTCAAGTAAATTAGACATGTTGTCACCTCTTTTTTTCTATAATACCATTGCAGCTATTGTACCAAAAATCATCAATGGAACATTATAGAAAAGGAAGTTAGGTATACATGTATCTCTAATGTGATCATGTTGACCATCTACATTAAGACCTGCTGTGGGTCCAAGTGTTGAATCACTTGCTGGTGAACCAGAATCTCCAAGTGCAGCAGCTGTTCCTACTAAAGCAATTAATGCCATATTATCTAAACCAAGAGATGAACCTAGTGGTATAAATAAAGCTGCAATAATTGGAATCGTAGCAAAAGATGATCCAATGCCTAACGTAACAATAAGGCCAACAATATACATTGCAATAATAGTAATTAATTTATGTCCATTTGTAATCTCAGTTAAACTAGAAACTAATTTTTCAATATCACCAGTAGCATTCATGACACCGGCAAAACCGTTAGCTGATAAAATAACGACACCAATAAATGACATTATTTTTATTCCTTCTACAAATTGACTATCTAATTCATTCCATTTATAAATACCAGAAATAAAGAATATCAGCACTCCAGCTAATGCTCCAAAAATCATTGAATCCGTAAATGTTTGAACTAAGAAAGTAGCGAAAATAGCAACAATCGTAACAACTAATACATATGGCCGAATTTCTGCTATTTCTTCTTCATTATCTTTAAGTACCTCTTGCTTATATTCACGTGGTTTACGATAAACAAACAACCCAATCACTAAACCGACAATATAACCAAGTGAAGGAATTAACATTGCTTTCCAAATCATATTAAATTCGATAGGATGATGAGCTTTTTGAAATCCACTTTGTATAATTTGGTGGAAAATCTGTCCAAAGCCATAAGGTAGTAAAACATATGGCCAACATAAACCAAATCCTATAACTAAACCAATTAATCGTCTATCAATTTTCAAATCGTTAAATAGACTAAGTAATGGTGGAATTACAATTGGTATAAATGCAATATGTACTGGAATTAAGTTCTGACTCATAATACTCATTGCTAGTAATACTAAAATAATAATCACTTTTACTTTAATCCTTGATAAGCGGCTATTCTCAGTATGAATCGCACGAATAATTTTATTTACTAAATAATCTGTGATGCCACTATATGATATCAGTGCTGCAAAGCCCCCTAATAAAGCGTAACTTAATGCCACTTCCGAACCATCTACAATATTTTTACCGAATACACTAATTACTTTGTTTAAACTCATGCCCGATATTAGACCACCTACAAGTGAACTAATAAATAAACTAATGATAACATTCAGTCTTAAGAGACATAATATAATCATTAATATTACGGCAATAACTACAGCATTAAACATTATACTCACATCCTTTATCACTCTACCGAACTAAAGTGTATAATTATGTGATTAATAATATCAAGTAGTTAGGCGGTTGTCAACGCCTAATATAATAGTATTTTAAAAAAATAAACGTCTAAGGTATCAATGTACCTCAGACATTTATCTATTTTGCCTCACAATGAATGTATATTCATTTCTAACATCCATTTTATATTGATTGTCTTAACCAATTCACAATGGTCATTATCATGCTTCCTGTCGGACCTTTAGGACCTTTATAGTTATTTTTATTAATCGTTGCAGGACCTGCAATATCAAAATGAATATGTGGCGTTTGCTCACTAAAATGCGTAACGAAAGCTGCAGCAAATAAGGCTTTACCTTGTCCATTTGTATGATTCACTAAATCAGCGACCTCTGTATTACGAATCAATTGTTGTTCAGTTTGAGTAATAGGTAATTCAAAAGCGAATTCATCAACTTCTCTAGCACTTTTTAAAATGTGTTTCATATCTTCATCTGCATTCGAACTAAATAAAGCAGCCTTATCTTCTCCTAATGCCGCTATAGCAGCACCTGTAAGAGTAGCAAAATCACATATTAAACGTGGTTGAAATTGATTTGCATAAAATACGCCATCTCCTAAAACTAAACGGCCTTCAGCATCGCTATTTAAAACTTCTACTGTTTCACCACTTAAGGCAGTATATACATCATCTGGTTTCATAGCCTGTTGACTAATCATATTTTCTGCAGAGACAATGACACCTACAATATTTACTGGTAAAGATAATTTAGACGCAGCATCAATCATTCCTACAACGTTAGCAGCACCACACATATCAAATTTCATTGTTTGCATACCCATTTTAGATTTGATGCTATAGCCACCAGAATCATATGTAATCCCTTTCCCAACTAATGCAATAGGTGCTTCATTTTTATCTGTTCCATGATACGTTAAAGTAATAACAACAGGAGGGTGAGTAGATCCTTTACCTACAGCATGTAGTAAACCAAAACCTTCTGATAACAATGTGTCATTATTTTTAATATCTACTGAAACAGAAGACGATTTAAAGTGATGTGCTACTTCACTTGCAAAGTATTCTGGAGTAAGTATATTGGGAGGCATATTACTAAAGTCACGTGCTATATTCACCGATTCACCAATCAAATACCCTGCTTTTATATTTTTTGTATCCTCATCACTATTAGATGATTCTATATATAATTCCAGTTGATATGGTGTGGATTTGTTAGATTTATAGTTGTTAAATTCATAAATCGATTGTCTACTTTGTAATCCGAAAATCTCTGCAATACTTGTTTTGTCAATTTGTTTTGAATTAAATGTATCAAAAAGAACATTTGCTTCTGTCACACGCTCTTTTTTTAGATATTGAAAAAGTGTACCAAATACTTTTAAAAATGAAGCATAAGATAATGTTTTCAAATTTCCTAGTCCAACCGTAATTAAACGTTTAGGTTCATTATTTATGTATAAAATAGTCGAAGATGTTTTTCCTAATTGACTACTTACAATATGTCGATGTCGGTAATTTTCAATAGTTTGTGTAAGGTCACTATTTTTGTACGTGATCTTTCCAATTTGATTAAGATGATCGGGTACTCCTAGAATAATAATGTCGGTCATTTTATTCGAATCATAATTAAAATGTATCATATAACTCTCCTTTAAAATAAAGGAGTGAGATATTGAAATCTATTTTGTTTCACAGATTTCTGTCTCACTCCTTAATGATTAAATATTTAATTTATTAACTTAGAATTTACCTTTTTTAAATGCTAAGCCAACGCCACCCATTTTGAATACTGCACGTGTATCAATCACTTTCTTCATGAACGCAGCTTTTTTACCAGTGATGTCTCTACCAAACACATGACCTACACCATCATGTGAACCTAAAGAACAAACTGTACCACGATCAATATATTCGAAGTCAGTTGTAGCTTGACCATTTAAGATATTTTCAATGTTTTTAGCAACATGTGCACCTTGTTGCATAGCAATTTGAGCTGTAGTTGGTAATGGACGTTCCTCACCTGCTGGGATAAACGCAGAAACATCACCAATAACGAAGATATCATCATGACCATCGATTGTTAAATCTTGTTTAGTTACGATACGACCACGTTTTACACCTTCGAATGATTCTTCCATAAGTTGACTACCGCGAACTCCAGCAGCCCACACTGCAGTATTGGCTTCAAGTTGTTGTTCTTGATCATTTGTTTTAACTTTGAAACCTTTTTCATTACAAGCAACGATTGGCGTACCAATTTTAAATTCAACGCCACGTTCTTCTAAATAATTAACTACATAATTTACAAGATTTTCTGAGAACATTGGTAAAATTTTAGGCATAGCTTCAACACATGTAATTTTAACTTTATTTTGATCTACACCATATTTATTACATAATTCAGGAATTCTGTCTGTTAATTCACCTAAGAATTCAATGCCTGTAAATCCAGCGCCACCTACTAAAATTGCTAAATCATTTTCATCTTTCTCTTTTGATGCAGCGTAGTTCGCAAATTTATCTTCAATATGACGAGATAATTCGCGGGCAGTATGAATATTTTCAATTTGGAACGCATGTTCTTTCATTCCGTTAATACCGAATGTTTCACTTTCAAATCCTAAAGCAACAACTAAAATATCATATTCAAAAATACCATGAGTAGTTTCTACTTTTTTAGCGTTTCTATCAATTTTAGTTACTTCTGCATTGATGAAGTTGACTTTATTTTTGTCAATTACACTTTCAATTGGATAAATTAAATCTTCATAATTTAAAGTACCAGCTGACGCTTCGTGTAACCAAGTTGCTTCATAATGATATTTGTTTTTGTTAACTAAAGTGATTTCTGCTTCATTTGCAGATACTTCTTTTTGTAATTTAGTAACTGCTTGTAAACCTGCATATCCTGCACCTAATACAAGTACTTTTTTACGATTTTGTGCCATTTCATTCACCTAAGCTTTCGTATTTTTTCTTAAATGTAGATAAAGGCTACAAGTTTCAGAACATGTTGAAACGTAGCATTTTTATAATACAATAGTATTGTAAAAATACTGATTGTTTCGTAAAACTTTGAACTTAACCTATTTGTTCATCCCCATTTATAGTCTTAGTCAACACTTTTATATTCCATTTTGCGAACATTTATTCACAAAAAAGACAAAATTAATCCACTTCCAATTTTATAGTTTTTATACCATATTTTCAAGCAACAACAGAACGATTATTTAAATTTATTATTACTATATTGTATTAACTTAAGAATATGAGACTTAACAATTTTCAGGATGTCCAGCTACTTTTGCTGTTCTAAAAGAACTGCCACATCCACATGATGCAATTGCATTTGGGTTGTCGATTTGGAATCCACCACCCATTAATGATTGTTTAAAATCAATTTTAGTGCCATTCAGTACGGGAGCATCATCTTTATCTACTAAGACTTTTAATCCATAATATTCTAATATTTCATCATTTGATCCTGGGGCTTCTTCTGCAGACATACCATATGTTAAACCTGTACATCCGCCACCATTCACTTTAATTTTTAAATAACCGTTTTCCATATGATTACTTTTCAACATGTCTTTTACTTCATAAGCTGCTGCTTCAGTAAGTATTACTGTTGGCATTTCTAATCACTCCTATAATAAGTTTGTAAAATCATTTTCTTCTATGTGTTTATAAATATTGTTTAACAAATCTTCAGGTGTATCCCCTTCTACGACTTCTCCATCTACCAATGCATATAACCCAGAAGAACATAAACCACAATTATTGAGACATCCATATTCTAACACATCTACTTCAGGATCACTTTCGAGTTTATCGTAAACGTAGTCTCCGCCTTTGGCCATATTCGATATACAGAATTCGACTAATGGAAACATACTTCACCTTCTTTTTAATTTAATTACATTATTATAACAAATCTCTTAATATGTTGCATTGCTATGGTTTTTAACTATTTGTATTTTGCAATAACATTTCACATTTGTTTGTCGTGATTATTAAAAACATATATAATAAAATTATATTAATCTTTCATTTATTTGTTAGGGGACAATAAATGAAAAATAAGCGTTAAAATAGGCTGAATCACTTATTATTGAACCTATACTTTATTTATACAGTCTGACATTATAAAGGTCTGACATTAATACTACATAGCCAATTGATATTTTAATGTAAAGGGGTAACATAATATGAAACATTTAGTTCTGCTTGGTGGAGGGTATGGTAATATGCGTATTATGTCGCGCATTCTTCCAGATGTTCTTCCTCAAGAATACACATTAACTCTTATAGATCGAATGCCGTTTCATGGTTTAAAACCTGAATTCTATGCGCTCGCTGCAGGCACAAAATCTGATAGTGATGTGCGAATGAATTTTCCTAATTCACATCGCGTAAATACAATTTATGGAGAAATAAGTGATATCGACTTAGATAACCAAATTGTTTCGGTAGGACAAACTAAAGTAGATTATAGTGAGTTGATTATCGGACTAGGTTGTGAAGATAAATATCATAATGTTCCAGGAGCTAAAGAATACACTCATAGTATTCAAACGCTTTCTAAAGCCCGTGAAACGTTTCATAGTATTAGCGAGTTACCTAAAGGAGCGCGTGTTGGAATTGTAGGAGCTGGCTTGAGTGGTATTGAATTAGCAAGTGAACTACGTGAAAGTCGCACAGATTTAGAAATTATTTTATATGATCGTGGACCTCGTATATTAAGAAATTTTCCAGAAAAATTAAGTAATTATATTGCGAAGTGGTTCCGCGAAAATAATGTAAACGTGGTTCCTAATTCTTTGATTGATAAAGTTGAGCAAGGAACAATTTATAATGGAGGTACACCAGAGCCTGTTGATATTGTAGTATGGACAGCAGGTATTCAACCCGTTGAAATTGTAAGAAAACTGCCTATTGATATTAATAAAAGTGGTCGCGTTATCGTTAATCAATATCATCAAGTACCAACTTATAAAAATGTTTATGTAGTTGGAGATTGCGCAGCTTTACCACATGCGCCAAGTGCTCAATTAGCAGAAGTACAGGGTGATCAAATTGCCGATGTACTAAAAAAACAATGGAATCATGAACCACTTCCTGAAAAAATGCCTGAATTAAAAGTTCAAGGTTTCTTAGGTTCTCTAGGAGAGAAAAAAGGGTTTGCCTATATTATGGATCGCACAGTCACAGGACGTTTAGCGCATATATTAAAATCAGGTGTTTTGTGGCTATATAAATATCATAATGGATAAATAAAACTGGGAAGCAGGACAGAATTTAATTTTATTCATCATCTCAAGCTTCCCCACATTTTTATAAAAATTGAATACTGCACTTTATATTAATTGTTTATAATATATTGTTCTATAAAATGAGTCACTTTTTTTGACTGAATATAACCGTCAGCCACATATTCATCGTTCATTGTAATAAGCGGGTAAAACAACTCATCATTTTCAATTTGCTCAATATATTGTTGATCATGATCACTTAAATTTTCAGTTTCTTTTTGAAAATCGATATATGTATATTCGAAATGAATATTAGGATATTTTCTTTCTAATAATGGTTTTAGCCACTCATACGTATTTTTAGAAGTTGGTGCATTGACACAACTTGCACACACTACATCTGCACCGTAAACAACAACACTTACTTTCGTCATATATTAATCCCCCGTTTAGTTTTATAGATTTTTCTTTCTTTATCTATTATAATAAATTAATAATAAGTTTATGAAGTATTTTACTTGAAAGGAGACATATCTCATGCCTACTGAGAATGCAACAATGTTTGATCAAGTAGCCGAAGTTATTGAACGTTTACGTCCGTTTTTATTACGTGACGGAGGAGATTGTACATTAGTCGATGTAGAAGATGGCATCGTAAAATTACAATTACATGGTGCGTGTGGAACATGCCCAAGCTCAACTATTACATTAAAAGCAGGTATAGAACGTGCTTTACACGAAGAAGTACCAGGCGTTATAGAAGTAGAACAAGTTTTCTAACGATATAAATTAAAGACACCCTACCCTCAGTATTTAATCAGAGTAGGGTGTCTTTTTTTTTGCTATTTAGAATTGAGTTTGATGATTGTTCATATGTTTTTCAATTTGACGATCCATGTATACCCAACCTTTCCAACCTACATGTACCACATCACTTAATACATATTTTTCATAGTCTTTATTTGACATATCATACACTTTCCCACCATGTCCAACAACAGTTTTATGTATTTTTTTATAGACAGGTTCACGTGTTGAACGGTGAATACCTAAATGATCGTACCATTTACCATTTACTGGAAGAATAACATATTGTACATCAGCACCTGCTTGATGCATTGTATCTACTAGTAAAGATAAATCCTTAAACTCTGGTGAATTCATTTTAAATTCATATTGGCGACGATTCATTGGCTTTTTATGCATTAGTTTTTTCCAATATTCGTTACGGATACCATAACTATTAGAAGTAGAACGTTTTTCACCAAGTTGCACTGCTTTATTACTCATGTTTTTCCAAGAATCATTGGGTGATGTAAGTGAGTGTACATGAGTTAATGGTGATTTATCTAATGAAAAGTATGTTTTTATTGCCTCAATTTTAAGAAGTTGACTTTCTTTAAACTTAGAAATATAACGACCTTTTGGGTTGCTTGGATCTTTTACTAATTCTTTTAAATATTCCTTATTAGGAACACTTCTAAATTTTAATAATCGTTTAGCATAGCGTTGTTTTAACTCTGAAGGCATATCCTTTTGTTGAAATATCTGATTGATTTGATTTGGTGTCGTACGCGCAGCCATATCCATATCATTAACGCCATGTGTACTAAACCATTGTGGTGAAATGATAAATGTCATCTTTTTACCTTTAAGTTGATCATATTGACCCGCTAATTCAATAGCATTAATTAAATCTGTATTACCGCCCGTACCAACTAAGAATACAGGCTTTGTATTTTTTCGATGATGCATTGCTATCGCAGGATTAAACGGATCACGTTTATTTAACTCACTTGAACCATAAAGTGGATAATATTTATCATTACTAAATAATTGATTTTGAATGAGCGTACCTTTAAGTACTTGATCAGTTAGTGACGTTCTATTATCAGCAAGTGTCTTATTGTTAACGAGACCAGTAAACCAACTCGCAGGCATTAATACAAAAGCTAAAAATATGATTCCACTAATAAGAATTGGTAAAAATGGTTTGAATTTCATCGTAATTCTTCTAAAGCTTCAACAATTTTATTAGGAGTTGCCCATTCATCGCGATCAAAATCCATAATTGATACTTCAATTCCTAATCTATTTTGAATTTCTAATAATAATCCAACTGTTTGAAATGAATCAATAATTCCTTCTTCAAAAATCTCAACATCTGGGTTTTCTTTAACTACGTCATTTTCTGCTACATCAGCTAATACTTCTAAAACTTGTTCTCTAAATTCCATCATTTATTTCTCCCTTTAAATTAATTTTCCTGAGAATATTAAGAAGCCAAATGCTACAAAATGGAATGTGATAATAACACTTAATGCTGTAGCAAAACCATTTTGAAAGCGAGGTGGATGTTTCTTTCTCCAGCGTTCATAATATCCATATCCGATAAACATTAAACCGTGATAAATACCATATACAATATAAAATACTTCTAATCCGTGCCATACACCCATAATAAAGAAATTTAAGAAGAAGGCAAAATTTGACATTGCAAATTGATTCTTCATTATTTTTTTACTAGACATATAGAACAATGTTCTCATATAAACACAGTCTCTAAACCAGAATGATAATGACATATGCCATCTATTCCAGAAATCTTTAATGTTACGTGCTTTAAACGGCTGTTTAAAGTTTGGTGGTGTATTAATGCCATATAGATAACTCACTGCTATTGCAAATAAACTATAACCTGCAAAGTCAAAAAATAAGTAAAAGCTATAGGCATACATATATAACCATTTATGAGTAAAACCATGTAAATGCATTAATAATGGCATAATTGCATATACATTAATTAAATGAGCAATAATATATTTATATAAGAAGCCCATCATAATCATATGAATCGCTTTAACTACCATACCTCTGTATTGCTCACCAGTTGGTATTTTTTTATCGTCTTTGACAAAACGTTTATAACGGTCGATGGGTCCTGAAGATACTGTTGGAAAGAATGAAATAAATTGAATCAATTTCCCCACTTTAATTTCTTTAATAGAACCATCTCTAATTTCCATTATAAGTTGTACACTTTTAAAAGTAACATATGAGATTCCTAAGAATCCGACAAATTCAATTAACTTATGTTCATGGAAATGTATTTGATGTCCACCTAACCATGAACTTTGTAATATTTTAACAAGTGCTAAAGGTAAAATAGATAAAATCATAATAATTAAAAATTTAATAAAAGTATTATTTTTTTGTCGTGATTTGTAATACCACATGATTAATAGCACTTGCCATATTAAGTAAATTACAAAACTGATTAATTGAACACTTAAATATTTCTGTCCAAATAAATTGTATGTATCTGAAGAGAAAATAATCACAATCATAATCACTGTACTTATCCCATTGTATACATAGCTTCGCTTACCTAAAAATCCGAGTATGATGACTGGTAAAAGAACGATAAATGCGACTAAGAAGAAGGTAAACGTACCATAAGGAATCATGCGTCGATATCCTCTGCAACTTGTTTACGATCAAGTTTTCCATTTGATGTTAATGGAAGTTGTTCCATCCAAACGAATTTTCTCGGAATCATATATTCAGGTAAGCGAGATTTCAATTCATTTTTAATGTTTCTGGTCATCTCTAAGTCATTATCAACTTTTTTAGTAGGTACAATAGCACCTACAAGATAAACAACTTTTCCATTTTTATAAATTGGCACAACAACAGTTTCTCTAACGTATTTTGAGTGTCTTAGTTGTGTTTCAATTTCTTCTAGTTCCATGCGATAACCGTTTAACTTTATTTGAAAATCGATACGTCCTTGGATAAACCAATAACCATCTTTTTCAATAGCTTTATCACCCGTGTGATAAATGCGAACGCCATTATCAAACTTAAATACTGCTTCAGTTTTTTCTTTGTTTTTTAGATATCCTAAACTCACACTTGTTCCTTTAATAACAAGTTCACCTTCATCAGTTGTTGATAGTGTAGTATTCGGTCTTGCTACACCTACTGGAAGTGGGTTATAACGTTCTAAAATCTCGGGTGTGATTTTTACACCAGTAACTGCAACTGTCGCTTCCGTTGGTCCATATGTGTTATAAACAATTGCATTTGGATATCTATCAACAAGTGCTTTAGCTGTTCTATGCGGTAAAATTTCTCCACAAAAGAAGAAATGATTTAAACTTGGATAATCTTTTTCATTAAGGTTAGGAAGTAATAAACACATTTCTATAAATGATGGTGTTGATACCCAAGCATTAATTGGCGTTTGAACAAGCATTTCATTTAATAACTTCGGTTTTTTTATCATATCTTTATCTACTAAGTTAAGTGTTCCACCAGATGTTAAACATGGATAAATTGCCATTACAGATAAATCAAATGAAAATGGTGCTTGGTTCAGCCACTCCTGATGATTATCTGTTTCATTTAATGAGACCATCCATTCTGCAAATTCTATTAAACTCGCATACTCAATTTGCACACCTTTAGGCTCACCTGTAGAACCAGAAGTGAATATAGTATAAACAACATCTGTTTTATCCATTTGACTATCAAAAACAATAGGATAATCAGAATGTTTAATATCTTCGATTGTAAGTTCTTTCCTTGGTTGATTCACACTTGAATCAGTTGTATTTAAAATAAATGTTGGATCTACTTTATTCATAATCATTTCTACACGTTCTATTGGAACTGACGTATCAATTGGGACATAGCCACATCCTGCTTTGATTGCTCCTATCATTCCAACTACCATATATGGTGACATATGACCATAGATGATTAATGGCTTATTTGTATCTTGCAAATAATGTGCTAGCTTACTAGATTCTTCTATAAGTTGACGATACGTTAACTCATCTGATTTATGTCTAATAGCTACTCGATCTGGATTTTTTTGTCCAATATCATTAATTAAATTTATAATATCTGTCATCCTTTGACTCCTTACTAGAATTCGTTATATATAAAGTTATTATGTGTATCGCCTGAACCATATATAAGATACAAAGCTATAAAAATTGCTAAGTATAGAATAGTCAGTAGATATGGTTTTGCTTTTTCATAAAAAACACTTATTTTTTTAGTTTCTCTCAATTGAATATTACACCTCACAAACATTGCTATTTATTTTGAAGAACAATTCTACTTATTTTATATTTAGTAAAGTTATCTTACTATCAAGAAATATTATATCGCACTTTTATTTTTACACTTTATTATATAAAAATATTAATTATATATCAAATTTATTTTATATAATAATTAGTGAGTGTTAAATATGTATCTATCTTATCCGATATGTCCTTATTCTTATCTTTGATATTCTATATATTAGTACTAATGATTACATATCACAATTACACAGAGCATAACAAAACTGTTAGATATAAAAACTTCTTATTACTCATATCATCAATTTAAGTAATAAGAAGTTATCATAGAAATTATTTTTATTAATTAGTATTACTTTCTAATTCAGCTATAGCCACATTCAAATCTTTAAATGAATAGGTTGGCTTTGGTTGTTTAGTTTGAATTTCTTCATAAGATGTTACACCTGTTTGTACATGTACCGTATCCATCCCCACATTAATACCAGACATTATATCTGTATCATACAAATCTCCCACCATAGCCACTTCAGACTTATCGAGTTTCAAAATATCTAAAGCAATTTGCATGATGATGGTTTCTGGTTTACCAATAAATTGTGGCTGTTGTCCAGTAGATACACTAACCACACTTGTAATAGCTCCATTTCCAGGTAAGAAGCCTCTTTCTTTAGGAATTGAGACATCTGGATTCGTAGAGATAAATTTTGCGCCTTTACGTACTGCTAAAGTAGCTATTGCAAGTTTTTCATATGTGACTGCTTCATCTAAACCGATAACTACGTAATCTACATTCTCATCTTCTTTTACGGTTAAACCTGCATCGGTTAATGCTGTTCTTAAACCATTACCTCCTAGCATATACACACTAGCTTGACTATTTTCTTCTGCAATGTAATTTGCCGTAGCTAGAGCAGAAGTAACTACTTCGTCTGGTTTAGCGTCAATCTTCATTTCTTTTAACTTTTCTGTTACTTCTTCAGGCGTCTTAGTAGAGTTATTAGTAACATATAAATGAGGAATATCGTTTTTGTTCAAATAATCGATAAATTGAGCAGCACCATCAATTTCTGCTGTACCCATATACATTGTTCCATCTAAATCGATTAAATAACCTTTATAATTTTTCATTATGAATAATCTCCTTTTCCAAAAGCGGTAATTGGCACATTTTCTTTTTTTAGAAATTGAGTAACTTCTTTCACAAATTGTCGATAATACGGTATTGAGGTGTCAAATAATGGTACAAGTGTTTCAACTTCTAATTCTGTATAATGATGTGCAAACTGTTTTCTGATTTTAACTGTATCATTAATATGGTTTTGTGTATCTTTGGAAATCACCCCTTCAAGTTCTAAAATATCAATAACATCTTTATAGTTACCAGGATCTCTCAAAATAAAAGCGTCAATAATCATATTTCCAATATCTACTGATGATTCAATTAACATTTGCGCAATACGTTCAAATGCATAATGATTTGATTTATTTGTTTCATAATCCTTAATAAGCTGATTTAAATATTTTATTTTAAGTGCTAATTTATCTTTATCTACAAAATACATATCGGTCACCTCTTATTATTATTATCATATCATAGTTTTGCATCATGCATCATTTGTCGTTATACTAATTTCACATATTAAAAATAAAGGAGCATGACTGATATGATAGATATGTTTCTGTACGATGATGAGGAACAATCGCAAGCACAATTTGTAGGATTTGTAGGTGAACATAGTCGCTATGATTTAATGCTTATTCAGACCGATCGTCATTACGGTAAAACACTGGTATTAAATCTTCAAACTAATAAATTTGGCATCATAGGCACAGATGATATTGAAGAAGAAGGATATATTGCTCATATATTAGGTGTGTCTCAAGAAGAAAGCGAAGAAATCATTGAATATCTAAATCAAGTTATTCAATAAATGAAAGGTCAAAACAATGATATTTACAAAATATACATTGTTTTGACCTTTCATTATTTATTATTCTTTTTTTCAGTAGATTGCGTAGCTTGTATTGTTGGTTTTATTTTAACATCATGTAATTTATCCTCTACTTCATCTACACTATCTAGTTCTAATCGTTCATTATCATTAATATGTCTCACTATGAAATATGGACAACCAAAATTACAATATTCCAAAATATAATCTTGAATGGTTGAAAAACGTTTTGAAATTTCAGCTTTTTTATTTGAATCTTTATAAAATCCTTTTAAACGTAATTGATCATAACCAAAATCCCCAACTACAAAATCATATTTATCAAGTATATCTGAATATCTTGAAGCAAATAATTCTTCGTCAAAGCATTCTCTATAATCTTCAATTAATTCAAAATACTGTTGATTAACTTTAATCATAATAAGTCACCTTTAATTGTAATTATAATAAAAACTTAGATTGCCTATTTTAAAGAAAAAGAGCAATCTAAGTTTTAGCATCCATCTATTAATAAACATTGTTAATTGACTTTATGTACTCATATTATTGTTTCACAAGATAATATGACTTCATTATGCAATATCACTTAACAGAAAGTTTATTATAAATTTTTGGGTTAATATTATTTTTGTTGTAAC
The DNA here is from genome assembly GCF_001836075.1 of Staphylococcus sp. HMSC035D11. Taxonomy (NCBI): domain Bacteria; kingdom Bacillati; phylum Bacillota; class Bacilli; order Caryophanales; family Staphylococcaceae; genus Staphylococcus; species Staphylococcus sp. HMSC035D11. The sequence continues at coordinate 150,233 of NZ_KV827226.1, forward strand.
TGTTCTTCTCCAAGACGGTGTTTTTCTTTTGCCGCTTCATTTACTTGTTCATCAGCATGATAAGAACTTCGTACCATTGGACCAGCTTCACAATGTTTAAATCCTTTTTCCATTGCAATTTTTCTTAATTTACCAAATTCTAATGGAGTATAATACTTTTCAACTTTTAAGTGTTTACGTGATGGTTGTAAATATTGACCAATTGTTAAAATATCAACATCATTTGCACGTAAGTCATCCATTGTTTCATAAATTTCTTCCAATGTTTCACCTAAACCTACCATTAAACTTGATTTAGTTGGAATATCAGGTTGTAACTCTTTAGAACGACGTAAGAATTCTAATGTTCTGTCGTAAGTCGCACGCGCACGAACTCTTGGAGTTAAACGACGTACTGTTTCAATGTTATGGTTTAAAATATCAGGTCTTGAAGCCATTAGTGTTTCAAGTGCTTCATAATCCCCACCCATATCTGACGGTAAAATTTCAATTGTCGTATATGGATTACGTTCACGTACTTTACGAACCGTTTCTGCATATACATTAGATCCTGCATCTCTTAAATCATCACGTGCAACAGCTGTGATAACAACATGTTTAAGATTCATTAGTTCTACAGACTCTGCAACACGTTCTGGTTCATTTAAATCTAGTTCATTAGGTAAGCCAGTTTTTACTGCACAGAAACGACAAGCTCTTGTACATACCGCACCTAAAATCATAAATGTAGCCGTACGTCTAGCTCCCCAACATTCATGTATATTTGGACATTTTGCTTCTTCACAAACTGTATGTAAATTTTTCTCACGCATCATTTTCTTGAGGCCGATGTAGTTTTCATTAGTGTTTAGCTTTATTTTCAACCAATCTGGTTTACGTAAAATCTCTTCATTTTTAGTAGCCATAACAACACATACCCTCCTGTTTAATCTATCTTCAACTATTATAACGAAATTTACATTAAATTAAAATGTAATAACTTATAAAATTAAGACATAACTATGAACATTTGTGTACTAAGAAGAATGATGCATATGAATTAATTTTTCTTTAAAGATATCTCTTAAAAATTCAGGCATTAAATAATCAATCGATGTTCCTTTTAATAATGGGAAATATCTTCCAAATGTATACATATCTACAGTTCCTAATATATAGGTACGGTTATCTTCTATTTCTTGTCCATCTACAAAGAAGCGATGTTCTGATTGAATAAATCCACATTTATATAATATATAACCACCAAAAATATCACCTCTAAATCCTAATCCTTGGACATGTTCATACATATATTCTTGCTTTTGACTTTTTAAGATTACCTTTTTCAATTCAGAACCTTTCAAACGTACACGAACTAAGTTGATTGGATGAGGTAACATAGTATGGATATCGTATTCAGTAAGTTGATCGCTCTCAACACTATTAACAATTAATCCAGCGTTAATAATTGTACAATCTGCATTTGTAAACTCATACACACTTTCTGCAAGTAAATAAGTCGTTTTTGTAATCACATTTGTTTTACTAGATAAAGAAACTGGCTTATTAATAATCGCCTTCTTCATCAAATCTTTTCCTTCTTCATCAAAATGTGTTTTAACCACTGGTAATGTGTCTACTGGATGTAATGTAGCCTCTTTAGTAACTACTTTTTTATTTTCAATCGTTAAATTCACTTCTCCAAGATAATATCCATATTTCCCTGCTGCTGCCATAAGTACACCATTATTGACTTCACCATGATTAAAATGATGATGTGTGTGGCTTCCTAGTATCACATCTATCTCTGGGATTTCTTGACATAATTTTTCATCAAAAAAGACACCTACATGACTCATAACTATTAATACATCGTATTGTCCTTTGCGTTGTTCAATTTCGTCTTTGATGGCTTCTAATGGGTCTGTCACAATCCAATCAAGTGCTCGATAGAATGGCGTGAAAGGTGCCGTCGCTGCTACAAATAAAAAGCGTACATCTTCTATTTCTTTTATATAAGATGTGGCAATATGACGAGGTAAGTGGCCATCTTCGTCTAAAACATTAGCACATATGACTTTAAATTGTGCATCATTGTAAAGATTATTTAATGCTTCATGAGAAATAGTCATTCCTTCATTATTCCCAATTGTAGCAATATCACAATGAGCCTCATTTAAAAGTTCAATATTTTTTTTGCCCATAGTTGCTTCTGTTACTGGTGTAGATAAATCAACATGATCACCAATATCTAAATAAAGTGAAGGGTGTTGAAGTTCAGGTCGGTGTTCAGCCATGTACGTCATAATACGTGCATATTCATTAAGGTGACTATGAATGTCATTTGTATGAAAAATTGTAAGCTTCACTTAAATTCCTCCTGTTTTATTATAGAAACGATTTAATAATTAGATATACACCCATAATTAACATTACTGTGCGTAATAATAATACTACTGTTTCTGATTTAATCGAGTGATTTATTTTTACTCCAATTTGAGCGCCAATATAACTAGAAATGATTAGAATAATTGAATATGACCAAGCAACATGACCTTGAATAATATGACCAATTGAACTCATTACACTTGAAAAGAAAATCATCATCATACTTGTCCCTACTGCTACATGAGGTGGAAATCTAAATACTATAAGCATTAAAGGAGTCATCAACGCTCCACCACCAATCCCAAATAAACCTGTAAGTACACCTATAAATAATGTAGCAAAGAAGGCAAACATAGGTGGAACGCTATAATGATAAGTCATCCCTTTAGCATCGATGTATGTTTTACGATACTTTTCCTTATCGAATATTTTAAATGGTTTAATTTTATATCTAATCATCAATAAAATAGATACACAGATCATAAAAATACCAAAGTATAAATTAAACGAATTTAATGTTAAATATCTACTTAAAAATGAACCAATAAGTGAACCAGGTAATAATCCAAATAAAAATATGGACCCATTTTTAATATCTACTTGCTTTGTTTTCAAATAACCAATAGATGAAGAAAGTCCAGTTACAATAAGAATAACCGATGACGTACCAATTGCAATCTGAGTAGTGATGCCGTGTAATAGATGATGGTTCACTCCTAAATACACTAAAGTAGGTACGATAATTATACCACCACCAATACCTACTAAAGAACCTAATACTGCAGATAATAATCCAATTAAAACTAATAAAATCATTGTTAAAAACATTATAATTCGCCTCTTAGAAAAATTTTAATTGCTGAGGTGCTAAGCCTGTATACTCTATATCTAAAATATTTTGATAGGTTTTAGCATTTTGAGCTGCATGACCACCAGAATTATTATTAAAAACAACATAGACCTTTTCAGCTTTTTGTTCTAATATTTGAACTTTATTTGCTAAATCTTTTAATTCATTTTCATTATAATTATATAAATATCTAACATCTCGCCACTCTTGATCAGTCATATCTTTTTTAGTCCAACCATGCTGATTTCTACCATGATAACGCACAAAAGCGGTACTAGAAGTTATACGATTGACTAAAGGTATAGACCCATCTTTAATTTGTGGTTCATCTACGACCGCATGAATAATTTGATGTTCGGTTAAAAACATTAAAGTTTGTTCTTTAAATTGGGAATTAAACCAAGATTGATGTCTAAATTCTACACACATGGGGATATCTTCTAGCTGTTGTCGAACATACAAAATATAATTTATATTTTGAGCTGTACAATCAAACCAAGGTGGAAATTGCACAAGTACCATTGCTAATTTATGATGTGCAATCAGTGGTTCAAGCATGTGTCTAAATTGTTTAAATAGTTCAGATCGTGAATCAGCATAAGTTTTATAATCTGAGTGAAGCGTCAATGCTTGATGAATCTTAACGATAAACTGAAACTTATCTGGTGTTTCATTGATCCATTTCAATATATTACGTTCAGGTTGGATAGCATAATATGAGGCATCAAGTTCAACAACAGGAAAATGACTCGCATACGTACGTAATTTATCTGTTTGTCTTTCAAGATCTTCATATAAAGAATAATGATCTCCCCATCCAGTTAAACCGATATTAATCATTTTTATCACCAGATATATGATACCACATTCAAAATTAATATATCACTTGTTGTATACTAACTTTACATTTTCTTATTATTTTAAAATCGCTACTATAACACCCTAAGTTTGCGTTAATAACTGATTCATTTGTAAAAATAATTAATCTATTAAATCGTTCACTTTTGATTAGTAGCTAATTTGTAACTACTTGTCTTCTAATATATTGTGTTAACTGGTTTTAAACTAGATAAGGTAGAATATCGCCATCATAATTAATCATAGCTTTAAAAACAAAAGAACTAGAATGTTAAACATTCTAGTTCTTTTAACTATTAGCTTAAGCTATATCTTAAATTATCCGATTGAACCTTCCATTTCAAATTTAATAAGACGGTTCATTTCTACAGCATACTCCATTGGTAATTCTTTAGTAAATGGTTCGATGAATCCCATAACAATCATCTCTGTTGCTTCTTCTTCAGAAATCCCTCTACTCATTAGATAGAATAATTGTTCTTCAGATACTTTAGAAACTTTCGCTTCATGTTCTAATGAAATATTATCATTAAATACTTCATTATATGGAATTGTGTCTGAAGTTGATTCGTTATCTAGAATTAATGTATCGCATTCGATATTTGAACGCGCACCTTTAGCTTTGCGTCCAAAGTGAACGATACCGCGATAGATTACTTTACCACCGTTTTTAGAAATTGATTTAGATACGATAGTTGAAGATGTATTTGGGGCTTTATGAATCATTTTAGCACCTGCATCTTGAACTTGACCTTTACCCGCAAATGCGATGGATAATGTACTACCTTTCGCACCTTCACCTAATAATACACAGTTAGGGTATTTCATTGTTAACTTAGAACCTAAGTTACCGTCAACCCATTCCATATTACCATTTTCATGAACAAACGTACGTTTAGTAACTAAGTTATACACATTGTTAGCCCAGTTTTGGATAGTAGTATAACGAACATGTGCATCTTTATGAACAATAATTTCAACTACTGCTGAGTGTAATGAACTTGTAGTATATACTGGTGCAGTACAACCCTCAACATAGTTTACTGAAGCCCCTTCATCAGCAATAATTAATGTACGTTCGAATTGACCCATATTTTCTGAGTTAATTCGGAAGTACGCTTGTAATGGTGTATCTAATTTAACGTTTTTAGGTACATAGATGAATGAACCACCTGACCATACTGCTGAATTTAATGCTGCGAATTTATTATCAGCTGCTGGAACAACAGAAGCAAAGTATTCTTTAAATAAGTCTTCATTTTCACGTAAAGCACTGTCTGTATCTTTAAAGATTATCCCTTTTTCTTCTAATTCTTTTTCCATATTATGATATACAACTTCTGATTCATATTGTGCAGAAACACCAGCTAAATATTTTTGTTCTGCTTCTGGTATACCTAATTTATCAAATGTACGTTTAATTTCTTCAGGTACTTCATCCCAAGAACGTTCAGTATGCTCTGAAGGCTTAACATAATAAGTAATGTCATCAAAATTCAATTCTGATAAATCGCCACCCCATTGAGGCATTGGGATTTTATAGAATAGTTTTAAAGCTTTTAATCGGAAATTAAGCATCCATTCTGGTTCTTCTTTCATCTTAGAAATTTCTCTAACAATATTTTCTGTTAGACCACGTTCTGATCTGAAAATGGAAACATCCTCATCATGGAAACCATATTTATAATCTCCAACATCAGGTGCTTTTTTAGCCATTTCAATCACTCCTTAAATATATTTAAAACGATATACGCATCATTTATCTTTCACTACTATCTATAGTCATTGTAACAACATGAAAACTATATAAAAAGAAATATGTGTAAAATGTCACAGCACCATAGTGCTTAGAATAACATTTATTACCTATTCGTATTTTATTCTTCAGTTGTACCTTCTGCTTTACCTTCTTTTTGCACTGTACCTTTTTCTAAAGCTTTCCATGCTAAGGTTGCACATTTAATACGCGCTGGGAATTGAGAAACCCCTTGTAATGCTTCTACATCTCCCATATCTTCAGTGATGTTATAATCTTCACCTAACATCATTTTAGTAAATTCTTGACTCATTTGCATTGCTTCACCTAATGAATGACCTTTAACTGCTTCAGTCATCATCGATGCACTTGACATTGAAATTGAGCAACCTTCACCTTCGAATTTCGCCTCTTGAATGATACCATCTTCGATATCAAATGTTAGTCTAATGCGATCACCACAAGTAGGATTATTCATATCTACTGTCATTGATCCATTATCTAAAACGCCTTTATTACGAGGATTCTTATAATGATCCATAATTACAGATCTATAAAGTTGATCTAAATTATTAAAACTCATATGAGAAAAACTCCTTCGTTTGTTTCAATGCTTCTACTAATTGGTCAACATCTTCTTTAGTATTATAAATATAAAAACTTGCTCTTGCAGTAGATGATACATTTAACCATTTCATTAATGGTTGCGCACAGTGATGTCCAGCTCTAACAGCGACACCTTCAGTATCTACTGCTGTAGCAACATCATGTGGATGAATATCAGCTAAATTAAAAGTGATCACACCTGCACGTCTTTCTTTAGGGGGACCATATATTTCTAATCCTTCAATTGAAGATAATTGCTCATATGCATATTCTGTTAATTCTTTTTCATGCTGATGAATGGCATCAAAGCCTATATTTTCGATATAACGAATAGCTTCAGCCAATCCAATAGCTTGAGCAATAATCGGTGTACCAGCTTCAAATTTAGTAGGTAAGTCAGCCCATGTTGCATCGTACTTACTTACAAAATCAATCATGTCCCCACCATACTCAACAGGTTCCATGTTTTGAAGTAGTTCACGTTTTCCATATAATACACCAATACCAGTCGGTCCTAGCATTTTGTGACCGCTAAAGCTAAAGAAATCAACATCTAAATCTTGAACATCGATATCCATATGAGGTGCAGATTGTGCTCCATCAACACTAATAATAGCACCGTGTTCATGCGCAATCTTAGCAATTGCTTTTATATCATTAATGGTACCTAAGACATTAGACACATGAGTAATAGCTACAATCTTAGTATTGTCATTAATTGTCGATTTGACATCTTCAATTCTTAGTTCACCATCATCAGTCATAGGAATAAATTTTAAAGTAGCTTTTTTTCGTTTAGCTAGCTGTTGCCAAGGCACAATATTAGCATGATGTTCCATCTCTGTCACAACGATTTCGTCGCCTTCGTTAATATTAGCGTCTCCATAACTATGTGCAACAATATTAATTGAAGCAGTCGTACCTCTAGTAAAAATAATTTCTTCAAAATATTTAGCATTAATGAAACGTCGTACTGTCTCACGAGCACTTTCATATCCATCTGTTGCTAAAGAACCTAGAGTATGCACACCACGATGCACATTAGAATTGTAACGTTTATAATAATCATCTAATACATTTAATACTTGCACTGGTGTTTGACTTGTTGCTGTTGAATCAAGATAAGCTAATCGTTTTCCATTAACTTTTTGATTTAGTATAGGAAAGTCTTCAATAATTTCTTGTATGTTTAATGAAGTTTCGGCCACTACCTTCACGACCTTTCTTTTATTGAAAATCTCAATGATCTATTTATTTACTTTAAGTTCGATGACTTCTCGTAATTGACGTTTCACATCTTCAATTGGTAATTCACGGACAACTGGATCTAAGAAACCATGAATAACAAGACGTTCTGCTTCTTTTTGAGAAATACCACGGCTCATTAAGTAGTAAAGTTGTTCTGGGTCAACACGACCAACCGAAGCTGCATGACCTGCTTCAACATCATCTTCATCGATAAGTAGAATAGGGTTCGCATCTCCGCGAGCATGCTCTGAAAGCATTAACACACGAGATTCTTGATTTGCGATAGATTTTGTACCGCCATGCTTAATATATCCAATACCGTTAAATACAGATGAAGCATTTTCACGCATTACACCATGTTTTAAGATATAACCATTTGTTTCCTTACCATATTGAACGATTTTAGATGTTAAGTTAATTTTTTGATCACCAGTACCAACAATGACTGATTTTAGTTCACTTGTTGAACGATCACCAATTAAGTTAGTAGTATTATCAATAATTTGGTTTCCCTCATTCATTAAACCTAAAGCCCAATTAATTGATGCATCTGCTGCCGTCACACCACGACGGATAATGTGACCTGTAAATCCTTTATCTAGATAGTCAACTGAACCATAAGTAATGTTTGAATTTGCTCCTGCAATCACTTCAGAAATAATATTGACTTGATTACCTTCACCACTTGCAGTTGAAAGGTAATTCTCAACATATGTTACTTCAGCACTTTCTTCCGTTACAATAATGGCATGATTAAATAAACTTGCATTCTCATTGTCATGTAATACTACATATTGAATAGGGTCTTCAACTACTACATTTTTAGGGACATATACAAATACGCCACCATTCAATAATGCTGTATGCAAAGCAGTTAATCGATGTTCATCTACTGTAACTGCATCTTTCATTAAATATTTTTCTACTAATTCACTATGATCTTGTAGCGCTTTTGATAAACCTTCAATAATAACATTATTATGATTTGCTTGTTCTGATACTTGTGTGAAAGCTAAATCATTATTATGTTGAATAATTAAATTTTTAGAATTTTCTATATCAATAATATTTTTAACTGATTCAGGAAGTTCTGATACATCATTATATGATTCACTTTCAACATGATGTTGTTTAAATGCATCGAAATCCCATTTTCTTAGTTTTGTTTTATCTGGTTTAGGCATTTCTAAAGTTTCTGTTAATTTCAAAGCTTTTTGACGTAGTTCAGTCATCCAAGAAGGTTCATTTTGTGCTTTAGAATAATCAACAAGTTGTGCTTCAGAAATATTTAAAGTTTCTGTTGTCATAATGCTTTTTCCTCCTACTTGATGAAAAATTTTAGTAACTGAATCGATATATAAACTGTTTATTTCCACATTTTAAAATCAATCAGTTCTTTTAATGAATAGTGTTTATTTTGTTTAATGACCTATTCAGTTGCACCAAATTCTTCTTTAACCCATTCATAACCTTCTTCTTCAAGACGTTTAGCTAATTCTGGACCGCCTGATTTTACAACTTTACCGCCATACATAACATGTACTTTATCAGGAGTAATATAGTTTAATAAACGTTGATAGTGTGTAATCATTAATGCACCGAAATCTTCGCCACGCATTTCATTGATTCCTTTAGAAACGACTTTTAATGCATCAATATCTAAACCTGAGTCAATTTCATCTAAAATCGCAAATTTGGGTTCTAACATCATTAATTGTAAGATTTCATTACGTTTTTTCTCCCCACCTGAGAAACCTTCATTTAAATAACGTTGCGCCATATCTTTATCAATATCTAAGAAATCCATTTGTTTATCTAATTTTTTAATAAATTGCATTAAGTTAATTTCTTGACCTTCTTCACGTTTTGCATTAATCGCTGAACGCATAAAGTCTGCATTTGTTACACCAGTAATTTCTGATGGATATTGCATTGCTAAGAAAAGACCTGCTTTTGCTCTTTCGTCAACCTCTAATTCTAAAATATTTACACCATCAAGTAATACTTCACCTTGAGTGACTTCATAACTTGGGTGACCCATAATTGCAGAAGATAATGTTGATTTACCTGTACCATTAGGTCCCATGATTGCGTGAACTTCACCAGTATTAACTGTTAAATTAACACCTTTTAAAATTTCTTTATCTTCAATAGACACATGTAAGTCTTTAATTTCTAATGTTGATGACATTTATATTCCCTCCATAAAATATAAAGTTTTCTTAACTAGTTTATAGTAATTTTAATTTATAGTCAAAAAGACTTCTAACACTTTAATACACTTAATTATAACGTAAATAGTCCTTAATATAAACTTATTAAAATAACAAAAAAGACTATATTTTCGCCAAAACTGTTTCGAAATCACTTCAATTTTCAAGTGCGACTGATAATCAAAAGGCATCTGTTCTCAATAGGTAACTAGATACTAACGATGATTAACTATTTAATATTTCAATGTAAGGTGAAAATTTGGTAATATTCGTATTAACTTAATAAAGAAAGAAAGGAGACCTTTATGACATTCAAATGGAAAAATATTTTAAAAGGATTTGCGATGGGGACTTCAGATTTAGTTCCAGGAATCAGTGGAGGTACCATTGCTTTACTTTTAGGGATTTATGATGATTTTATTTCATCCATTAGTGGATTGTTTTCTAAACGGTTTTGGCCAAGTCTAAAATTTTTACTTCCTATATTAATAGGAATGATTTTAGCGATTGGTGTACTTAGTAATTTAATTCATTACCTACTCGATCATCATCATGTAATAACGATGTTCTTTTTTACTGGTTTAATTATAGGCATTGTCCCTTACCTATTAAAAACTTCAGATTTTAAAAAAACATTTACAACTAAACACTATGGATTATTAATTTTAGGAATCATAGTTATAGTAGCATTAACAATATTAAATCCTAGCACACAGCAATCAAGTTTAACACTTCAATTATCTTTTAGTCTTATTATTAAATATTTTATAGCAGGTGTTTGTGCTTCTAGTGCAATGCTACTTCCAGGTATCTCTGGCTCATTTATGCTACTTGTATTCGGTGCATATGGAACAATAATGTTAGCTATTGCTAATTTAGCTAAATTTAACTTTACCGGTCTGCCTATATTAATAGTAGTTGGTTTAGGTATTTTATGTGGATTTCTATTTTCAAGCCGTATTATAAAATACTTTTTAACCCACCACTTTATTGGAACATTTGCCTTAATTACTGGTTTTGTTATTGGTTCAATTTATGCTGTATTCCCAGGAATTCCTAAATCACCAGTAGAATGGATTGTTTCGATTATTTCTTTAGTAATAGGATATATAGTAAGTTATTCATTAGGACTGATTACGTCTAACAATGATACTCAGACATAATATTCTAAAATAAACAAAAAACGCATGTGTTTAACACATGCGTTCTCTTCTAGTTAAAACGACTTATTTATCGCCTTTTAATTTATCAATAACATCATTTGCTTTATCTTTAACGTTATCAACCACTTCTTTAGCTTTACCTGAAGCTTTGTCGCCTTGACCTTCTTTTTCTAAATCTTTATTATCAGTTGCATTACCAACTGTTTCCTTAATATTACCTTTAGCTTGTTCAAATTTATCTTCTGCCATTTTAAATTCCTCCTTGTTAAACATTTCATTCTTAAATGATTTTTGTAATATTAACATACCCAATACATATCATGTATAAACATAAATTCTGTTATTTTTTTATATTTTCTGTCTAATTAAAATAATTGTTATAATAACATTGTTCAATTTACTTATCCAATTGGAGATGATAACTATGACATTTGTTAATTTTACTGCTATGACAGAAAAAGGTTTAAATAAAAAAGTCAATGCATTCTTAGAAGAACATCCATATATAGAAATTGTTAAATTTGAATATGCGATGGGTCAAGGTGGTATCGGCGTTGGAATACTATATCAAGACGATTCAAGTTTATAATATAAATGACTGCAATAAATGTATTGATATAAAATAAAAAAACGGTTCACATATTTGTTTGTGAACCGTTTTTTACTGCATTATTATTCATTATTTTGCAGGTACAACTGCACCTTTGTATTTTTCATTGATGAAATCACGAATGTCTTTAGATTGTAATACTTCAACTAAAGCTTTAATTTTTTCATCATCTTTATGATCTTTCCGAACTGCAATTAGGTTTGCATAAGGGTTATTATTAGGTTTTTCAACTACAATTGAATCTTTTTGTGGACTTAAGCCTTGATCAATAGCATAGTTTGAATTAATAATAGCTGCATCTACATCTTGATTTTGATAGATTTTTGGAAGATATTCAGCTGATTGTTTGTTATTGAATTTAATATCTTTTTTGTTTTCAGTAATATCTTCAAATTTAGCGTCTTCAATTTTTACGCCTTTTTTAATTTTAATTAAGCCTTCATCAACGAAGAATTTTAAGAAACGACCTTGTTCAGATGGGTTATTTGAAACATAAACTGTCGCACCTTTAGGAAGGTCTTTTAAACTTTTGTATTTTTTAGAATAAACAGCCATTGGTTCTAAATGAACTTTACCTGCATCTTCAATTTTGTATCCTTTTTCTTTACTTTCAGTTTTTAAATAAGGAACGTGTTGGAAGTAGTTAGCATCAAGCTCACCTTTATCTAACAACTTATTAGGTGTAGTGTAATCATTGATTGTTTTAATTTCTAAATTATAACCTTTTTTCTCAAGAAGTGGTTTTGCTTTTTCTAAGATTTCAGCATGTGGTGCTGGTGAGGCACCTACAACGATTTTTTTATCTTTTTCGTCTCCGCCTTTACCACAAGCAGCTAATACAACTGTCAGTGTAAGTACTAATACTAAACTTAAAAGTTTTTTCATTTAATCTGTCCTCTTTTCTATTATCGTTTATCAATTTTATTTGTAAGCCAATCCCCGATGAATTGGATTATAAATACAATAATTAAAATAAATACGGTTGACACTAGAATGACGTCGTTTTGGTTACGTGTAAAACCAGTTAAGTAAGCTAAGTTACCTAAACCACCTGCACCAATAACGCCTGCAATAGCAGTTGAACCAACTAAAGCGATAGCAGTTACTGTAATACCTGAAACAAGTGCTGGCATTGCTTCTGGAAGCAATACTTTTCGAACGACTGTCCAAGTATTCGCACCCATAGACCATGCTGCTTCAATAACGCCTTTATCGATTTCTTTAAATGCGATTTCAACTAATCTTGCGTAGAACGGTGCAGCGCCAATGATTAATGCTGGAAGTGCTCCCGTCGGTCCACTAATTGTACCTAATAATACACTTGTGAACGGAATTAATAACAAAATTAAAATAATAAATGGAATCGCACGGAACAAGTTAACTATAAATGAAACTACCGTATAGAAAATTTTAGCTCCAGGTGCATCACTTTTAGCTGATAAGAAAAGCAGCACACCTAAGATTAAGCCAAAGATAAAAGCAAAAATGGTTGACACTACAGTCATATAAAGTGTTTCATATATTGCTTGCCAAACTTCAGGCCATTGCACGTTAGGCATAGTAATCATTTCATGGAAGATATCACCATATGATTTATCCATGTTTAATCACCTCCACATTTACGTGTTGTTTATGTAACTCAGTTACAAATGTATTAAATCCATCTTCACTAATATGTGGAATATGTACAATTAAAAATCCAATTGAACCTGTACGTGTATTTTTAATATTTGCTTCCAAAATATTTAATTCAATATTCTGCATTCGCGTAATATCAGATACAACAGGTTGTGTGGTATTATTACCGTTGAAATTCAATCTTACAATATAAGCGTCTTTGTTCAATGGTTCTAGATGTTTAATTGAATCTTCAAAATCGTCGTCTAAATCGTCTTTCACGAATCGTTTTGTCACCTCATGTTGAGGATTTTCAAATACTTCATCAACATTACCTTGCTCAATAACACGCCCATTTTCCATCACTGCAACTTCATCACATATGCGTCTAATCACTTGCATTTCATGTGTAATAATCACAATCGTTAGATTTCTTTCTTCTTTTATTTTTAATAGTAAATCTAAAATTTCATCCGTTGTTTGTGGATCTAGCGCACTTGTAGCCTCGTCACATAATAAGACATTCGGATCATTCGCTAATGCACGAGCAATCCCAACTCTTTGTTTTTGACCACCTGATAATTCTGAAGGATAAGCTTTTTCACGACCTTTTAAACCGACCAACTCTACAAGTTCTAAAGCTCTTTGTTTTGCTTCTGCACGAGATACTCCAGCTATTTCTAGTGGGAACATAATATTACTAATGACAGTACGTGACCATAACAAATTAAAATGTTGGAAAATCATACTTACTTTTTGTCGTTTTTTTCTCAAATCTGACTTAGAAAGTTTGTTAATATTGTCTCCATCTATAATGATATCCCCTGAAGTCGGTTCTTCTAGATTATTAAACATTCGAATTAACGTACTTTTACCAGCACCAGAAAACCCAATCACTCCAAAAATTGAGCCTGATTCTATATTCAAGTCAACGTGATCTACTGCTAGTACATCTTTGTTCTTTGTGTGATAGCGTTTAACAACTTGATTTAACTCAATCACGTTAAATGCCTCCCTTAAATTCCTTATGTAATTAAAAAATGCTTTCCCATCTAGAGAGATGAGAAAGCATTTAAAATTATCTTTCTCTCATCTTCTAAAGTCTTAAACTTTATGTGAATTGGCACCATTTCCATTATAGACGGTTGCCGGGCTTCGTAGGGCACATCCCTCCACCTCTCTCGATAAGAGTTTTCGCACTATTTAATTAATTTATATCCTATCACTGTACTAATAATTCGTCAATCATTTTTTTAACTTTTCTAACAAATATGGCACGGATTGAAATGCATAGATTCTATCTACCTCTTTATCCTTATCCATAATTAACAGTACAGGTACAGACATAATTTTATATTCTTCACTAAAATACTTATGGAAATTTAAATCAATTTTTTTAAGTGGTAATTGTTCGATATCATTTGCAATATCTAGCATGCGCTCTGAAATCTTACATGTTCCACACATAGGAGTATATCCAAATATTAAATGTTTATCTTTATCAAAGTGTTCTTTGATGTCTTCGATTTTAATAGAATTATTCATTCACAAGTACTAACCTTTCAGAACTTAAATTAGGTATAAGTTTTTTCTCTTTTTTTACGTTAAATCCGTATTTACTCAATACATGAGCAAGATAATTTTTGGGACAACGTGCGACTTCACAATATGTTTTATCTACATAGATATGTTCACTTTCACTTAAATAACGTTTAAACCACTTTCTAATTTTTTCGCCCTCATCATCTGAATCGGCAAGAATATAGACCTGTTTTCCATATAACGTTTCTATCATATCGTCTAGTTTGTCGATACTCATTGTACCATGTGTACAAATAATATTTACAGGTTCAGCAATGACTTGTTGCACTTTCTTCTTATCAGATTTACCTTCAACAATGATAACTTTATTTAAAATTGCCATGTTCATCCACCTTCTAAGTCGATATTAAACAATCATTTACTTTTTCACGTTATTGATGAATATAAACACAATTTACAGATAATTAATATAATTATATAAAAAACTCCTAGATTTAATATCAAGGAGTTTTAAAAAATTATTCGCCAATCATTTCAGAGTATTGTTCAGCTGATAGTAATTCATCTAATTGACTTTCGTCACTTAATTCAACTTTTACCATCCATGCTTTTTCATAAGGTGATTCATTAACAAATTCTGGACTATCTTCTAATTCGTCATTTGTTTCAACAATTTTACCAGAGACAGGTGCATACAATTCAGATACTGTCTTTACTGATTCAACACTACCAAATGTATCCCCTTCATTAATTTCATCATCGACATCTGGTAATTCGACAAATACGATGTCTCCTAATTCACCTTGCGCGTATTCAGTAATACCAATTGTTGCCGTATTTCCTTCAACTTTAACCCATTCATGTTCCTTAGAATATTTGAATTCGCTCGGTACTGCCACGAAAATCCCCTCCTAAAAATAATTACAATTTAATGATGCCATACCGTAAGTTTTCATTCAACTATTAATATTAAAAGTTGTGATTATACTTTCTATAACCATACATCTTTGTATTGTTCTTCATTAAAACCTAATGTAACTTTTTCACCCGAAACCGCTAGCGGACGTTTTACCAACATTCCATCTGAGGCTAAGAGTTCTAATTTTTCATCATTAGATAATTCATTTAATTTATCTTTCAAACCAAGTTCTCTATATTTCACACCATGTGTATTAAAGAATTTATTGATTTCCACTTCTGATTTAACTACTAACTCTTTGAATTCTTGCTTTGTAGGTGTGTGTTGCACAATATCTATAGACTCATAACTCACTCCATGCTCATCTAAAAATCGAGCAGCTTTTTTACAAGTTGTACATTTTGGATATTGATAAAATTTAATCATTCAGTATTATCCTCCTATTTAAACTTATTCTAAATATATCAGATTATTTAAATAAACGCTCTACTTTTTAAGCTTTATTTTTTTCTAAACATTAGTAATTAGTTATAATATATAAAACAAGCTAAAAGGAGTGTAAAGTATGAAAAATATTACTACTACTGAAGAATTTAATTCAGTTATTCAAAGTGAACAACCTGTTATTGTAAAATTTGAAGCTGGTTGGTGTCCTGATTGTAAAGCAATGGATATGTGGATTGATCCAATCGTTGACAAGTATAACGACTATAAATGGTATTCAGTAAATCGTGATGAATTAGAAGATGTAGCATCAGACAATGAAGTCATGGGTATCCCAAGTTTACTTATATTTGAAAATGGTCAAAAACATGCCCATTTACATTCTGCTAATGCAAAATCACCTGAACAAGTTGAATCATTCTTAAAAGAAACATTTAATAAATAATTAAAAAACCACACTCGTTATTTTGAGTGTGGTTTCTTTAATATTCTGAGATTAAATGTTTATTTTTACGTTTTGCTTTAGGTGGAACCTCTTCTAAATCAGTAAGATACAATAAACCTGCAATAGCTTCATCTTTAGCAATACCAAATGCTTTTCTTACTTTTGGTTCAAAGATGTACAATGGCGTTTTCCAACATGTACCAATACCTTTTTCATAGAGTAATAACATTAGATTCTGAGTGTATGCACCCATCGCAAAAAAGTTTTCGCGATTTTGTCGTTGTCGTGGGTCAGTTTTAAGTACTAAAACTAACATACCTCCTAAATTTGTCACCGCGTTATAATGATCTTCTTGTTTTTCCGGACTATTTGGAAAGGCAAAACGTGTAATATCTCTACTCATATCTCCTAATCTATCTTTAGAAACATGAATAACTCTCCACGGTTCTCTCATACCATGATTAGGAGCGTCAGTAGCTTGTTCTATGGCTTTAAATACATCTTCATCATTAATAACCATATCATGTTTAAATTTCTTTATACTTCTTCTTAAAGAAATTACTTCTTGTAATTCCACAATTATCGCTCCTCTATATTGATAACTATTATCAATTATACGCGGATATCGATGACATTTCAATGTATACTACATGTTTTCGTAAAATAATAATTGTTTTTTTAGTTCTTTAACATGAATCTGTCCTGGCGCTTGAGGTTCACCTAAACAACCATATGACACTGTCCCCCCAAAAACACCTTGAGCAGTTCGGCTCACTAATCCTAAACGAGACATAGATATCCCAATAACTTGTTGAGAAATCGCTTCAGATGTGTAAGCTACTGCTTCTAATAGCGTTGCTACGTCCCTTTTTTCCTTAGGCATTACTGCAATTTTTACATACTCAGGATTTAATTTTAGCATTTTATAATATGTGAATTTTAATTCTTCTAACGGTGGCGTTTCTAAAAAATTATGATATGAGACAATTATTTGCTTCTGATGACGATGTGCATTTTCTATAATACGTTTATGCGTCTCAACATCTATATTTGACTCCCATTCTATATCTATCATTTGAAATGCATCTATTGAGGAAATTGTTTCAATTAACTGTAAATATTCTTTATTAGTTAACTGACCTTTTCCACCTTGAGAAAGTGTGCGATATGTCACCAATATTTTGAAATGACCCTTTATTTCATTTAGAAGTGAAAGGTTTTTCATTAAATGTTCGTGATGATGACTCTCCCATTGATCTATACGCAACTCAATGATATCTATATATGCATGATTATCATTTATACTATTTAACGTTTCATTATCTATTATATCTTGAGGTGCTATGGTTGCAGCTACCTTTACTTCTGCCATATAATCCCTTCTTTTCTTACCATTTACAATTTTATATTATTTTAAACTATTTATGTCACACTCGCCAATGTTTAAAATTCATGTTAATTTTTACAAATCATGATTTAAAACGTTTTAGTTGGGTATACAATAATTATATTCGAATTTAGGAGGTAATAATAATGGCAGTTCAATATGAAACTAAAGCAACAAACGTTGGTGGACGTAAAGGACACGTACACACAGACGATAATGCAATAAATGTAGATGTATTACCACCACAACAAGCAGACGGAAAAGCAACTAACCCTGAACAATTATTCGCAGCTGGCTATGCTTCATGTTTCAATGGTGCATATGACCTTATTTTAAAACAAAACAAAGTTCGTGGGGCAGAACCTGAGGTAACTTTAACTGTACGCTTAGAAGATGATCCAAATGCTGAAAGTCCAAAATTAAGCGTATCTATTGATGCAAAAGTTAAAAATGTATTATCTCAAGAAGATGCTGAAAAATATCTACAAGACGCTCACGAATTCTGTCCATATTCAAAAGCAACTCGTGGCAACATCGATGTAGATTTAAATGTTCAAGTTGTTGACTAATTAGTATTACGCTTTAAAATCTAAATTTTATAATTTTAAAAAATTCTGAGACGTCTCATTATGTCTCAGGATTTTTTTATGTTGATAGATAAAGATTGAATTGAAAAGAGCTGATATCAAGTTATTTCAATAGTAGTACAGAAGTTAACATAAAGACTTTCAATAAAAACATCTACGTTCTTTGGGCTGTATTGCTAGAGTTGAACGACGAGTTCAAATTGAATCCTATCCTGCCCATTTCCTATCTAAAAAATTAAGTTTAAAAATATCGATGTATGATAGATATTATTTTAATGTCTATATATTCTCACACTTTTTGTATAATTTTTTAAAATAAGCTATTCTATGTATATAGTTATTAATTAAAGTTTATAAAATATTTATAATTCAATTAATTTGTATAAATAGATTATTAAATGCTAATGATAATTTGAGGTGAGTATAATGTCAGAAGTTAGAATTCTTACTAACAATGATTTAAATCAATATATTACTTTAATATCAAATGATTCACATACTTATTCATGGGATAAACTTTATTTTCAACATGTGTCTCCAAATTATTTAAAACACATTCTATCTAAAGAAGAAGAGTATTGTAATATTTTTGGCAATTTTAAAAATGAAAAACTTGTGGCTGGTGTTACATTGCGACAACTCAAACAAGTAGGCACACAACATAAAGCAATGTTAGAAAATCTCTTTTTAAAAGACAAAAAAGACGAGATTACTTTGCAAAATTTAATCTGTGAAGTGATTAATTATGCAAAGGCTCGTCATATTGAAAAACTAATGACTTGTATTACGTCCAATCATATTAGTGCAAAGATTTTTTTCACTGCACTTGGTTTTGAAACTTTAGGGATTGAAAAAAACTCATTTAAAGTAGATGATACTTATTTCGATGTTCATTGGCTACTCTATGATATTAAATAGCCAGGATAATAATTTTATTTATTGACATCATCGATTGTAGGATCAACCATATCGAGAAATTCAAATTTTCCATGTGTATAAATGAATTTTAAAATACAACAATTTCCAATGATATATTGATTTGCCATATCATCACCTATCCATTTTCTTAAAAAAACCTGAATGGCTGTACCATGGCTTACCGCTAAGAATGTTTTTCCATTAGAGGACTCTAATAAATTACTTAATGTTGTGACGATACGATGTTCAACTTCACTTTTCGTTTCTCCTCCGAAAGCACGTAGTCTAGTTCCAAAAATATCGTGTTTATCCCAAACTGCATCCAATAATTGAACACTATCTCCTTCAAATAGCCCAAAACTCCATTCTTTTAATCCTTTATTACGTTGATATGCTTGATCAGGTAAAACATTTTCTAACGTATCACATGCTCGTTCCGAACTAGATGAATATGCTTCGTCAAAAGTAATATGATTATGTTTAAAGTAATGACCTGCTTGCTTCGCTTGAGATATTCCTAATTTAGTAAGTGGAGAATCACTTGCACCTTGTACTTTCCCTCTTAAATTAAACATAGTTTGTCCATGTCTCATTAAATAGAGTATTTTACTCATTACATTCACCTCAATATATTTTTTAAATAATATAGGCAACTTTCTTTTACACCACTTTATAATCCATACATAGTATACCTTAATTTTTTTATACTTAAAAATAACTAAAGGTAAAAAATTAATTACTACTCGTTTGATTCTCATTATAAGGGGTATAATGAATTATAAGTTTTATAAATAAAGGAGCGTTCATTATGAATGATCATAATCAATACAATTATGTCAATCCTAATAACCTCTCATTAGATTGGGAATGTTTTGTAATAAGTAAATCAGAAATGTTACTTGATGGAGTTCCTAGTGAACTTATTCATTCGTGGTTAGATAGAGAAATTATAGAACCTTTTTCAATTAGAGATAATGAATTAAACTTTAAAACTAAAGATATATGGAATGCGCTAAAGCAACAAAATTGGTACTATCCTAATTCAAATTAATTTATAGAGGCTAATTGCTCGATTAGCGCTTTCGATAAGTTGGTGATCAACGTAATTTGACATAACATATGCTCTAATTTCTTTATTATTGCGTTCGTTTTTGGGAAATTTATGATCATTTACAATGTAGTTTGCTAAACTTCCTAGTGGTGTATCATCATTAATAAATCCAATAACAAAATCATAAAATGTCATTTTTTCCTCCTCACATTACAACATTTCAGTATCTCCTATCATCTTATTATTTCTAAATGAGTGATGTTTATTTATATAAGCAAATCAGTAAGTTAGATTTTTATAAAAGTTGTAATGTTTTAATTGATTTTATTAAAATAATTAAAACACTTTATTTTTAATTATTCACTAAAAACATTCTATGCGGATATTAACTTTCTGTAAATGTGACGATTTTTTGAACTTTTATACTCTTCTATTTACTTTTCTGATTTCCCCTTTTAATTGATATGTTTATTAGTGTAATCATACATATTTATGACTGCCGATGAGTATATTTTAGTTTAATCGCCAGCTTTTTTTCTGTGTATTTACGAAGTAATTCTTTTAATAAGAATTAAAGTTTTACCTTTCTTTTAAAGAAGTGATATGATGATAAAAAAGACATCATTGTTATAGAGGTGACACTACCTATGAATATTAATAAATTATTTTGGATTAATATTATGATTACCCTTTTATTTCTAGGTTTTAATATTACTGTCACCTATTTTCCTAAGTTAGATGATTATTTTTGGCTCATACCTGGTTTAATCATATGTGGCCTTACTATTTCATTCAGTTTAATTGCCGCTATTTTGGATAAAAACCTTATAAGCGAAATAATTTTTTTAACTAATCTAATCATTTTTTTATATTATATATATCCACTGATATATAACTTTTTTAAATTAAAATGTGGGAGGTTTACAAATGAGTACACATTTAACAATTTTACTTTGGCTGGGTATTATATTTGTTGTTGCTGCTTCAATTATATTAGGGTTATTGTTAAAATCTAAAAAAGAAGAACGTAAAGAATCATATTTAGGCTTTACAGTCATCTTTTATATTTTTGGTTTTGCTTTACTGATATATGTACTAATATTTGGTATTTTATAAATAGAGTTTAAAAGAACAAAATACAATCTTATTTTGTTCTTTTTTATATATTCCTCTATAAAACAATTAAGGAGATATAAATTGAAGACTATTCAATTGAAGCGTATTATATTTGTTATTTTCATTTCATTACTATTTTTCGCGTTCCCTTCTCATACTTATGCATCTATAAGTTCCACTTCTTCATCTTCAGGAAAAGGAAATGATTTCAAATTACAACCTGGTGACATTATTCTTACAAAAGGTCCGGTATTATTTGGTTTCTTTGGACATTCAAGTATTGCTTTAGATCATGATACTGTTTTACAAATTGAAGGACCCGGCGATAAGCCTATTACTGAATCTTTCGAATCATTTAAACAGCGATTTGGCGTTAAAAAAAATGATTGGATTAAAGTATATCGTTGTGAATATCCTAATGCAGGTCAAAAAGCAGCTGATTGGGCAAAAGCTCATTATAAAAATAGTGATAAAACTTATTTAGTTACACTTAATTTAAAAAGTGAACGTTTTACATATTGTACTAAAATTATTTATCAAGCATATAAATACGGTGTAAGTAAAGATACGATAAATGATCATGGTTTACTGATTATCTCTCCATATGCTTTAGTTGATAATTTTAATAATGACTATCGCCTTAAGCTCGTAAAAAAATACTAATAGTTAAAGACTATGGCGTTACGCTATACTTTTCTATACTAAGAAATGATATTTAAAGGAACAACTTATTTTTATGAAAAACAAAAAATTAAATTATCGATTTTTTTATTACATCTTTTTAACTCTTATTATTATATTATTTATTCTTTTCTTTCTTTACTTTTATAAACATTTTGATTTAAAACAAAATCAATCCTTAGATTACTATGCTAACTTTAATGATTTAAAACAACATACAACAAAAAATAAAGATTGGAAAATAATCACAAAACACCGTAAGCACAGCGATACCTTAATTACAGCGATTCATGGTGGAAGTATTGAACCTGGAACCACTGAACTCGCTCGTCGTATTTCAAATATTGGTCAATATAATTTTTATTCATTTGAAGGTCTACGTTCAGATAATAATGCTCAACTACATATTACTTCTACTGTTTTTGATGAACCTCAATTATTAGATATGCTCAACCATTCGTCAAAAACAGTATCTATTCACGGATATGCAGGCGATGAACCCATTGTTTACGTAGGTGGTCAAGATAAAAAATTGGTTCAAACATTACGTCATTCATTAACTGATCATGGATTTACAGTACAAAAAACGCCTAAAGGAATTGAGGCCCTTTCCAATAATAATATTATTAATAGAGATAAAAAAGATACAGGAGTGCAACTAGAATTGACGACTCGCCAACGAGCTTTGTTTTTTAAACATAACAACTTGGATAAAAATAATAGACGATCCCCCAAAAATTATACGAGAACATTTTATAGATTTGCCGAAGCAGTAGATCAAGGTATTAAAAAAGCTCAATAAATGTAATATCGTTTTTTTAGTTTTTTAATTAAATTAAATTGGGTATATATAAGTAATGAGTTTAGGAGGCGTTTCTATGGACGAATTAACTAACGAACAAAAATATACAGTAGCAAAATTTTATAAGCTATATATGGAACGTTCAAATAGTGGTCAAACAGAGGAAGAAGCAAATAATTTTAAAGATAGTATTACAGCTCAAGATGATTATTTTTGCGATAGAAAATATAGCGATTTCTTAGAAAATTGTAAAGTTCTTATTGATCATGGCTATCTAGATGGTAATATTATGTCTGATAGAATTGATAATATTAAAGTTACAAATAAAGCTTTTACTGAAATTGAACAAAGCTTTAATTAAAAATATCCAATTTTTTCAAGTTATTCCTATTCAAGGATCTTTGCTTAAAAGTCTTAAATAAATATATTTATTTAACTATGAATATAACTTTTAAAGCCTGCACATATGTATTGAGTATGTTTCAGGCTTTTTATTTTTAATAGAGGTGAGTTTACATGAATCATTGGAAAATTAATAATATGACGAATAGAAATCTACTTATACAACAAAACGAAAATGATGTATCTATAGTTGAACCTTTAAATAATGGTTCATTTAAAATTCTATCAGAGTTTAAACTGAATACACCGTCTCTTCCTATTAATACATATGATGACCAGTTATATGTTTCAATCAATTTTAAAAATGAAGAAATTAACATTTACAATAAATCGAATGAATAACACTATTATATTAATAATTTTATTAACTAAATTGTTTTAAAAAAATAATAAAATGTTAAATAAATATTAATATTTATTATGTAATAATTATAGTAATATTTGATTGATATGTTGTAATTATGGAGGTCAGTTATGGATAACATTATATTCTATCTAGGCATTACTTTATTTTTAATCGCATGTATAGTCATTATTTTTGGTATTATTGCTATTTTTAAGAATAAAAATTACTTAAAAATGCTTGCTATGGCTATTATTATTATCTTATTAAGTATGCTTGCACTGGGTATTCATAAAGTCATTGAGAGTAATAATCCCTCTAAAAGTGACATCACTCCTGTAAAAAAAGAAAAGCCTAAAGATAATAAAACAAATAAAGAAAATAATAATAAAAAAGATAATAATTCTAAGAAAGATCATAAGGATACATCAAATGAGTCTATTCAGGACACTCCTGCCACTCAAGAAAACACACCCGCCACAGAAGAACATTCAATTCAGTCATCAGAATCACCAACTACACAACAAGAAAACCCAACTACTGAACAAAATAATGCGACTACAAATAACCAAAATTCTACACAACGACACCAAGAACCTTCAACACACCAACAAGACACATCTCAATATCAGACGAATTCAGCAAATAATGATTTAAAACAAACAAATTCTACTCAAACCCAGAATAGTCAAAATAGTACTCAATATAATCATACAAATGAATCTAATACAACAAAAAACAACACTAATAATGTAAATCAAAATAGCACATCAAATACAACTCAAAATACACAAAGCGGTAATACGAATAATAATATAAACCAAATAAACAATTAATAATAAAAAAGGTAGAGTTTTGAGGCTCTACCTTTTATTTTCGACTTCTTTTTAAAACTTATAAATATTTATTGAATATTACATTTAATATGCCATACTAAAATATGATACGACTTAAAACAAAGGGATGAGACAATGAAAAAATTAGCCTTACTAACACTTTCAAGCTTTCTAGTATTAGGTGCATGTAGTCATAGTAATGATACAGTCAAAGATGTAAACGAAAGTGCACATAAAAAAAATAATCCAAAAGCACACAAATCTAAAGGCAATTCTGAACGCGTAGATAGTAAAAAAATAAATAAAAACTAAAAATAAGGAGTAGAAGCGCTCTTACTATCCATCGCTTCTACTCTTATTTAATTATCATTCTTCGTATTGTTTAAAGTAATCTTCATCTAAATGGTTAAGATGAATATTTTCAATTTGTAGTGTAACATGTTCTAAATTATATTTTTCTTTCAACAATTCAGAAACTTTATTAACCGTTGAATATGGCCATTTAGTATATTCATCACTTAAAACAACATGAGCACTCAATGAACTATGGTTTGTAGTGATACTCCATAAATGAAATTCATGCACATCTATAACGCCTTCAACGCTTTTCATTGCATTAATAATTTCATCTGAATCATATCCATCTGGAATACTCTCCATCAACACTTTCCAAGCATTTTTAATTATTTTATATCCACCATTTAAAATGATAAGAGAAATGATGATACTAATGATTGGGTCAATAATTTCCCATCCAGTAAAATGAATAAGTACTACTGCTACGATAACGCCAATTGAATTTAATAAATCTCCGAAAAAATGCCATAATGCGCTTTGAATATTAACATTATCTTCTTTTCTTAAAGATCTATATAAAATAAGTGTTAAAATGATATTTATAATAAGACCTAATACAGCTACAAATATCATGATACCACTTGCTACCGATTCAGGATGTATGATTCTCAAAATGCCTTCATACATAATACCTAACGAAATAACAATTAATGCTAAGCCATTTAAGAAAGCTACAATAATTTCTAATCTTAAAAATCCATACGTATAATGTTTCGTTGGAGGCTTACTTGCAAAATAAATAGCAAGCATAGACAACCCTAGTGCCAAAACATCACTTAACATATGGAATGAATCTGATAATAAAGCAAGTGAATTAGCATATAATCCCCCTACAAACTCTACAATTGTAAAAATCAACGTAATAATTAAAGAAGACCAAAGCGTTGCTTTTGAACTACTTTGAAATTTTCTATGTTCTACATGATGAAAATATTTTGATTGATTGTTCATTACTTCTCTCCAAACAATTAAATTATAAACTATTTTCTTTAAAACTACCCTAATATATATTAAAAAAACCTTACAAACATTAATATATCAACGTTTTAATGTTATTACAATAAACAATTGAAATTTAGAAATTTAAAAACATTGTATATTTGAGATGAAATGATTTATCACATAAATGTAAATATAAATTGCATTACATTTAATCACCACAGTTGATTTACTAACCATAAAAGTTCGTTATTTCTATTTTGTCCTAGACTAACTGACTTATATCTGGTGTTAGTCAAAAGTATTCATCATTCTTTAATTTATTAACATCATACTTACATTATTTTTTTCTTTGCATTATTTCTATATAATATTAAGAAAGAAGCTCTTCAAAAACATGAAAAAGGAAGTTATCAAATGCTTTTATTTCCTTCAAGTATTTTTATGATTTTACTAGGAAATTTAATTATTAAAAACCCACCTAAAAAGATAAACCGCTTCTACGGATTTAGAACAAAAAAATCAATAAAAACGCAACATAACTGGGACAAAGGACAAATAGACAGTTAGCATATTTTAAATATAATGAAATGAAAGATACTTATAGTGAAGATGAGAAAATTCATGATATTATCCTTGAAATTCACAATGATAAAAATGAAATAGTTTTATACAAAAATATTGCATCTTAATTATAGGGTGCATTTTTATTGGGTATATTTGGGGGCTATATTGGGGCAATAAAAATAAAAAGCTTGCAACCAATAGGGTTACAAGCTATAAGATGGAGGCGGCGGGATTCGAACCCGCGTCCAGAGGTCCTGATACAAATCTTTCTACGTGTGTAGTCTATTGATTCATTTCGCATATTGGTAAGCAATAGACAACCAACAATATGCTAGTTTGATTAAATTTCATCTAAACAGACTTCAAACGGCAGTGTTTAGCATATCCTATTAGGGTTGAATCGCGTTAACAGCACATAGGAAATGCTGTTAGGCGATGCAGAGCGCTATTACGCAGCTACTGCTAAATTATTGTTTGATTTGTCAGTTATATTTAACCGAATGTGTTGATGACGGAGACAACCCTCCGACACGCTTAATAAGCTCGGGGGACCCCTGTCGAATCCAAAAACGCCCCCACAATATAATAAAATACAAGATACAGTTTAATTTAAACAACTTTACTTATCATAACAAATAGAGCCCGATTAAGCAACAATTATGCTTAATAACGGGCTTTCATTGCACGATCAACATCTCGTTTCATTGCTTTATCTTTCAATGCTTGACGTTTATCATGCAGTTTTTTACCACGAGCTATGCCTAATAAAACTTTACATTGTCCATGTTTTAAATACAATTTTAAAGGAATAATCGAATATCCAATTTCTCTTGTACGTTCGCCGAGTTTGATAATCTCTTTTTTATGCAATAACAGCTTTCTTGATCGTAATGGATCATGATTAAAACGATTTCCTTCTTCGTATGGAGCAATATGCATATTATTAATGTACATTTCTCCACGCTTCACTTGTGCATAACTATCTTTTAAGTTCGCACTACCACGTCGAATCGATTTAATTTCTGTACCTTGAAGCGCAATACCTGCTTCAATGGTATCTTCAATATTATAATCATGTCTTGCTTTACGGTTTTCAGCCAACGTACCTGGTGATTTTGTTTTTTTCTTGGCCATTACTGTATGTCACCTCTTTGCTGATTATTTTTTCTTACGACGCGCTTTTTTCTTAATATTTTTATCTTTATAAAAAGGTTTATGCTTAGTTGAGCTTTGTTTATCACGTTGACGTTGATTTTTACCCTTACGTTGTTTACGTTTTTTCTTTTTGTTTTTATGATGATTATCTTTGGATTTATCTAAAGATTTACCACGCGTTTTAGCTTGAATCGTTTTTCCACGAGCAGGACGCTGTGATTTATCATTTTTAGGTAATGGCATGCCAACAATTTGGAAATCTATCATGCGTTCATCTACGTCTACATGAGTAACTTTAACTTTTACCTCATCACCAATTCTAAACACTTTAGCATGTCGTTCACCTATCAACGCCATTTGTCTTTCATCAAATTGATAATAATCATCTGTCATATTAGAAATATGAACCATACCTTCTATCGTATTTGGTAATTCAACGAACATACCAAAATTGGCAACAGAGCTTACAATACCTTCAAATTCATCACCAATATGTTGAATCATATACTCTGCTTTCTTCAACTCATCTGTATCTCTCTCTGCTTCAATTGCGCGACGTTCACGTTGAGATGTATGTTCTGCTAATTCTGGTAATGTTTCTTCCCATTTATGCATCTCTTTATGATTCATAGAGTGATCGACAAGATACTTACGAATTAAGCGATGAACAGTTAAATCTGGATAACGACGAATCGGGGAAGTAAAATGTGTATAATATTCTGCTGACAAGCCGAAATGACCTAAATTCGTATCATCATAATGTGCTTGTTGCATCGAACGTAACATCATTGTTGAAATAACCATTTGCTCAGAACGACCTTCAACTTCTTCTTGGATAGATTGTAATGTTGAAGGATGAATATCTTCACCTGTGCCTTTAACCATAATACCAAAATTAGTAATAAAGTCGAAGAACTGGCGTAATCGATCTGATTTTGGTTGTTCATGAACACGATAAATAAATGGCACTTCTAATTTGTTAAAATGTTCAGCAACTGTTTCATTGGCTGCTAACATAAATGATTCAATTAAACGCTCTCCTTCACCACGTTCTCGCAATATTACATCTGTAGGTAGTCCTTCTTGATTGACCAACACTTTAGCTTCATTAATATCAAAATCAATTTCACCACGACGTTTACGCATACGGATAAGTCGATTAGATAAATCTTGTGCTAAATCTAACATTGGGACAATTTCACTGTATTGTTGACGCACTTCTGTGTTTTTTTCGGTAATAATTTGATTCACTACATCATATGTCATACGATAGTTTGAATGAATAACACTATCAAATATGTCATGATCCACCACTTCGCCACGCTCATTTATTTCCATACGACAACTTAACGTTAAACGATCTACTTCAGGATTTAATGAACAGATACCATTACTTAAACGGTGTGGAATCATTGGAATAACACGGTCTACTAAATATACACTCGTTGCTCTGTCATAAGCTTCTTTATCTAGCGCAGAGCCTTCTTTTACGTAATAACTTACGTCTGCAATACTTACTGTCAATTCCGTATGGCCATTATCTAGACGTTTAACGCTAATTGCATCGTCTAAATCTTTAGCATCTGCACCATCTATTGTAATTGTAAGATCGTTTCTTAAATCTCTTCGTCCCTTAATTTCTTCAGGTTTTATTTCTTCAGGGACTGATTCCGCTTCTTTTAATACCTCATCAGGAAATTCAATCTCAATTCCATGCTGATAAATAATTGAAAGAATATCTACTCCTGGGTCATTTTTATGACCTAGAATAGCAGACACATGTCCTTCTGGATTATCTGTGCCATCAGCATATTTTGTGATTTGGACAAGTACTTTATGACCATCTACGGCTCCAAGACTCTGTCCTTTAGGTATAAATATATCTTGCATAATACGTTTATCGTCAGGAATGACAAAACCAAAATGTTTTGCTTCACTATACGTACCTACCACTTGTGTGACAGAGTGTTTTTCTATAGATTTTACTTCACCTTCAACTTTTCCACGATGCTCTCCTCTGGATTTTTGTAATTCAACTATTACTGTATCTCCATCTAAAGCACGATTAATCTTTGTTGGTGGAATAAAAATATCTTCAAGTTCTTCGTTTTCTGGGCGTAAAAAAGCAAAGCCTTTTTTATTTTGACTTAAAGTACCTCTTATTAATTTTGAACTTAAATTCTTATTTGATACTTTACGTTGATAGCGATCTGTCTTTGTTCGCTCTACCAATCCTGCTTGTTCAAGTTCAACGAGCACCTTTATTAATTCTCTAAATGAGTCGGCACTACTAAGACCTAAAGCATCTTGAAAGTCTGATACAGACATCGGTTCATAATCAGGTTGTTTTACAATATCTTCAATGGATTGCTTTAAATTCATCATGCCCCTCCTTTCTTTAATCAATTATTTTTATGATTTATTCAGACCAGTCTAATCCTTCTAAAAACGCATATACATCTTCAAACACTTGCTCTTTTTCTTTATCAATTGTAATGACATGTCCTGAATTTGCATACCATTTAATTTGTTTTTCATCTGAATCTACATTTTCGTATATATAATTTGCTGACTGAGGATCAATCATTTCATCTTTTTCAGCTTGAACTACTAAAATGGGATCTAAGACTTCATCTACATCATTACGCACACGACTTAACGTATCACTAAGTTCTTTGAGTGTTTCAGTAGGATGAAAATCTTCCATTTCTTTATCAATCGTTGCTTGATCTTTACCTTCGTATTTTTTAAAATTACGTGCATATTCTAAAAAACCTTCATAGATTGTACCTTCTGTTTTTACTTCGGCAGGTGCACACATTGTTATGATACCTTTTACAGGACGGTTTAAACTTAACTTCAATGCAAATACGCCGCCTAATGACAATCCAGCTACCGCTATGTCTTCATAACCTTGTTCTACAAGATAATCATAGCCATCAAGTACATCTTTAAACCATACATATGGACTAGACTTTAATATTTCTTCTGGCGGTGCAGCATGACCTTCATACTGTGGCGCATAGGAAGTATAACCTTTTTTTTGTAAAAATCTACCAAGTTGTCTTACATCTGAGGAATTACCTGTGAATCCATGTAAAAGTAAGACTGCTCTTTTACCTTCTTGGAAAAAGAAAGGTTGAGGTAACTTAATTTGCATTTTTTATCCCTCTCTAACAAAAATTATAATATGATTATTTTTTTAATTTGTACTAATAGGTTGTATTCATTATATAATCAATCTATTTTATTCCCTGAATAGCTTAAAAATATGCATTGATGATTATATTAAAATAATGACTTCTTTATAAAATGTGTTAATTCTATTATAAATAAAAAAGCCCGACATTGATATCGTCGGACCTTATAAACCAAAATAACTTATTCCAATCATTATTAAAAAGAAAATGATGGCTAACACAATTGTTAATCTATGCAAGAATAAATCGACGCCACGTTGTTTTTGCTTACCAAATAACTGTTCAGCGCCCCCGCTAATCGCACCCGAAAGTCCATTACTTTTACTTTCTTGGAGTAATACAACAGTAATTAATGCAATACAATCAATAATTAATAAGACCATAAATAATGTATGCATGAAAAATGTCCTCCGTTCATTATATACGTTCCGAATTATAACATATTCTTAATATAGTTATCAAATACTATCGATTAAATGTACTTTTACGTACAATTGAAATAATTAACATATATATGGCTAATATTGCTGAACCAATCACGACGATTAAAATAGGTAAAATAAATAAAACCGATTTTGTTTCAATAATAGCATTTAACACCATTGTTAAGTTGACAAGTGTAAATAATACATTTGATACATATACGGCAAACATAAACCACCAAAGATATTTATGTCGATTCCATAAAGCAATCACTCCAGCTAAATATGCAAGAATATACATAATACCTGTATATCTAAAACTATTTAAAATATTATCTACTGCACTGCTTGACGCTTTTTGATGTGCTAGTGTTAACAGTGTCTTAGCAGTGCGAGCATCTAAAGCAATAAAATTATGGATAATTAATAATATACAAAATACAAGCGAACTATATCCAATCAATTGACCAGTAATACGTTCTCTTTTATTTGACTGATTAAGTTGTTGATCCATCTTCAATTCTCCTTCTTTCAATTACAGGATTATTATATCAGTTTCATCAATGAAGTTAAATCTTACACTTCTATACTATTATTTAAAATTTTATATTAAAAAAAGCCTGTCATAGTCTCAACTCTATGACAGGCAAACGCGTGAACTCTATTAATTTTAGTATGTTGCTAAAATTATTTATCTAAATTGTAGAAAGATTTAATTCCGTCAAATTTTGCTGTTTCAAATAATTCATCTTCAATACGTAGTAATTGATTATATTTCGCAATACGATCTGTTCTTGATAATGAACCAGTTTTAATTTGACCAGCATTTGTTGCTACTGCGATATCAGCAATTGTTGTATCTTCAGTTTCACCAGAACGGTGAGATACTACTGCAGTGTAACCAGCTTTTTGAGCCATTTCAATAGCATCAAATGTTTCAGTTAATGTACCAATTTGGTTTACTTTGATTAAGATTGAGTTACCAATACCTTGTTCAATACCTCTAGAAAGAATTTCAGTATTAGTTACGAATAAATCGTCACCTACTAATTGAACTTTATCACCGATACGATCAGTTAATTGTTTCCAACCGTCCCAGTCATTTTCATCCATACCATCTTCAATTGTAATGATTGGATATTTACTAATTAATTCTTCTAAGTAGTCAACTTGTTCAGCTGCGCTACGTTTCGCACCATGTTCACCTTCGAATTTAGTGTAGTCATATACACCATTTTCATAGAATTCAGATGAAGCACAGTCAAATCCTAAGAATACATCTTCGCCTGGTTTGTAACCAGCTTTTTCAATCGCTTTAATGATTGTTTCAACTGCATCTTCAGTACCGTCAAATCTTGGAGCGAAACCACCTTCGTCACCTACAGCAGTTTCTAATCCACGTTCACTTAAAATTGATTTTAAGTTATGGAAAATTTCAGCACCCCAACGTAATGCTTCTTTAAATGATTCAGCACCAGTTGGTAAAATCATGAATTCTTGGAATGCAATTGGTGCATCTGAGTGAGAACCACCGTTAACAATATTCATCATTGGGACTGGTAATTGTTTACCGTTAAATCCACCGAAATATTTGTATAATGGTTGACCTAATAAGTCAGCTGCTGCGCGTGCAACGGCAATAGATACACCTAAAATAGCGTTTGCACCTAATTTACCTTTGTTAGGTGTTCCGTCTAATTGAATCATCATTTTATCAATTGATACTTGATCTAAAACTGAAAATTCACCTTCAACGATTTCTGGAGCGATAATTTCGTTTACATTTTCAACAGCTTTTGTAACGCCTTTACCGCTATAACGTGATTTATCTCCATCACGTAATTCAACTGCTTCGTGTTCACCAGTAGAAGCACCTGAAGGTACTAAAGCACGACCAAAAGCACCACTTTCAGTTAATACTTCAACTTCAACTGTTGGGTTACCACGTGAGTCTAATACTTCGCGAGCATAAACATCTGTAATAATTGGCATAATAAATAATCTCCTTTAAATTTAGATTCCTTAATTATTATAACTATTTTTTGTTATTTAATAAAATATTTATACTAAGATGACTTAATATTAAAGAATAATATTAAATCATCTTATCATTTACAGTTTTACTAATGCTTAATTAAAGATTCACCTGTCATGTCTGACGGTTGTTCAACATTTAATAAGTCTAGTAATGTAGGTGCTAAGTCACCTAAACGACCAGTTTCACGTAATGTTACATCTTCTTTAGTAACAATTACCGGAACTGGGTTTGTAGTATGAGTAGTCATAGGTTGATCATCATCAGTTAAAACTTGATCTGAGTTACCATGGTCAGCTGTAATAATTGCATAGCCATTCATATCTAAAATTTTATCAACCACTTCACCTAAACATTCATCTACTGCTTCAATTGCTTTGATAGTTGGTTCAAGCATACCACTATGACCTACCATGTCAGGGTTAGCAAAGTTTAAAATAATTAAATCTAAATCACCTTTGTCTAACTCTTCTAACAATGTATCTTTAACTTCGTATGCACTCATTTCAGGTTTTAAATCATACGTAGCAACTTTAGGTGAATCGATTAAGCGACGACGTTCACCTTCAAATTCTTCATTACGTCCCCCACTCATGAAATAAGTAACATGTGGGTATTTTTCAGTTTCTGCAATACGTAATTGTTTTAAATTATTATTTTGAGCAACTTCACCAATTGTATTCGTTAAATCAACTTTTTCAAATACGACTTCTGCATCAACATTATCATTGTATTTAGTAAACGTTGCATAGAATAAATCATTTACACGCTCAACTTTAAAGCCGTCAAATGCTTTATTTGTAAATATTTCAGATAATTGTGCTGCTCTATCAGGACGGAAATTGAAGAAGATAACAGCATCACCATCTTGAACACCTTCATTTTGTCCTTCAACTATGAAAGGTTCAACAAATTCATCTGTAACATCATTTGCATAATTCGCTTCTACACCTTCTTTAGCGTTCGCATAAGAAGGACCTTCGAAATTGCGAATAGCATTATAAGCTTTTTCTTCACGATCCCAACGTTTATCACGGTCCATTGCGTAATAACGACCTGAAATTGATGCGAATTGACCTACACCAAGTTCTTTGAATTTAGCTTCTGTTTCTTCAATATATTTAATTGCTGATTTTTGATCTACATCACGACCATCTAAAAATGCATGTACATACACTTTATCTAAACCTTTTTGTTTAGCAAGTTCTAATAATGCAAATAAATGTTTGTAATGACTGTGAACACCGCCATCTGAAAGTAAACCAAATACATGTAATGCTGAATCGTGATCTTTAACGTGTTGAGCTGCTTTACCTAACACTTCATTTTCGTAGAAATCACCATCTTCAATGGATTTATTAATACGAGTTAAACTTTGATAGACAATACGACCTGCACCTATATTCATATGACCTACTTCAGAGTTACCCATTTGACCTTCGGGAAGACCAACATCTAAACCACTTGCTTCAATTTGAGTCGTAGGATATTTGTTGTAATAACGATCAAAATTTGGTTTATGCGCTTGTTTTACTGCATTACCATGTTCACTTTCACGGTTAGCAAAACCGTCTAAAATAATTAATGCTGTTGGTTGTTTAGCCATAATTATTTAGCACCTTCTAACAATTGTACAAAATCATCTACTTTAAGTGATGCGCCACCAACTAATGCACCATCGATATCTGATTGAGCCATATATTCTTTAACATTATTTGGTTTCACACTACCACCATATTGAATACGAGTCGCATCAGCTACATCTTGACTAGACACGTCTGCTACTGTTTTACGTACTTGTGCACACATTTCATTTGCATCTTCTGAAGTAGCTGATTTACCAGTACCGATTGCCCAAATTGGTTCATAAGCAATAACAACTTCTTTAAGTTGATCTTCTGACAAGCCTTTTACTGCTTCTTTTACTTGGTTGCTTACTACTTCGTTAGCTTTGCCATTTTCTCTTTCTTCATCTGTTTCACCAACACAAATAATTGGTGTCATTCCATGATTAAATACTGCATGTGCTTTTTTATTTACATCTTCATCTGTTTCATGGAATAATTCACGACGTTCTGAATGTCCAATAACGACATATTTAACACCTAAATCAGCTAATGCCACTGGAGAAGTTTCTCCTGTATATGCACCATTATCTTCAAAATAAGTGTTTTGAGCACCAATTTTTAATCCTTTTGCTTTGCCATCATTCACTAGAGAGATTAATGCATCTAATTGAATTGTTGGCGCACAAATTACTGATTCAACTTCTTTTTCATCAGGTAATGTAGGTAAATTGTTTACAAAGTCTTTAGCTTCTTGAACTGTTTTATTCATTTTCCAGTTACCAGCTATGATTGGTTTTCTCATTATTGACACTCCTATTATTAATAAATTTAAACTTACTTATAAATATTTACGTTCTTTTATTGTTTTCCCATGAAAATCATAAAAGAAACATTTTTATTATTCAAATAAATATTATTTATCGTTAATTGCTTTGATACCAGGTAATTCTTTACCTTCAAGATATTCTAATGAAGCACCGCCACCAGTTGAAATATGAGTGAAATCATCTTCAAATCCTAGTGAAATTGCAGCCGCTGCTGAATCACCGCCGCCGATAATTGTGATTGCATCTTCTAAGTTAGCAATTGCTTTACATACACCAATTGTACCTTTAGCAAAATTACTAAATTCAAATACACCCATAGGTCCGTTCCATACTACTGTGTGAGCACCTTGTAATTCTTTAGTAAATAACTCGATTGTTTTTGGTCCAATATCCATTGCTTCTTGATCACTTGGAATTTCATCAATAGACACTTCAGTGATTTTAGCATCATTTGAAAATTCTTTAGCTACTTTGCAATCAACAGGTAATACAATTTGATCGCCATTTTTTTCTAAAAGTTCTTTAGCAAAGTCAATTTTATCTTCTTCTAATAAAGATAGACCAATTTCTTTACCTTGTGCTTTTAAAAATGTATATGCCATACCGCCACCAATAATGATTTTATCAGCGATATTCACTAAATTTTTAATAACACCAATTTTGTCAGATACTTTAGCACCACCTAAAATAGCCACAACTGGTTTATGTGGATCATTTACCACACCACCGATAAATTTAATTTCTTTTTCCATTAGGTATCCTGCAGCTGTTTCTAGATGAGTAGAAATACCAACATTTGAAGCATGTTCGCGGTGTGCAGTACCAAATGCATCATTTACAAACACATCACCTAATGATGCCCAATACTTACCTAATTCAGGATCATTTTTAGATTCTTTTTTACCATCTAAATCTTCAAAACGAGTATTTTCAACTAATAATACATCGCCTTCATTTAAATTTTTAATTGCAGATTCTAATTTTTCACCGCGTGTTTCTGGAATAAACACAACTTCTTTGCCTAATTTTTCAGTTAATGAATCCGCTACTGGTTTTAAAGTTAACTCTTTTTTATCACTTTCTTCTTTAACTTTACCTAAATGAGAGAATAATACTAATTTACCGCCTTGTTCTAAAATATATTTAATTGTTGGTAAAGCTTGAACAATACGGTTATCATTTGTAATTTCACCGTTTTTTAAAGGTACATTAAAATCAGCACGTTCAAGTACAACTTTCCCTTTTAAGTCTAAATCAGAAACAATTTTTTTTGCCATTATAATTTCCTCCTTTAAATAGGAATTATTAATATAAAAATAAGCGGAGAAGCGTTAGTGCTCCCCGCTTACTCATAAGCTAACTTAATTCAACATTTTATATAAATGTACTGAGCACAAGTTTTTATTAAACTAGGCTACGAAATTATTTAGTTAATTCAGCTAAATATTCTAAAGTACGTACTAATTGAGAAGTATAAGACATTTCGTTGTCATACCAAGCAGCTACTTTAACTAATTGTTTGTCGCCAACTGAGATGACACGAGTTTGAGTTGCATCGAATAATGAACCAAAGTTCATACCAACAATATCTGATGATACGATTTCATCTTCAGTGTAACCGAATGATTCGTCAGCAGCATTTTTCATTGCTTTGTTAACATCTTCAACTGTTACTTCTTTTTCTAATACAACTGTTACTTCAGTTAATGAACCAGTAGCTACTGGTACACGTTGTGCTCCACCATCTAATTTACCATCGATTTCAGGAATTACTTTACCGATAGCTTTAGCTGCACCTGTTGAGTTAGGTACGATGTTTTGTGCTGCTGCACGTGCACGACGTTTGTCACCTTTTTTGTGTGGACCATCTTGAGTCATTTGGTCGCCAGTGTAAGCGTGAATAGTTGTCATTAAACCTTCAACAATACCAAATTCGTCATTTAAAACTTTAGCAACTGGTGCTAATGAGTTTGTAGTACATGAAGCACCTGATACTACTGTTTCAGATCCGTCTAAATCTTTGTGGTTTGTGTTAAATACGATAGTTTTAACATCACCTTTAGCTGGAGCAGAAATTAATACTTTTTTAGCTCCTGCATTAATGTGTGCTTCAGCTTTTTCTTTTTCTGTATAGAAACCAGTACATTCTAATACTACGTCGATATCTAAATCGCCCCATGGTAATTTACTTGCATCTGGTTCTTCAAAAGATTTAACTTCTTTACCATTTACACGGAAACCACCTTCAACAACTTCTACGTCTCCGTTAAAGCGACCTTGCATAGTGTCATATTTTAATAAATGAGCTAACATTTCGTCGTCTGTTAAGTCGTTTACTGCAACTACTTCAATACCTTCTACGTCTTGAATTCTTCTGAATGCTAAACGACCAATTCTACCAAAACCATTAATTGCTACTTTTACTGCCATTATAATGGCCTCCTTTAAAATGATATTTAAAAAGTTAAATAACTTTTTATTCCTTATTTAGTATTACTTTAGCTGCTGCTTCATCAGTAATTAATATTGTATTTTTGGGAGCAATACTGAGATATGCTTTGATAGCTTCTCCCTTAGACATGCCGCCAGCAACAGCATATATAAATTCTTTGCTTTCTAAATCTTCAAGTTGTAATCCAATAGTTTTTACTTTTTGAACTACATGACCTTGAGCGTCAAAATAATATCCGAAAGCTTCTCCGACGGCTTGATGATGTTGAAGTCTTTCAATCACCTCATCAGATGATTGTCTACGATGCGCCATCTTCAGCGCATCACCAATACCGTGTATTGTTATATTTGCTTGTTTAATCTTTTCTAATGTGTGCACAACTGATGGTTCCATCAGTAATGTATTATATGTTGATTCGCTTACATTATCTGGTACATATAGGGTAGTATAATACCCACCACTTTGTTGTGCCATACTTGCTGCAATTGTATTTGCTTGATAAACCATATTTTCACCAAGACCACCACGTGCCGGAACAAAAAACACATTAAATGGTAATAAATGCATTGCTCGGCTAACATTAGCCATTGTTGATCCGCCTGTCACTGACACAATTGCATCTTCATACAATATATCTTCTAGTAAATGACCTGCTTGTCTACCCATCTCAGACTTAACTTCTTCATGCATGTCAGAATTTCCAGGTATGACATATACTTCTTTAACTCCAAAGTTGGACTTAATATGTTTAGCATAATGATTATCATCTTTATACACTTTAAAGTAATCACTTAATTGATTAAGTACTTTTGTACCTTCCTCGGTGATTTCCATACCAGTTGATTTTACTTGTATAAGATTTTGCTTTTTTAATATGTCTGTTTCTGTTCTTAAGACTCTTTCTGTAATATCCATATGTTCGCTTAAACTTCTACGCCCAACAGGTTCATTATTTGAAATTGTCGTTAAGATAGAGAAACGTCGATACATTTTATCAACTAAGTCAGGAACCAACTTTTGTTGTAGTTTAATCAGGTCTTTCACTACTACCTTCCTCCTATTTTTCTCAAAAGGTAATCGAGAGTTAGAGGGGGTTTGACTTTTTTTGTCCCAGGTGGGACAAAATTCAACCTCTTTACAATTGCAATACTACTATTGTCGTTATAAAAAAGCAAGCGAAAACCCTTATTATTTTAAATAATCTGTTAAATATTTAAAATAGGGTATAGTAAATGCAATAGAGTTAACTTTATAGGTTTTTCAAAAATGATGAATTATAATTGAAAATTAACTAGATAGGAGGAATTACTTTGAAATATAAAGACAATAAGGATATAGAAGTTTTAGATCCTTCTGATAATAGATATAAAGATGATGACTATTTTAAAAAAGAACAAGAATATCGAGATATGTCTGAACATCACAATACAATACGATATCACTATGGTTGTGGTTGTCCTTTTGGTTGTTTCTCTTCCATTTTTATATCGATTGTTCTTTCAATTATCTTAACGTTCTTGCTCAACTGGATATTTTAAAAAAACCTAGAGATACACACATGGTAAAATGTGTATATACCTAGGTCTTTTTTTATTCTTCGTTTGAAGATCTCTGAGATTGTTGGGTATTACTTTTTGATTCTGAAGTTGTTGAACTAGATGATTGTGTTTTAGGCTCGGCAGTAGATGGTTGCGTCGTTGATTTTTGTGTTTGTGATGATTGATTTGTATTAGCTCGTTCTTGTGTAGTAGTTGTGTCATTGTTACTTGAATTATGTTGTGATGTTTCAGTTGAAGCATTAGAACGAGAAGATTGACTTGACTGAGTGCTTTCAGTTGATTTATTTGTTTCTTCTTGCGTTGCTTTTTCTTGAGTTTGTGAGTTTTCTTTTTGTTGAGTACTTTGAATTTGATTTGTACTAGGTTGTTTTGTAGGTGTTTCTTTAGAAGATTGTTGTGTTTGTGCTGTTTTACCTTGATTAGTAGGTTGTACTCTTATTGAATTACTTTGCTCATTAGAATAGTTATCAGTGACATTTGGATTTTTTACATTATCTAATTTATTTTCCTTACTATTATTTGTATTGTTTTCACTTGTTGTATTTTCTTGCGTACTTTCTTCGTTCTTTTTATCACTTTCAGTATCTTTATCTTTCTTATGTTTATGTTCTTCCGTTGATTGATTATTTAAACGTTCATTGACTCTGTTTGAATTATCTACAAAAGCAAAAACTGCAAACACTAATCCACCAAGTAATAGAAGCACAATAAGTGTACTAATTATTTTAGAAATACCACTCATTTTTTTCTTTTCATGTGCTTCATAGTCTTTAAGATTTCTATTTTTTTTTGACATGGACTCCCTCACTTCTTAATTATCTATTCATCCTTTAATATAGCAATCTATTTTACATTATTTCCTTTTAAAAAAATAAAAAAACACTTAAGTACATATATAAATGAAATACTCATTCAATTATATATGATAACATCATATATAAATAACTACACTATCAATATAAAGTGAATTTTGGAGTGACAAAATGAAAAAAGATACTTTTAACACATTATTTAAACATCATTCAAGCAATAAAATTAAATCTATGATGTTAAGTAATGATGATTTTGATGAAAGTAAAAATTCAAAATTTGATATATTAATTGGCATTTTAATTCCTATAATCATATTATTCTTAATCTTATTTATAAAGTAATATAATAGAAACTTGAAAGAGAATAGAAAGAAATTAAAATGACTTTTGTTTTGTATATTATTAAAGGTATAAACATACTTTTTAAATATTCTACTATTCTCTATGGCAAAGCTATACTTATATTATAGCTAAATTTAGGTAAATTTAATGACCGTATTTTCTAAAGTTAATGACATATTATTGAATAAATCTTGAATGCTTTTTGAGCATCTTTCTCTACATTGTCATTAAAAAAATTTATTTTCTTTATAAAAAATGAGGTGTTAGTAAATGAAACAATTTTTAATTACTGGTGGAACTGGAATGGTAGGTAGTCATTTAGTAAATGAAATTAAAAAAAGAGAGGCTCATATTACAATTTTAACCCGTAGTGATAAACAAAGTGATGAGCCTAAGATTACGTATGTTAACTGGTCTAAAAAAGGATGGGAAAATCAAGTGCCAGATATTGATGTAGTTATTAATTTAGCAGGCGCTACATTAAATAAACGTTGGACACCCTCTTACAAACAAACGATTATGACAAGTCGTATTCAATCGACTGAATCTTTAGTTCATTTATTTGAGCAACGTCAACATAAACCTGAAGTGCTTTTTAATGCAAGCGCTATGGGTTATTATCCTCCAAGTTTATATCGAACTTATACAGAACAATATCAAACACTTCCTTTTGATTTCCTGTCAGATGTCGTTTATCAATGGGAACGATTTGCTCGTCGTTTCGAAAATTTTGGTACACGTGTTGTATTAGGAAGATTTAGTATGATTTTGTCTTCTGAAGGTGGCGCACTTCAAACGATGAAACTACCATATAAATTCTACGTAGGCGGTAAATTAGGTTCTGGACATCAATGGTATTCTTGGATTCACATAGATGACTTAGTGCGTGCGATTTTATTTACAATTGACGAATCAAATGCAAAAGGTCCATTTAATATGGCTTCTCCAATTCCTGAACGTCAAAATTTATTTGGTTATACGCTTGGACGTACGATGCATAAACCACATGAAACGTGGGTGCCATCATTAATTATGCGTGCTGTACTAGGAGAAATGTCGACAGTAGTTCTCGATACTCAAAAAGTCTTACCTAATAAATTAGAAGCATTAGGGTTTAATTTTAGGTATAATAATTTAAAAGTTGCACTTGAAGACTTAATTAACGAATAGTAATTGGAGATTTAGTGATGAATGACAACAAGTTAACGTATATCTTACTACTTATCGCTAGTATATTTTTAATTTTAAATGGTGTCTTTGCTTTCGAAAAGAGTATCATTATGGTACTTTTATCTTTTTTCTTTATTATTATAGGATTATTATTAGGGTTTGTAGCTATACAATATTTATTAAAAACTAAAAAACCATAAAAAAGGAAGAGCATCAATGCTCTTCCTTTTTTACATATTAAACAATTCTATTTACATATCTTCAGGTTGCATTACGTGATCAATTAAACCATATTCTTTTGCTTCATCAGCAGTTAAGAAGTTATCACGATCAGTATCTTTTTGAATTCTTTCAATACTTTGACCTGTACGTTCAGCTAAAATACGATTTAATTTTTCACGTGTTTTTAAGATATGGTTAGCAGCAATTTCAATTTCTGTCGCTTGACCTTGAGCGCCACCTAATGGTTGATGAATCATAACTTCAGCGTTTGGTAAGGCAAAACGTTTACCTTTTGTACCAGCTGCTAATAAGAATGATCCCATTGACGCAGCCATACCAATACAAATTGTTTGTACATCTGGTTTAATGTGTTGAATTGTATCGTAAATAGCAAATCCTGCTGTTACACTACCACCTGGAGAATTGATGTATAAATAAATATCTTTTTCAGAATCTTGAGCTTGTAAGAATAATAATTGTGATACAATTGAATTTGCAACATTATCATCAATTGCTGAGCCTAACATAATAATGCGGTCTTTTAATAGACGAGAATAAATATCATATGCGCGTTCACCGCGATTTGTTGTTTCAATAACTGTAGGAATTAAATTCATTATATTTCCTCCTTGTAATTAACTGTTATATTTATTTTACAACAAAAGTCAAAAATGGTCAAAAATAATACTTCTACTTTTATTTGACGTTGCTTTTTATAATTTTATACACTATTCATATATTCAAATTGTACTGTTAATTATATATTTAGTACAGAAATTAGTTTTTATATTATACT
Source organism: Staphylococcus sp. HMSC035D11 (assembly GCF_001836075.1). Taxonomy (NCBI): domain Bacteria; kingdom Bacillati; phylum Bacillota; class Bacilli; order Caryophanales; family Staphylococcaceae; genus Staphylococcus; species Staphylococcus sp. HMSC035D11. The sequence goes on from NZ_KV827226.1 coordinate 193,417, forward strand.
CCTCGTAGTGTAATGGATAACACGTAAGATTCCGGTTCTTAAGATAGAGGTTCGATTCCTCTCGAGGGGGCTATTATTAAGAAATAGGATGAAACGTTATATTAATGTTTCATCCTATTTCTTAAAACACATTTTATTTTATAATTCGACTTTTTCTCCATTTCTAATTTTATCAGCGAGTTCATTTAATTTTCGTAAGCGATGATTTACTCCTGATTTAGAAATAGGCCCATTTGATATCATTTCTCCTAATTCTTTCAAAGAAATTTCTTGATGTTCTACTCGTAATTTTGCAATCTCTCTTAAACGATCAGGTAAATTATCTAAACCTATTTCTTCATCAATTAATTGAATGCTTTGTACTTGTTTCATAGCTGCACTCACAGTTTTATTTAAATTAGCTGTTTCACAATTTACTAATCTATTGACAGAGTTTCTCATATCTCTCACTATTCTTACATCTTCAAATTTTAATAGTGCTTGGTACCCCCCTATCAAACTTAAAAACTCAGAAATTTTCTCCGCTTCTTTCAAATAAGAAATACTTCCTTTTTTTCGTTCTAAATGCTTAGCATTCAGTCCATAACTGTTCATTAGTTTAGTTAATCCCTCAGCATGTCCTTCATATTGAGAAAAAATTTCTAAATGGTAGGAAGAGGTTTCTGGATTATTTACTGATCCACCCGCTAAAAATGCCCCTCTTAAATAGCTTCTACGCATTTCATCATCTTTAATCATACTCGCATCAATGTCATGAACGAAAATACCATTTTTTAAAATACCTAATTTATCAAGTATTTCTTTAGCACGTACTTTAGTTCGACAAATGTAGATATTATTCTTTTTTAATTTCATTTTTTTTCGTACTAAAATTTCTACTTCGACATTAAAAATACGCTTAATTAATGAATATATTCTTCGAGCCGTAGTCGCATTTTCAGTTTGAACATTAATTACAAATTGTTGATTAGATAAACTGAGTGCACCGTTCATCCGAATCAAAGCGCTAAGTTCAGCTTTAGCATTACTTTCATCGACTTCAATGCGGGTCAATTCATTTTTCATATCTGATGCAAAACTCATTGATGCTCCCTCCTTTTCTCATCATCATTATTATATGTAATTAACATCTCAAAATATATAACACTCTATATCAAATTATTTTTAAATTCATTAAAATTTATTTTTTAGGTTTAAATTGAATTGTACTTGTTAATTCAAGTGCTAAATCATATACAAGTTTAGCAAGTACCTTTGTATTATGACGAACAAAGACATGGTCATAAATTTCTACAAGATTTTTAGAAGTAATCATTTTAATATTATTTTCTGTTAATTTTATTTTATTCGTACTTACAGGATGAGCATTACGTTCTTTATATCGTTGAAGAATCTGTTCATCAAATGCATCATTACTACAAATAACATAATCAATAAATGGTTCACCAGCATGTTGATGAATAGCTTTAACATGATCGTAGACATCATAATCATTTGTTTCTCCTGGTTGAGTCATAATATTAGAAATGTATAATTTCGGTGCTTGTGAACTTATGATTGCTTTAGAAATACCTTCAATACACAAATTTGAAATTACACTTGTATACAGTGAACCAGGACCTAGAACAATTAAATCCGCTTCTTGTAAAGCATCAACGGCTTCCTGCATGGGTTCTACATTAGATGGTTCTAAATAGACACGTCGAATTTTTTTATTTTTTTTAGGTATTTTAGATTCACCTTTAACAATCTCACCATCTTCTAAAACAGCATTTAACATAACATTAGTATTAGTAGATGGAATCACTTTTCCTTTAATGTTTAAAATTTTACTTAATTCTTTCACTGCATGACCAAAGTCATTTTTTATATTTGTAAGTGCTGCAAGTAATAAATTACCTAATGAGTGACCTTCAATTTGATGTTCTTCAAAACGATACTGAAATAATTCTTCTAGAATTGGTTCTGCATCACTTAGCGCTGCAATGACATTTCTAATATCTCCTGGAGCAGGAATAGACATTTCATCTCTAATTTTACCTGTACTACCACCATCATCTGCAACTGTAACAATAGCAGTAATATCTATTGGATATTCTCGTAACCCTCTAGCTAGTACTGAGAGTCCTGTGCCTCCTCCGATTAGTACTACTTTCAACTGTTTCATTTCTTCACGCCACTTTCAATATGTGCATCTCTATGATGAACATACACATTATAATCAAATATATCATTTAACTCTTCTCCGATACGTTTAGCTAAGGCTACAGAGCGATGTTGTCCGCCAGTACAACCTATTGCTATAACCAGTTGTGATTTACCCTCTTTTTTATAGCCTGGAATCATAAAAATAAGTAAATCCATTAGTTTTTCAAAGAAAGTTTCAGTTTCTTTCCATTTCATCACATAATTATAAACTGCTTCATCTTCTCCAGTCATCGGTCTCAAGTCTTCAACATAATATGGATTAGGCAAAAAGCGTACATCGAATACTAAATCAGCATCTTTCTGAATACCATGTTTAAATCCAAAACTAGTTACATTAATACTAAATGAATTCATTTTTTCATCGGCGAAATGACGTTTGATTCTTTCTTTTAATTCTTTAGGCTTTAACTCTGTAGTATCAATAATATAATTCGCTATTGATCTAATATTTGAAAGTAATTGTTGTTCTTCTAGAATTGAATCAATTAAAGACATTTGACCATTTTGATTTAAAGGGTGCGCTCTACGTGATTCTTTATATCTAGAAATTAATTTTTCAGTTGTAGCTTCTAAAAACATAACATCTACAATAACATCATTTCTCGTTTTAATTACATCAATTTCATCTATAAGTGATTTAAATAACTCTTTTCCTCTTAAATCAATTGCAATTGCTACTTTTTGAAGTGAAGGGTTACCTTGCTCCATTAACTCCACAAGTTTAGGTAGTAATATAGGTGGTAAATTATCTACACAGAAAAAGCCAATATCTTCTAAACATTGAATAACTAATGATTTACCAGCGCCAGACAATCCTGTAACAACTAATAGTTCACTTTTGCTCATTTCATCATTTATTTGATTAACCATTCTAAGCACCATCCATTTAAGCATACATGTATTTATATAACATCATAGCATATATTTTTACCTTGCTAACAATTTGTATCGACTTTACTGCTAAGAAAAAAGCTAGTAATAATACTTCTATCAGAAGTGATTATTCTAGCTTTAATTAATTCCTTAAGCTTCTTCTTTATCTTTTAATTCTTCGATATAATCAATTGCACTTTGTGCAGCAATACTACCATCACCTGTAGCAGTTACGATTTGACGTAATCCTTTATCTCTCACGTCTCCAGCTGCAAAAATCCCTGGTACAGAAGTAGTCATATCATCTTTTGTAATAATATAACCCATATCATTTGTAATACCTAAGTTATTAAATGGTGCTGTTAAAGGTTTCATCCCAATATAAATAAATACACCGTCTGCATCTAACGTTTGTTCAGACGCATCTTTTGTTGAAACTAACGTTACAGATCCAACTTTTCCATCTTTTTCATTAATTGATTTCAAAGTGTGACTCCAAATAAAATCAATTTTTTCATTTTTAAATGCACGATCTTGTAGAATTTTTTGGGCTCTTAATTCGTCTCTTCGGTGAACAATTGTTACTTTATCAGCGAATTTAGTAAGGAATGCGCCCTCTTCTACCGCTGAATCGCCTCCACCAATAACAAATATATTTTTGTTTTTAAAGAATGCACCATCACATACTGCACAATAACTTACGCCACGGCCACCTAATTCTTGTTCACCAGGAACACCAATTTTTTTATATTCTGCACCTGTTGAAATAATCACTGCTCTAGCTGTTATAGTTTTATTTCCTAGATTAATCACTTTGTGATCGCCATTATCTTCAATTGATTTGATATCTCCATATTGATAAGAAGCACCAAATTTTTTCGCATGTTCAAACATTTTTGTTGATAAATCTGGACCTGTAATCATTTCAAACCCTGGAAAATTTTCAACTTCTTCCGTATTTGCCATTTGTCCTCCAGGCATACCACGTTCAATCATCACTGTATTTAGATTTGCACGTGATGCATAAACTGCAGCAGTCATTCCAGCTGGTCCAGCCCCAATTATCGCAACATCAAAATCTACTTCGTTCATTTTTATACCTCCTACGTTTATATTAATACGCGCATTATATAGTATTATTTGCTTTTCATAAATTTATATGCTCAATAATTTATCAATTGCGTTATCTAATTTATATCTTGTAGTATTAAAAATTTCAATGATTTTCTTTTTAGTTATACGCTTTTTATGATAACGGTAATATAAATAAACATGTGCCGCAATATATCTATTTAACTCTTTAAAATTAACGCCTTCAACGATTAAAGCTTCTCCTTTATCAATCCAAGTGACAAATAATTCTGTATCAAACGATAGTTCTTCAACGTCATACATTTTCTTTAATCCTTTATGAATAAAATCAAGCTTATTTAAATGTAATCCTTGAACTAAGTAAGTTAAATATAACTTTTCATAGTCATTCATGTTTTCCAATACTGACCAAATGTCTTCAGTCATTAGTATTTCTTTTCCGTTTAACTGATTTAATAAAAATACGCCATATAATCGATAATGACTGTCATCATCTAATAATAAAGGTAATATTTTTTGTTCAAATGTATATTTACTTTCTTCTAATACCCATGGGGCATACCCCACATCTACTTCAGAAATTTGCAATAATTTATCCCAAAATAATTTACTTTGTTTTTTATTTCCTAAGTAATAATAGTTATAGCTTAAAGCATTAAACATTTGAATTGAAACAAACTTACCCTTTTTATATAAAGGTAATAAAAGTTGTTGAGACGCTTTGTACTGTTTGAGATAACTTAGTACAATACCTAACTTAAAACTTTCATCTTCGTTCATCGGCATCACTTTATTTAATATTTTTATATATTTGTGATACTTCTCTGTTTCATTAGTATTATATAATAGCAATGTATAATGACAGAGTGCATGTACATCCGAGTTATCTTCAGCAAGCAATGTTTCGAATAATTCTTTAGCAATCTCATATTCACTCAAATAAAGATAACACATTGCTAGTAAATTTCTAATAACGCGATGCGACTGAATATCATCGTTTTGTTTTAAAATATACGTTCGTGCTTCTTGTAAACGTCCTTGAGCGAATAAATATTGAAATAATAATTGAACTGCAAATAATTGTGCTTCCATTTCAATTTTATTTTCTTCAATATAAGAAACTTCGAACATTTTTTCTAATTCTTCTCTAAAAGAATCATCATTTGATAAAACTACATAATTAATACCAAACAAGAAGGCCTTGTTTGGCTCGTTAAGTTTAATATTCAGTTGACTCAATTGATAATAACTTTCTGCTACATTATGATCATTTATAATGCTTTCATAAAACATTTTTTCTGCTTTTTTATTCAAATTCAATTCATTTAAACAATCGGCATACTTAAGTCTTATATCAAAATCTTCAGGTGACAAATCTAGCACATTTCTATAATATTCAGCTGCTTTTCTATAATCTCTCTGTTTATATTTTTGATCTGCCATCTTTCGATAAAAATTCTCATCAAAAGTCATTGGAATAATTTTTTGTTCCTTTCGTGCCATGCTTTGTCACCACTTTCTTATTTATTATGAATTTGCATGGGGTTTCCAAAAGCAATAGTATCATCGGGAACATCTTTAGAGACGATAGTACCTGCTTTAATTATAACGTTATGACCGATTTTCACCCCAGGTAAAATGGTCACATTTGCTCCAATTAAAGTATGAGAACCAATGTCCACTCGTCCATAACGATACTCATTTACTAAAATTTCATGCGTTAATATTGTTGTATTATAACCAATAACAGTATTACTGCCAATAGATATTAACTGGGGATGAAAAATATCAGGCATTACCTTATAGGCAAATGCAGTTCGTTCCCCAATTGACATCTTCAAGAAATGAATATAAATATAACGTTTTACATTTAAAAAAGGAATAAAGCGACTTATTTCTATTATTACTGTATTTTTTAACACTTTAGAAAAACGAACAAATTGGTAAATGCGCCATAAGGGATTCATCGACTGTGTATTAATAATAGTTAATCGTCTCATTATTTTACCTTCACTCTTGAATTCCAAGTTAATGGTCCAGCATTTTTATAAATAACTGGTTGATGTTTGATTCGACGATAGATAATTAAAATAATACCCATAATCATTAAAATAACTGAAACAAGTTGAGCTACGCGAATATGACTTGTTAACATTAAACTGTCTGTTCTTAATCCTTCAACAAAGAAGCGTCCTATTGAATACCAAATGAGGTATAATGAAAATGTTTCTCCAACGCGTAGATGCTTTCTAAGAGTAATTAGTATAATAAATCCAAGTATATCCCAAATAGATTCATATAAAAAAGTAGGATGATAGTATACGCCTTCAATATACATATTTCGAATAATAAATTCTGGAATATGCATGCTTTCTAGAAATGTTCTTGATACCGGTCCACCATGAGCTTCATGATTCATAAAATTGCCCCATCGCCCTATACCTTGAGCTAATATAATACTTGGCGCAACAATGTCTCCAATTTGAAAAGGATTAAGATTTTTCAATTTACATAGAATAATTCCAGTAATAAAGCCACCTATTAATCCACCGTGAATAGCTATCCCGCCATGCCAAATTTTAGGTATTTCTGATGGATTTTCCATATAATAAGGCCATTGAAATATAACAAAATAAATTCTTGCAACTAGAAATCCGAAAATTGCACAATAAAAGATAATATCTACTAATGTATCTTTATGTAATCCTATAGATTTCAAGCTTTCTTGAGCAATAAAATATCCTATTAATATTCCTACTGCAATAATAATTCCATACCATTTTATCGATAAAGGACCTATATCGATAGCAGTAGGATTGATATAATTCAAATTAAAAAGCATATACTATTTCCCTTCATTCTGATTCCCATTCTTGATAATTTCTTCATTCAAACGTTGATTAAATTCTTCAGCTGTATTAATACCCATGATATTTAAACGATAATTCATTGCAGCTACTTCTATAATAACAGCAACGTTTCTTCCTGGTCTTACAGGGATTGTTTTTTTAGTTATTTCTGTATCTAAAATCTTTAATGTTTCTTCATTTAATCCAACGCGATCATATAATTTATTCTTATCCCAATTTTCAAGATTTATATTTAACCGTATTTGTTTTTGGGTTAGAATTGACCCCGCTCCAAATAAAGTCATGACATTGATAATTCCTAGTCCACGTATTTCTAATAAATGTTCAATTAACTTAGGTGGTGTACCAACCAATTCGTCTTTCGTAATTTCACGGATTTCAACATTATCGTCTGCTACTAAACGATGACCTCGCTTTACTAATTCTAATGCTGTTTCACTTTTTCCGATGCCAGAATCTCCTGTAATTAATACTCCTACACCATATACGTCTACTAAAACACCGTGTAGAGAGGTCGTTTTAGCTAACTCATGTTCTAAAAATGTCGTTAATCGACTCATTAAACTTGTTGTAGCATCTTTAGAAACAATCAAAGGTGTATCCATTTCTTGAGCCGCTTCAATCAGTTCTTGAGGTGGCTCTAATCCTCTTGTCACAATAATTGCTGGCGTTTCAGGACGACATAATTTTCTCATTCGTCCCCGTCTTTCTTCATCTGGTAATAAATTGTAAAATGATAATTCAGTGGTACCTAATAATTGAATACGATTTGCTGCATAATGAGAAAAATAACCTGCCATTTCTAAACCAGGTCTAGAAATATCAATGTTTTTAATCGTTTTATTTAATCCTTTTTCTCCAGTAAATAGCTTCAGTTTTAATACTTTAACCAATCTATCTGTCGTTAACATGAGTTCACCTCAAAATTCCCTTGAATTAATTCATCTCTTATCATATCAAAAATATAACAATATGTTATATAAAAAGAGGCTGGGACATAAAGTATCTG